>JANOFY010000456.1:0-4484 GCA_031413895.1 Planctomycetota bacterium | reverse complement strand
TCGACTACGTGATGGGGCGGCTCCTCGAGCACGAGCAGGATCCGCGTCGACGCAAGCTGTGGCTCGTCTTCTCGATCATCGTGAACCTGGGTCTGCTCGGCTTCTTCAAGTACAGCAACTGGTTCATCGACTCCGCCGTCGAGTTCACCAAGTGGATCGGCATGCCGGTCTCGATCAAGACGCTCGCGATCGTGCTGCCGCCCGGGATCAGCTTCTACACGTTTCAGTCGATGAGCTACACGATCGACGTGTACCGCAAGCAGCTCAAGGCGGAACGCAGCTACCTGAACTTCGCGCTGTACGTGACGTTCTTTCCGCAGCTCGTCGCCGGTCCGATCGTCCGCGCGGTGGACTTCCTGTACCAGCTCGAGTCCAGGCGCTCGTGGAAGATGGTCGAGGTGCGGCACTGCATGACGCTGCTCCTGCTCGGCTACTTCAAGAAGGCCGTGCTCGCGGACAACGTGTCGGGCGTCGTCGACCAGGTGTTCGCGGATCCGGGCAAGTTCGACGCGCTGAGCAACTGGATCGCGCTCTGCATGTACCACGTGCAGATCTACTGCGACTTCTCGGGCTACTCCGACATGGCGATCGCGACCGCGGGGCTGCTCGGCTACAAGCTCACGAACAACTTCGACTTCCCGTACTTCTCGCAGAGCATCGGGGAGTTCTGGCGTCGCTGGCACCAGAGTCTCGGCACGTGGCTCAAGGACTACCTCTACATCCCGCTCGGCGGAAGTTGGGGCGGATGGGGCAAGACGATCCGCAACATCTGGATCACGATGCTCTTGTGCGGACTCTGGCACGGCGCCGGCTGGCAGTACGTGACGTTCGGCGCGCTGCATGCGTTCTACGTGTCGGTGAACCGCATCTTCAAACACATCGTGCCGAAGGAGAGCTCGCTCGGACGATCGATGGTGTACCTGGGTCCGATCCTGACGACGTACTTCCTATTCGTGGGCTGGCCGATGTTCGCGAGCCGCGGGTTCGACCAGTCGATGGAGATGTACAAGATCTTCTTCTTCGTCTCGCCGGGTGGGACCGAGATGATCGATCGCGGCTGGCTCGGATTCTTCGCGCTGCTCGCCGTCGCGCACTGGATCGCCTACAAGCACTGGCTGCGCGGTCCGATCCAAGCGCTGCCGAACTGGCTGTACGCGCTGGGTTGGGGCGTGATCGCGGGGCTGATCCTTCCGTGGGTCGCGTTCGGCTACAAGCCGTTCATCTACTTCATCTTCTAGAGGAACGTCTCGAGCCGTGACGAGGACAGCTCGATGACCGCTCGCCGCGCACTGCGCGCGTTGCTCCTCTTCGCGGTGTGTGGCGCAAGCTTCGCGCTCGTCGCGTCGATGTTGCGTCCGCTCGTGCCGTGGCCCGAGGAGCGTGGACTGCGCGCGAAGTTCGAATACGTGCGAGCGCACAAGGACGAGATCGACGCTATCTACGTCGGCTCGAGCCGCATGATGCGCGCGATCGATCCGCGCGTCGTCGACGCGGAGCTCGCCGCGCACGGCTTGCCGTGGAACACGTTCAACTTCGGCGCCGACGGCATGTTCGGCTTCGAGAGCGACTTCGTGTTGCGCGAGATCCTGGCCCTCGAGCCGGCGCGCCTGAAGACGGTCTTCTTCGAGGCGGCCACGTGGTATCCGGGATTCGACGAGCCGGGCAGCACCAATCCCGAGTCGCTGCGCTGCGCGTTCTGGCATTCGCCGACGGCGACGCGGCATGTACTCGAGTCCGTCCGCCGCTTGGATGCGCCGTTATCCACGCGGCTCGACCTCTACCGCGTTCACCTCGCTGCGTTCGGCAAGAAGATGTCGAACTTCGGTCAGGGGCCGCGCGTGCTCGCGAACGCGCTCGGCACCGACCGCGACGCGATCAGCGCAGACGTTCCAGTCGACTTGGTGGCGGAGACGCGCGGCTACCAGCCGCTCGAGCTCTTGACCGACCGCGTGCACACCGAAGGCCGCGACGTGTTCCTGAGCGCGATCGAGAACTACAAGAAGCTGATCACGAAGATCCCGGCGGAGAACGCGCGCGGGACGTCGCTCGAGACGTACAACGCACCGGCGCTCGCGGATCAATACCGCGCAGCGGAGTCACACGGCGTCGAGCTCGTCCAAGTCGTGCTGCCCGCGCGCAGCGGCTCGCCGCTCTTCGACGAGCTCGCGCGGGCCGGACTCGTGCCGGAGCTCTTGCACTTCAATCGCCCGGACGCGTACCCCGAGCTGTACGAAGTCGAGCATCACTACGACATGGGCCACTTGAACCGTGCCGGTGCGGCCGTGTTCAGCCGCCTGTTGGTCCGCGCGTATCTCGAGCACCGTGAGGCGCGGCAGTGATCTTCACCGAAGCGCGCTTCTTCGTCCTGTTCGCTTTGTGCTTCGGCGTGTACTGGTTGCTGCGCTGGCACACGGCGCGCAAGTGGTGGTTGCTCGCGTGCAGCGCGGTGTTCTACGGCGCGTGGGACTGGCGCTTCCTCGGCCTGATGTACGTGTCGGTGACGATGGACTGGCTCATCGGCTGGATGCTCGGTCGCGATCCCGTGCCGGGAGGGCGTCGACTTTGGCTCGCGATCTCGCTCATCGGAAACCTCGGGATCCTGGCCTTCTTCAAGTACTTCAACTGGTTCGTGTCGTCCGCGGTCGCGTTCGGATCGTGGCTCGGCGTCCACGTCGATGCGCCGACGCTCTCGATCGTCCTGCCGGTCGGGATCAGCTTCTACACGTTCCAATCGATGAGCTACACGATCGACGTGTACCGGCGCGATCTGCCGGCGGCGAAGAGCTACCTCGACTTCGCGCTGTTCGTCACGTTCTTCCCGCAGCTCGTCGCCGGCCCGATCGTCCGCGCGATCGACTTCCTGCCGCAGCTGACGTCACTTCGCTACTGGAAGGACGTGAACGTGCGCGCGTGCGCCACGCTGTTCGTCATTGGGTTCATCAAGAAGGCGTGCATCGCGGACAACCTCTCGCCGACGGTCGACGCCATCTTCGCGGCGCCCGAGGCATGGTCGGCCGTCTCGAATTGGATCGCCGTGATCCTCTACGCGATCCAGATCTACTGCGACTTCTCCGGTTACTCGGATATGGCGATCGCGACCGCGGGCCTTCTCGGGTACCGACTGACCTTGAACTTCGACTTCCCGTACCTCGCGGGCAGCATCACGGAGTTCTGGCGCCGCTGGCACATCTCGCTGTCGACATGGTTTCGCGACTACCTCTACATCCCGCTCGGCGGCAATCGACGCGGCGCGGGACGCACGTACCTCAATCTCGCGATCGTGTTCTTCCTGTGCGGGCTGTGGCACGGCGCGAGCTGGACGTTCGTCGTGTGGGGCCTCATGCACGGTGCGTTCTTGATCGTGCACCGTGCATGGAAGAGCGCCGTCCCCGCCGACACCGCGGCCGGGCTATTCGCCGCGACGATCGGCGCGCCGCTCACGATGCTCGGCGTGCTCGCGGCCTGGGTCGTGTTCCGCAGTCAGAGCCTGGCGCAAGCGTGGACCATCCTCCAACAGATGGCCGGCGCGCGTGCGGGAGGCGTGGGGGAGGCGAGCCGGCTCTGGCTCGTCTTAGCGATCGCTTGTCTTGCGGTGCACATCGTCTCGCGTGCGCGATGGTTCGAGCGTTGGCACTCGCGCGCATCCGACTGGGTGTACGCGGCGGGTCTCGGCGCGGCGCTCGCGCTCGTGATCCCCTGGATCTCCGACGGGTACAAGCCGTTCATCTACTTCCAATTCTGATCGGCGCAGTGGAGTGATGCGCGCGGCCTCAGTCTTGCATCGCACGCGCCCCGATGCGCCGCACGTTGGACTACGCGAGCTCCTTTCGAGTCGTGCGCGGTCCGCATGTGCGCATGCGCTCACTCGATGCACGGATCCGCGCGCGGGCGGGAGCGCGATGAGCGCGCTCACTCGATCGATCGCCGGTCTGTTGCTTGCGCTCGTGCTGACCGGCTGCGCGCACCTCGGACACACGGACGAGCCGACGCAGGTGATCCGCGGTCCGATGCCGTCGCGCGCCATCGCGCCCGTGCACCTCATGTTCATGGCGCTTCGTCCGCGGGTCGCGACGACGCAGCCCGAAGGTTCGGCGGGACTCCAAGTCACGAGCGCCTACAGCAGCATGTTCGAGAACGGCAACTCGTCGAGCTCGACCGTGGTGCTCGACGGCGAGCTGTGGCGCAACGCCGTGAGCGTGCGCTACGGCTTGTCACCGAGTGCGGACATCGAGATCGAAGTGCCGACGCTCTACTCGACGAGCGGATTCCTCGACGACTTCGTCGAGGAGTTCCACGCGCTGTTCTTCCTGCCGAACAGCGGCCGCGACGAGCGCCCGGAGTTCGCGTACGAGATGGAGGTCCACAAGGACGGCGAGCGGATCTACGAGATGGACGGCGACCAATTCGGCCTGTGCGACATATTGTGCGATGGCGGGATCGGCGGCGGCCGCGCCTGCATTCTGGGCGAGCACGACCAGATCGTC
>JANOFY010000455.1:0-24258 GCA_031413895.1 Planctomycetota bacterium | reverse complement strand
ATCTCGTGCGGAGTCCTGTCTGCAAGCGCTCGAACGCACGCGCGTGCCTTGATCCCTCCCCCCCTGCCTGTAGACTGCGGCGCGCTGTGGAAGTCGGTATCGCGCGCGCACTCGTGATCGCAGCGCGCCGCACCGTTGCATAGAGGGGGGAGACTGGATGAGCAGCGTATTCAAGCCGTTGGAGTGGGCGCTCGGGCGCTTCTCCGTCGACATGGGGATCGACCTCGGCACGGCGAATACGCTGATCTCGGTACGCGGACGCGGCATCATCCTCAATGAACCCAGTGTCGTCGCGGTCAAGCGAGACACCGGTGAAGTGCTGCTCGACGGCATGGCCGTCGGCAACGCCGCGAAGGCGATGCTCGGCAAGACGCCCGGCAACATCCAAGCGATCCGTCCATTGCGCAACGGCGTGATCGCGGACTTCGACGTGACGGAGAAGATGCTCCGTTACTTCATCACGAAGGTTCACGAAGGCCGCAACTGGGTCAAGCCGCAGGTCGTGATCGCCGTTCCCGTCGGAATCACTGCGGTTGAACGTCGCGCGGTGATCCACTCGGCCGAACGCGCGGGCGCACGGCGCGTCTTTCTCATCGACGAGCCGATGGCCGCTGGGATCGGTCTCGATCTCCCCGTGACCGAAGCGCACGGCTCGCTGATCGTCGACATCGGCGGCGGGACGACCGAGATCGCGGTCCTGGCCCTGGCCGGCATGGTCGTGTCGACTTCGCTGCGCATCGCGGGCGACGAGTTCGACGAAGCGATCATCAACCACCTGCGGCGGCAGCACAACTTGCTGATCGGCGAGCAGTCCGCCGAGCGCGTCAAGCTCACCATCGGCTCGGCCTGGCCGATGGAGCAGGAACTCTCCATGGAAGTGAAGGGCCGCGACAGCATCACCGGGCTGCCGCGTCGCACGACCGTGACCTCGATCGAGATCCGCGACGCGTTCAGCCATCCGGTGCGCCAGATCTGCGACGCCGTGCGCGGCGTGCTCGAGGAGGCGCCGCCGGAAATCTCGGCCGACCTGTGCGACACGGGCGTCGTCATCTGCGGCGGCGGTGCGCTGCTCTACGGGATTGGCGAAGCGATCGGCGACGCCCTCTCGGTGCCCGCTCGCGTCGCGGACGATCCGTTGACAGCCGTCGCCCGCAGCACCGGCGTGTTCCTCGACAAGCTCGACGTGTTCGCGCGCGTCTTGTCGTCGGACGAAGACGAGTAGGCGCTCTGTCTTCGACTCCGCGCGCGCGCTAGGGTAGCCGCGCGGGCGCGCGTCGCTCGCATCGCACGAGAGCGGGGGGCTTCTCGCGATGGACGTGTCGCGTTCGCGAACTCTCTACCTGATCATTTGCTTGGCGCTGGCCGCGTTGTCGCTGCGACCGGAGTCGCGCGTCGAGAGCGCATTCGAATGGCTCTCCGTGCCTTCGCGCGTGCTCGGTCACCTCGTGCTCCCGTTGCGCTGGATGTCCGCGCGCAGCGTGCGCGCGGCCGAGCTCCGTGTCGTCGAGCAAGCGCCGTCGGAGCGTGAAGCGAGCCTCGCACTGCTCGCGGCGGAGCGCGCGTTCGCGCTTCCAACCGACCCGACGCTGCGCGCGGGTCGCGGCCTGATCCAAGCGCAAGTCGTCGAGCCCGATCCGTCGCTCGAAACGGTCGTGATCCGCTTCTCACCGAACGCGGCGCTCGAGCCGGGGATGCCGGTCGTGTGTCGCGACACGTACGTCGGGCGCGTGTTGCGACTCGACCCGGTTGTGCCAGGCGAAGCGACCGTCGCGCTCGTCACGGGCGGTTCGTTTCGAGTCGGAGCGCGCGCGGAGAGTGTCGACGCGACTTCGCGAGAGCCCGGCGCGAAGGCGCCGACTTCCGGCACGAGCAGCGGCGACCTGGTCGTCGGCGGCCTCGCTCCGGCGCCGGAAGACGATTCGATGGGTCTCTTCCTCGCGGCGCACGTTCCGAGCGCGCGCTCGGTCGAGTCCGGCAGCGTGCGCGTTTACGAATCCGACTCGGCGCTCGTCGAACCGTACTCGCGACTCGCCGACGGCTATCGACTGGGCGAGCTCGCGCGCTACCGCGTGAACGCGGTGCCCGTGCTCGCGCTGCGCGCCGACATCGACTACGCGAGCGGGTTGTCACAAGTCGTCGTGTTGTGTCCGCCCGGCCGGCCCACGCCGGTGCCCGAGCTCTTGCAAGGGCGCTTCGCCGAGGAGAATTGGCTCGACGGCGAGCTCGTGCTCGACGGCGATCCGTCGTTCTGGCGCGAGAGCCGCAAGCTCACGCGAGGACGCGTGCACGGCGTCGCGGATCGTTCGGCGATCGCACTGGGTGCGCGGCTCGTCGGTCTCGTCGCGCACGCCGGATTATGGACTTCGGACATTGCACTGCTCGGCGATCCGGGCCTTGCGCTCAGCGTCCTCGCGCAAGTTCAGGGTGAGGGCGGCGGCGTGCGGCCTGTCGCTCTCGGTCGCATGGTTTCCGTCGGTCGCGATCGAAGCGACGGCACGCTGCTCTTGCGCTGGGACGCGGCGGTCTCGCCGTTTCAAACGAGCACCCGCCAAGAAGCGGGGGCTCTGGGCGAAGCGACCGGCGAACCGGTCGAAGCGGTGCTTTTCACAGGCGCGGGCGAGCGCGACGTTCCGCCTGGTCTCGTGATCGGCAGCGCGCGCCTCCCGCGGCAGCGGGGCAGCGTCGTCCTGCGCGTGCGCACGCCGGATCCCGTGTCCGCGCTGCGTCGCGTGCGCGTCTTGTGCACTCCCGCCGCGGAGCTTCGTCCGTGATCGCGCTGCGCGCGACGGCCTGGCTGCTCTTCACCGTGTGGGCGGTCTGGCTCTTCGCGCTCCAAGGTTGGCTCGGGGCGGACACGTCGCTCGCGCGTTGGATGCCCGATCTTGGTCTCGTGCTCGTGCTCAGCGTCGTCGCGCAGCTCGAGACGCGTGACGCTCCGCTGCTCGCGCTGTGCGCGGCGCTCGCGCGCATCAGCGTGAGCGCGGAGCCCGGTGTCGCGCTCGTCGCCGGCTTCTTCGGGATCATCGGCCTGGCGCTTCTCGCGCGCTCGGTCGTCGAGCTCACGGGCCCCGTGTCACGCGCGGTCGTGTGCGGATTCCTCGTCGTCGTGTTCGACGGCTGGCTCATCCTCGTCCACGGCGTGCGCACGCCCGAGCTCGCCGGGACCGCGCCGATCCTCGTGGCGTGGCCCGCGGGCATCACGTCGGCGGTGTTCGCGCTGCTCGCCGGCCCCGTGTTCGCGCGACTTCCCGGCTTGACGCCGCTGCGGAGGCGTCGGTGGTAGCGCAGCGTCGATTCGGTCCGCTGGTCGCGGTCGTGTTCGCGGGACTTGCGGTGCTCCTCGTGCGGCTCGCGCAGATCCAGATCGCGGAGCACGAAGTGTGGGGGGCGCAAGCGGCGAGCCTCCTGCGCTCGTCGAAGGTCGTCCCGTATCACCGCGGTCGCATTCTCGCGCGCGACGGTCGCGAGCTCGTGCGCGACGAAGACGTCTACGAAGTCGAGTTCTGCTACCGCGAATTCCGGCGCGGTCATCCGATCGCGCAGGTGGCGCACGCGCGCTCGACGCTGGAGCAGCGCGCCGTGCCGCTGGCGGAAGCAACGGACGCGCTCGAAGCGTGGTCGATCGAGTTCGTGCTGCTCTCGCCGGCGGATCTCGACGCGTTCGCGGCCGGCGCCGCTCTCGCGACGGAGACGTGCGCGCTGCCCGCGACCGATCATCCGACCGAGGAGCGCCGACCGCAGCGCGCTTCCGATCTGCGCTTCTACGTGTCCGAGCTGCTCCACATGACCGGCGCGGAGCGCTCACACGCGCGCAAGTCGGCGGAAGATCCCGACGCACGCTTGTCGTACATCGAGCTCGTCGCGCGCGAGCGCAAAGAGTCCCCGCAGGCGCTGGCCGAGAGCCTCCGCACCGAGCTCGCCGCCGCGCGCGCGCACTTGCAAGTCCTCGCGGCGGAGCTGGCGCAGGACCCCGAGATCGCCGCGGGAACCGTCGGCGAAGCGCCGTTCGAGGTCCTGATCGATGCGCTCGAAGCGCAGCGCGAGAGAGCCGAGGACGCGGTCGCCGACGAGCTCTTCGAACAAGCGGCGGGCTTCGCGCCGGGACGGCTCAGCACGTCGAGCCTGACGCGCCTCGTCGACGTCGACTGGATCGCGATCGTCTTGCGCTGGGATGCCGCGCGGCACACGAAGTGGCTCGCGAGCCGCCGCGAGCGCTACGAACGCGAGCTCGAGCTTCTACGCGCACCGCGCATCCTGTCGCACGTCCAATCGGAGCCGGACGTCGAGTTGCGCGCCGGTCGATTGCTGGCGGAGATCGCGGAGCAGTTTCGTCCCACGTACATGGATCGCCGACGGGCCGGCGAGCCGGCTCCTGCTTGGCAGGAGCTCGACGAGCTGTGCGTGCTCTCCGAAATCGATTCACTGTTCACGTCGTCGCGCGTCGCCGCTGAGTTTGCGCCCGCTGAGCCCGTTCTCGCGTTGCAAGACGAGGAAGTGCGCGCGGCTTCCTCCGAGCTCGCCGATCCCTGGCTCGCGGTGGGGATGATTGCGGAGCTCTCCGACGCGCACGCGATCGATGCGAAGGCCGCGTCGATCGCTCCGGAGTCCGCGGCGCGCTGGCGACGTTTCTCGGAAGCAGGCCGCGGCTTCGAGAGTCCCGAGGCACAGATCGAGCTCGTGGCGCTCCTGCGCGCGCTCGAGCGACGCCTCGTCACCGCGTGCGACCGTGTGCTCGAGGGACTCTCCGCGTCGCAGAGCTCCGACGCTGCGCTGCCAACACGCCTTGTGCTGCGAGAAGAGCGCGTCGCGCGCGCGATGCAGCAGGAGAAGTTCGTGCTGCGCGACAAGTCCAACCGGCCGGTCGTGCTGTCGGGCAGTCCGCGCTATCCGCTCGTGCACCTGATCGAGCGGCATCCCGAGCGCTACCGCGGCTTCGAAGTGCGTGAGACGACGCGCCGGATCACGACGGCGCGCGACGCGGACGGCGTGCCCGTGGCGGAGGTGCTCGTCGGCCGCGTGCGCCGACCGTCGCTGTCGGACCTGTTCGCGCAGGTGCGCGACGAGAAACGCCTTCAAGCGCTGCAATACAAGGTGCTGCGCACGGCGCGCGACGAAGCCGAGATCGGCGAGCTCACCGCGCGGCTGTACCGCGCCGACGAGTCGACGGGCGCCTCCGGCATCGAGGCCTACTTCGATCCCGAGTTGCGCGGTCGTTTCGGTTACCGCGAGTCGGATGGAGGCGGGGGACGCGGGCGTCACGCGGACGACGTCGAGCTCTTCCAGCCGGCGGAGGACGGCGACGATCTCGAGCTGACCCTCGATCTCGATCTGCAACTCGCGGCGCAGACGACGCTCGCCCATCCGCGCATGCCGTCGGATTCGCACACCGATCGCCTGTGGTTCGAGAACCCGGTCGGCGCGATCGTGTTGATCACGCCGCAGGGCGAGGTGCTCGCCGCGGTGTCGGAGCCGTCACGCAAGAACTGTCCGCCGACTCCAGGACGCGACGACGAGCGCCGCCACGTGCGCGATCGGACTTTGCAGCGCCCGACGTTCAATCCGCCCGGATCGGTGTTCAAGCCGTTCGTCGCAGCGTACGCGCTCGATCGCCTGCAGTTCGATCCGGCGACGCGCTACACGTGCTTGCCGATCGACGACGGCGGACCGGGCTACGCCGATCTGCACTGCCACTCGCTGCACACGGAATGCGACATGGGGCGCGCGCTGCAGGCGTCGTGCAATGCGTACTTCGCGCGCCTCGGCGAAGTGTTCCAGCCCGCGGCACTCGTCGAGATGGCGCAGGTCTTCGGCTTCGGGGAAGCGACAGGTATCCGCCACTTGGGAGCACAGGGCCGGATCGGCTTGCGCGAGGACTGGCGCTTGATACCTCCCGAGCAGCTGACCAAGATACTCGGCGACGCCGCGACGCGCCGCCGGTTTGCGAACGGACTTGGAATCATCGAAGCGACGCCGATGCAAGTCGCGCGCGCTACCGCGGGCCTACTCACTGGATCGTTGCCCGAGATCCACATCGTGCGCGCGATCGGGGGGGAGGACGTGCCGCTCGTCGCGCACGATCTCGGCCTCTCCGCCACCAGCCGCGAGTTCGTGCGGCGCGCGATGGAGTCCGTCGTCGAGGATCCGGGCGGCACCGCGCACGAGAAGGGGCTCGACAAAGGCAGTCTCGGCTTCCGCATCGCGGCCAAGACCGGCAGCGGCGACTACGCCGCGTTCAAAGCCTCGCCCGATCAGACGATCGACGACCGGCTGGACATGGAAGCCGGCAAAGTGCGCAAGCACACGTGGTTCGCCGGTTGGTTCCCGGCCGAGAAGCCCGCCGCGATCCTCGTCGTGTACCTGCACGACGTGTCGGAGACGGCGAGCCACACCGCGGTGTACGTGGCCGCGCAGTTCCTTTCGGATCCGGCGGTGCGGCGATTCGTGGAGAGCGCGAACGCGCCGCCAAAGCGGGAGAGCGGCGACGATGCGAAACGCGGCACGACGGGAGGCGCGATCGACGCGAGTGCACCGCGCGCTGGCGTCGACGGCGGGAACACCTCACCGGAGCGTGACGCGTCGCACAACGCCGTTGCGCCACCGAAGCGTGATTCGCCACTCAAGCGTGATTCGCAAGGCGGCCCGCGATGAGCGATTCACGCTCGTCTCCGTTCGGCACGTCCGCGAAGCGCGTGCTCTCGCTGTCGTCCGTGCGCTGGCTCGCGCTCGACTGGCACGTGCTGGCGATCGCGATGCTGCTCCTCGGCGCCGGTCTCGTCTTTGTGCGCGCGATGAGTGCGAGCGACGAGCTCTACGGCCGAGACGACGTGGACTTCGCGGGACACGCGAAGAAGGTCGTGCTGACGCTCCCGATGCTGCTCGTGGCGCTGGCCGTGAAACCGCGCTGGTTGCGCCGCAACGCGAACCTCGTCTACGGCGTGTGCCTCGTCCTGCTGCTGGTCGTGCCGGTGTTCGGCGAGTACCGCAACGGCGCGAAACGTTGGCTGCAGCTTCCGATGGGCTTCGACCTGCAACCCTCGGAGCTCGCGAAGATCGGCGTGATCGTCGCTCTGGCGCGCATCCTGTATCGCAATCGTCTGCAGCGCGCGCGCGATTGGGGCCCGCCGCTTCTCGTCGCACTCGTTCCGATGGCGCTGGTCGCGTTGCAACCCGACCTCGGCACCGCGATGACGATCGTGCCCGTGACGCTCGGCATGCTTTATCTCGCCGGAGCGCGCGCGGCGGTGCTGGGACGCTTCATATTGGCAGCCGCCGTCGTCGCGTTCTTGATCTGGCAGTTCCAGTTCGGCGCGCACGACTATCAGCTCCAGCGCATCGACACGTGGCTCCACGGTTTCCGCGCGCACGACCTGATCGAGGCGCGCAACGGACCGGCGTTCCACAGCTATCACTCGCGCCTTGGGATCGGGAACGGCGGAGTGTTCGGCACGGGGCTCGGCGAAGGAATCTCGAACCGCGGCGGATATCTGCCCGAGCGCGACTGTGACTCGGTGTTCGCGGTCGTGGCGGAGGAAGCGGGTTGGTTCGGCGCTGCGATCGTGCTCGCGCTGTACGCGTTGATGATCGTGCTGATCATGGGGAGCGCGAGCGGTGTGCGCGACCGATTTTCGCGCCTCGTCGTCGGCGGGATCGCGCTCTATTTCAGCGCGCACCTCTTTATCAATGTGTCCGTCAACTTAGGGCTGATCCCGATGACGGGGTTGACGTTGCCCTTGTTCTCGACCGGCGGTTCGTCGCTGCTCGTGACGTTTATAGCGATCGGGCTCGCGCTCGGGCTGTCGTCGCACCACGAGCCGTCGCTCGACAAGGATTCGTTCCGCGCATAGCGCATCGCGGCGTGCTTGCGCCGCTGCGTGGTGAAGGCTCCAATGCGCAGCCGCATGAGCTCAGGCACACCGACCAAGCGTTCTATTCACGTCGCGCTGATCGGCCAGCAGTTCATGGGCCGCGCGCATTCGAACGCGTGGGGGCAGGCGAATCGGTTCTTCGATTTGCCGCGCAACGCCGTGTTGCACACCGTCGCGGCGCGCGACGAGCGCTCACTCGTCGCGTTCGCGCGCAAGTTCGGCTGGGAGCGCTCGACCACCGATTGGCGTTCGATCGCCGAGGATCCCGCCGTCGACCTCGTCGACGTCTCGACGCCCAACGATGCGCACAAGGACGCATCGATCGCGATGATCGAAGCCGGCAAGCACGTCGCGTGCGAGAAACCGCTCGCCGGAACTCTCGCCGATGCGCGCGCCATGCGCGACGCGGCCGCGAAGGCGAAGCGGCGCGTGAAGACGTTCGTGTGGTTCAACTACCGCCGCTGTCCGGCGATCGGGCTCGCGTGGCAACTGATGCGTGAGGGAAAGCTCGGCCGCATCTACCACGTCCGCGCGAAGTATCTGCAGAGCTGGGGCGGCCCGAAGACGCCGATGTCGTGGCGCTTCGAGAAGAAGCGCGCGGGAAGCGGTGCGCACGGCGACCTCAACGCGCACATCGTCGACATGGCGCGCTTTCTCGTCGGCGAAGAGATCACGGAGATCCACGGCGCGGTCGCGCGGACATTCATCAAGGAGCGCGTGGTTCCGAGCGCGAAGGGCAAGCGCTCGTCGAAGAAGGCGAAGAGCGACGTCGACGACGCGGTCTTGTTCCTGGCGAGCTTCCAGAGCGGCGCGCTCGCGAGCTTCGAAGCGACGCGCGTCGCGACGGGCAAGCTGAACGCGAACTCGATCGAGATCGACGGCGAGAAGGGCTCGCTCGCGTTCGATTTCGAAGATCTCAATGTCCTGCGCTACCACGACGCGACGCTCGGGCCGCGCACCGCGGGTTGGCGCCGCATCGTCGCGACGTCGGCGGCGGGTGGTCATCCGTACGTCGCGAACTGGTGGCCCGACGCGCACATGCTCGGCTACGAGCACGGCTTCACGAACATGGCGGCGGACATCCTGCGGGTTCTCGGAGGCGAGAAGCCCGAGCTGCCGCTGCCCGATTTCGAGGACGCGTACCAGACGCAGCGGGTGCTCGAAGCGGCGATGCGGTCGGCGGAATCGCGGCGGGGCGTTCGGCTCGACGACGTGCGCTGAGCGGACGGACTGAAACGAAGTGACTCGAGCGCGACGTCGGCCTGCAGCGCATCTACCGACGCGAAAGAGAGCGACCCCGCCGGCGCGCGGTTCCCTTGCGGAAACGCTTGGATGCGTGGACGAGCGGGCGGGGTCTCGTTTGTCGGGGCGGTCGCCGTGCGGCCGCCCGTGCAAGAGTGTCGACGCGATCCCGTGCGCCGGTCAAGTGCGCTGCCGGGCACTCGGCTCGACGACGCGCGTTGAACTCTGGTGGTCGCGCTTGCGGCCCACCCGCGTTGCCGGGATAACTGAAGCGTGGCCTCCGTTCCCAGTCACCGGGTCCTGTCATCCGTGCGCTGGATCCTGACTGCCGCGCTCGTGAGCGTGCTCGTGCTCGTTCTCGTTTGGCGCGTGCGAGTCGACCCGCGGACATCGAACCGTTCAGACACCGAGTCCGTCGAACTCGACACGCAGCACTCGCGGAGCGAACTAACGACGGCGGCACTCGCTGTCGAGACGCCCGTGAGCCGGACGCCGATCGAGGCCGCGCGTGCAGTCGAGCCAGAGCCGGACGCGAGCCAACCTGCGCCACCGCGCGACGACATCGTCGCCCTGTTCGAAGGCTTGGGCTTGCCGCATGGTTACTGGCAAGCGTTCGGGAACTTCCGCGAGTTCGGGGAGTTCGATCTGTCGCGCGTTCGGCGGCTCGTGCGCGAGCATGGAATTCGGTTCCCCGAGCTCATGGGCGCGTATCACAGCGTCGGTGCTCAGTCGGAGCTTCGCCCCGTGCTCGTGGTCGCTTCCGCGTACTGTCGCGACGTGCGCGGCGACGAGCTCGATGCGCTGCAGCGCCTGGCGGAGGCAGACCACGATAATCGCCGGTTGAACCACGGACTATTGCCAGCGGCGTCGAGCTACGCCGGAACGCTTGCGCTCTGGATGCTCGATGCACAGCAGCAGCTGCGCAGCGCGGCCTACGAGAGCCTTCCTCGGTATCTCGATCAGTCCTCGCTCGAGAACTTCCAAACCAGGTTGCAGTTCCTGCGCGATTCCGCGGCGCTCTCACTCGATGCGCTCCAGTCAGCGAGCGGCGCAGAGTTGCACCGATCGCTTCGGCGGGCACTGGACGCGGAGCCCGAGATGCTCATCTCCGAGGCGGCGTGGCGCCTTCACGGTCGGAGTGCGGGCAAGGACGAGCGCTTGCAGCTTCTCGACCAGGCAGTCGCGGGTCCCGCATATGCTCGATTCGCAATCGAGGACATCCGCGAGGAGTCGTTCATCCCGAATCTCGAGGCCTTCGCTCGCGCCGCTCCGGGCACGGTGTGGGGCGAGTACCTCGGCGAATCGGCCTGCATCGCGTTGATCAACATCGCGACGCCGAAGTCATGGCGCGCGTTCGAACGAATTCTCCTCGAGGAGCAGACGCGCAGCTTTCCGTGGGAGGCCGTCGGCGGAGCCATTCGGCCGAAGAACCTGGCCAACCTGCTCGACTGCGCGAGCCGCTGGACTCGCGACGGGCATGACGAGGGAGTCCGCGGCGTGATCCGGCCCATGATCGAGCAGACGCGCGCGAGGTTCGATCGTTGCACGGTCCCACAAAGCGTCGTGCGACACGCGTGCATCAGCTTGAGCATGCTCGTGTCCAACGGCACGCTCGACATCGAGTCCCTCGGCTCCGCGCTGCGCGTGCTCGCGGCGCACGGCGACGACAACGATCGGCGTCTCGTCCTCAGCATGACGCACGAGCTGCCCGACGCATCGGCATCGCAGGTGTACCTGCTGTTTCCCGACGTGCGCTGAGCCGCGGCACGTTTGATATCCTTTCGCGCCCATGCCCCGCCCCGTCTGTCTCTTCACCGGCCAGTGGGCCGATCTGCCGCTCGAAACGCTGTGCAAGAAGGCGAAGGCGTTCGGTTACGACGGCCTCGAGCTCGCGTGCTGGGGCGATCACTTCGATGTGCAGCGCGCGTTGAAGGACAAGGGCTGGTGCAAGAAGCACTGGGATCTTCTCGGAGACCACGGCCTCGCTTCGTTCGCGATCTCGAATCACCTCGTCGGACAAGCGGTCTGCGATCGCATCGACGAGCGTCACAAGTCGATCTTGCCGGAGCGCATTTGGGGCGATGGGGATCCCGCCGGCGTGAACCAGCGCGCCTCGGCCGAGATGATCGACACCGCCAAGGCCGCGCGGCGTTTCTTCGATGCGGCGCCCGACGCGGTGAAGGCGCAGCTGAAGCGCAGCGGTCGCACCGTCGTCGTCGGTTTCACCGGCAGTCCGATCTGGCACTGGGTCTACGCGTTCCCGCCCGTGTCGTCGGCGCAGATCCAAGCCGGCTTCGACGAGTTCGGTCGGCGCTGGAAGCCGATCCTGGCCGAGTTCGACAAGGTCGACGTGTGCTTCGCGCTCGAGGTGCATCCGACGGAGATCGCGTTCGACCTCGCGAGCTCGAGGCGCGCGCTCGCTGCGGTCGGAGGCTCGAAGCGCTTCGGCTTCAACTTCGATCCGTCGCATTTCGGCTACCAAGGCGTCGACTACCTGCGCTTCATCCGCGAGTTCGGGGAGCGCGTTTTCAACGTGCACATGAAGGACGTGTGGTGGTCGGACACGCCCACCGCCGCGGGAGTCTTCGGCGGACACACGGACTTCGGCGCCGACGGTCGCTTCTGGGACTTCCGCTCGCTCGGCCGAGGCCGCATCGACTTCGAGGGCATCATCCGCGGTCTGGGCCATGCGGGCTACGCCGGCCCGCTCACCGTCGAGTGGGAGGATCCGATGATGGATCGCGAGCACGGTGCGACCGAGGCCCAAGCGTTCGTGCGCCGCGTCGATTTCCCGCCCAGCGAACGCGCGTTCGACGCGGCTTTCTCGGAGTAGGGCTGCGTTCTCGCGGCGGCGCTGCTTGCATCGCCGCTACAGCTCGTGAGAATCTTGGCCGCGCACGGTCCCCGCATGCCGACCCAACCCGTCCAGTCGCGTCTCTCGCTGATGATGTTCCTGCAGTACGCCGTGTGGGGGGCGTGGCTGCCGGTCGCGGCGCGATACATGTCGGCGCCCGTCGCCGACGGGGGACTTGGGTTCACGCCGGGGAACATCGGCATGATCCTCGGTCTCGCCGGTTCGATCGGCGCCGTGCTCTCGCCGTTCATCGCCGGTCAGCTCGCGGATCGCTACTTCAGCACCGAGCGTTTCCTCTCCGTGCTGCTCGTCGTCGGCGGCGTGATCCAGTGGATCGTTGCAACGCAGACGAGCTTCACCTCGTGGCTCGTGCTTTCGATCTGCTACAGCGTCGTGTACATGCCGACGCTCGCGCTCTCGAACTCGCTCGCGTTCGCGCACATGCGCGATCAGACGAAGCAGTTTCCGCGAGTGCGCGTGTGGGGCACGATCGGTTGGATCGCGGCGAGCTGGATCTTTCCCATGATCTGGTTGCAGACGGGCCTCTCGCTCCACGCGATGCCGCCGTTCCTCACCGGGCCCGAGGTCCCGAACGTCACCGCGCGTCTCGCCGACGCGCTGAAGTTCTCAGGGATGATCTCGTTCGGCTACGCGGTGTTCTGCCTCGTGCTTCCGCACACGCCGCCGAAGCGCGACGCGGTCGAATCGCTCGCGTTCGCGAAGGCCTTCGAGCTGTTGAAGAAGCCCTCGTTCGCCGTGCTCGTCGCGGCGAGCTTGCCGATCAGCATCATCCACCAGATCTACTTCATCCAAGCCGGGCCGTTCCTCTCGAAGCTCGGCCTCGCCGACAGTGCGATCGGCCCCGCCATGACGATCGGCCAGTTCAGCGAGGCCGCCGTCATCGCGCTGCTCGGCTGGTTCCTGAAGCGCGCGGGCTTCCGCGCGGTCCTTCTGTTCGGCGCGCTCGCGTACGTCGCTCGCTACGCCATCTGGAGTCAGACGGACTTGCCCGTTTGGCTCCTCGTCTCGAGCCAAGCGCTGCACGGCGTGTGCTACGCGTGCTTCTTCGCGACGGCGTACATCTACGTCGATCGGCTCGCGCCAGTCGACGTGCGGCACTCCGCGCAGACGGTCTTCGGAATCATGATCCTCGGCGGCGGGCCGGTGATCGGCGGATGGCTCTCGGGCTACTTGTCGGGCCGCTTTCCGTCGGCGCAGGCGGGCGTGCCCGATTTCTCGAAGCTCTGGATGACGCTCTCCGCGATCGCGCTCGCGACGGCCGTCTTCTTCGTCGTCTGCTTCCGTGAGGAAACCGTCGAGCGCGCGGAGGCTGCCGCATGATGCTCTCGATTCTCCTCGCCGCGTTCGCGAGCTCGCCGAGCATGGCGCAAATTCCCGTGCCCACGAGGCCGCGCGATCCCTTCGTGTTCCGCTGCGTGCTCGACAAGAAGCCGCGCATCGTGACGATCGCGCTGTCGCAGGAGATGTGGATCGCGTACGACGCCACCACGTGCTCCATGTACAAGGCCTGGAAGGGCAACGTGCACTTCGACGGCGCCGTGTACACGACCGTGCACGGACCGCAGCCGACGAGCGTGGGGGAGCCTTACACCGTCGGCCCGACGGGCGACGTGTGGAGCGCGCAGATCGGCGATAAAGAATTGCCGGTGCGCGTGAAGTGGCTCGGCTACGAGATCCACGGCGGACGCGTCCACCTGAACTACCAACTGTTCCTCGAGGATGGCCGCCACATCCGCATGCAGGAGACACCGGAGTACGTGAGCTCCGAGTCGGTTCTGCCGCCCGACATCATGGATCAGTACGCGCTGATCCACGGCATGCCCGGCCTCTACCGGAGCTTCATGGCCGAGGCGATCCCCGACGACGTCGTTCTCTATCTCCGCGTGTACACCGACGGTGCCGTCGCGAAGTTTCCGTACCCGCCCGACGTGATCGGCAGAGAGGCCGAGGTGGACGTCGAGGGTCCCGCCGGCATCACGAAGCGCCGCATGCAATCGTTCATGGCGTTCAATCACGAAGTCTTGCGGCCGAACATGGTGCTGTTCTACGAACCGCTTCCGGAGCCACCGACCCCCGATGCGTCCGATGCAAACCAGAAGCGCTGAGATCGCGGGCGCCGTTGCGCTTGCATTGAGTCTTGCGTCGCCGGGATGTCGTTCCGCACCGGACGTCGAGCCGGCTCGCCCGCCCATCGCACGAGCGACAGCGGAGGCGCCGCGACCGCTGACGAGCGGACTGTGGGCGCGCTTCTGGCTCGTCGGCGAGCCGCTCGAGAAGCTGCCGATCCTCGTCGCGAACCAGACGCCGAACGTGTCGGTCGTGGTTCCGACGCTTGACCTCTCGAGCGACGCGAACGATGCGAACACGACGACGGGGGATCTGCGCTACACGTTCGTGTCGCGCGTCGAAGGCGTCCTTCGAATCGACGAGCCGGGGGAGTACGTGCTGCGCCTCACGAGCGACGACGGCTCGCGCCTCTCGATCGACGGAGCGCTCGCGATCGATCACGACGGGCTGCACTCGGCGACGGAGCGCGACTGCACCGTGACGCTCGACCGCGGCGAACACGCGCTCTTCATCGAGCACTTCCAGACCTACGGCGGCTTCGTGCTCCGTCTCGAATGGCAGCGACCGGGCGCGGATTCGTTCGAGCTCGTGCCCGCGAGCGCGCTCGCGACACCTGCGGGCGAGATGCTGATCACATCGCCCGGACCGAAGAAGGTGATCCTGCCGCTCTTGAAGGGCGCACCCGGCGACGGATTGCCGCTCGAAGCGGTGCACCCGTCGTTCGATCTCGCGACGGTGCGGCCCGAAGGATTCGAACCGCGCGTCGGCGGCATGGGCTGGCTCTCCGACGGGCGACTCGCGATCTCGCTGTGGGACGCGGACGGTTCGGTGTACTTGCTCGACGGCGTGGAGACCGGCGATCCGGCGCAGGTGACCTCGAAGCGTTTCGCGTCGGGTCTCGCCGAGCCGCTCGGACTCGCCGTCGTCGACGACCGCATCTTCGTGTTGCAGAAGCAAGAGCTGACCGAGCTCGTCGACGACGATCGCGACGGCGTGGCCGACGACTATCTCGCGCTGTGCAGCGGTTGGGACGTGTCGGCGAACTTCCACGAGTTCGCGTTCGGGCTCGCGTACAAGGACGGGTACTTCTACGCCAACCTCGCGGTCGCGATCGAGCCGGGCGGCGCGAGCTCCTACCCGCAGATTCCTGGCCGCGGTTCAACACTGAGGATCGCGCTCGCGGACGGCACGTTCGATGTCGTCGCCCATGGAGAACGCACGCCGAACGGCATCGGGATCGGTGTGGACGGCGAGATCTTCATCACCGACAACCAAGGCGATTGGTTGCCGTCGTCGAAGCTGATGCACCTTCGAACCGGCGCGTTCTACGGTTCGCGCGCGGTGCTGCGCGAGCAAGCCGCAGAGCTCGAAGTCACTCCGCCCGTGCTCTGGCTGCCGCAGGGTGAGGTCGGCAACAGTCCGAGCACGCCGGCGCTGATTCCCGAAGGCAACGGTCCGTACAGCGGTCAGATGTGTCATGGCGACGTGACGTACGGCGGCGTGCAGCGTGACTTCCTCGAGAAGATCGACGGCCACTACCAAGGCTGCGTGTTCGCGTTCACGCAAGGACTCGAAGCAGGCATCAATCGTTTGACGTTCGGGCCCGACGGCGCGCTCTACGTCGGCGGCATCGGCTCGACCGGCAATTGGGGACAGGAAGGCAAGCAGCGTTTCGGTCTGCAGCGCCTGAAGTACAACGGCCAGCCGACGTTCGAGATGCTCGCCGTGCGCGTGCAGTCGAACGGGTTCGAGATCGAGTTCACCGAGCCGATCGCTCCGGGACTCGGATGGGAGACGCCGAACTACGCCGTCCAGCACTGGCGTTACGTGCCGACGGAAGAGTACGGCGGCCCGAAAGTCGATCCCGCGGAGCTCACGGTCAAGTCGGCGAGTGTCTCGGACGATCGGCGACGCGTGTTCCTCGAGATCGACGGGCTCGAAGCCGATCGCGTCGTACACCTGCGCGTCGCCGGACCGATCGTGTCGGAGAGTGGTCGTCGTCTCTGGACGACGGAGACGTGGTACACGCTCAACCGCATTCCGAAAGACCGCCCGGGTCTCGTGCGCAGCCCGACGCCGCCCGCGCCGCAGAATATGTTGACGGATGATGAGCGGAAAGCTGGCTGGCGCTTGCTGTTCGACGGCCGCACGACGGCGGGTTGGCGCGGATTCAAGAGCACGTCGACTCCCGATGGATGGCGCGTCGAACACGGTGAGCTCGTGCGCGCCGGCGATGCAGGCGACCTCGTGACCGTCGACGAGTTCCAGGACTTCGAGCTCACGCTCGACTGGAAGCTCGAACCCGGCGGCAACAGCGGGATCTTCTTCCACGTCGCCGAGGACGCCGACGCGGTGTGGCGCACGGGTCCCGAGATGCAGATCCTCGACAACGATCGGCACGCCGACGGGAAGAACCCGCTCACGTCCGCGGGCTCGAACTACGCGCTCCACGCGCCGCGTTCGGACGTGACGCGTCCTGTGGGACTTTTCAATCAGGCGCGGCTCGTCGTCCAGGGCAGTCGTGTCGAGCACTGGCTCAATGGGACGAAGCTCTTCGAGTACGAACTGAGGGCTCCCGAATGGGAGGCGCTCGTCGCGGCGAGCAAGTTCGCTTCGATGCCGCGTTACGGCCGCGAGCGCAACGGACACATCGCGCTCCAGGATCACGGCGATCGCGTGAGCTTCCGCAACATCAAGATCCGGCCGCTCGGCGTTTCGAACGGAAACCGCGGTGGCTGAAGCGCCGCCGCTCGTCATCCGGCGCGGATTGGTCCACGTCGTCCTCGCCTACGACGTCGGCTTCTCGATCGACTTGGCGCGTTGCCGGCAGTCGGTGACCGATCTGACCGAGCTTGCGCACATCAAGCACAAGGGCTACGCGCCGCTCTACTTCCAGTTCGATCCGCTGCCGCTGCGCGTCACGCAAGAGATCGCGCCGCTGCTCGTCGCCGGTGTTCGAACGAGCCCGAGCCTCGACGTCGTCATCTACGACTTCGGCGGGCTCTCGGTCAGCTACACGCTCGCGATGTCCGGCACGATCGAGGAGTGGATCGCTATGTCGTGCCATCTGGCCGAAAGCAGCGTGTTCCTCGATGACTCGCGTCAACGTGTCGAGCACTTGCTCGCGGTCATCGAGAGCGCGGTCGAGAACGCGACGATCTCGGACCTCACCGAGGATTACCTGATCTTCCAGTTCGAAGAGACCGAGGGCGCGCTCGTGCCGGAGGACTTGTACACGGCTCACGCACCGCAGATCGCGCGCCTCCTGCGCTCCGAGCACGACCCGCTGTCCGATCAAGAGCTCACCGATGCGATGGCGAACCGCGTGTCGTTCGGACGCGGCGACGTCGCGATCATCGACTGGAACGCCGCGCTCCTCTTCGATCGCGAGCCCGACGACGTCCGCTCGGTGCTCGAGTTCGCGAACCTGCAGCTCCTCGAGATGCGCTTCCTCGACCAGCGGCTCGATCGCGCGCTCGACCGCTCTTACGAGGTGATCGGCATGTCGCGCAACTGGCACCAGATGAGGTTGCCGGGTCAAGCGCGTGCGGAGCTGCGCCGCGTCGCGAAGATGCAGGTCGACGGCGCGATCCTGTTCGAGCGCGTCGGCAACGCGCTCAAGCTGCTCGGCGATCAGTACCTCGCACGCGTGTACCGCGCGACGTCACAGCGCTATCGCCTGGCCGAGTGGAACGCCGGCATCCTGCGCAAGCTCGAGACGATCGAGAGCATCTACCAGAAGGTGCACGACCAGTCGACGAACCTGCGCATGGAGGTGCTCGAGTGGATCATCATCCTCTTGATCGCGTTCGAGATCGTGCTGTCGCTCGTGTCGCGCGCTGCCCATTGACGCGTGACGCTCGTCACGGCTGCCCGATGAACGTGATCGCGTCGCCCTGACTCGCGCCGTTCGCATCGATCCACGAATCGAGCACGATGCCCGTCGCCGGGTCGGTCAGCCGTTGGATCAACGTGGCTCCGAGCGGACCGGCGAGGTTCGTGTCGAGCGCGCCGTCGCGCAAGCTCGGGCCGAGGTTCGTGTTGAACCACGCGTGATTGTTCGAACCCTTCGCGACGCCGTTCGCGTCGACGATGCGGTCGAGGTTCAGCCGCACGCGTGCCGGGTCGTAGTTCGTCGACGGTGCGACGCCGCCCGCGCCCACCCGATTGGGATTGGTGTCGAGCGGATTGACCGGTGCTCCGTTCTCGTCGAACAGGAAGACGCCCGTTCCGAGCCCCGCGACCATGTGCGCGAAGAACGGCGAGTTCAGTCGATTTCCCGTGTTCTGCCCGAAGTGCTGCTTCAGGAGCTGGAAGTCGAGCGCGCCGAAGTTGCCGGTCGCCATCGCATTACGGAACGTCGTGTACTCCGCGCCGTAGTCGGCGATCGCGTCGTCCGTCAGGTGGCACGCGACGCAGTAGCGCGGTCCTTCGTTCTGCGCGCTCACCTTGCCGCGGATCGAGTGCGCCATGAACGCGTTGTGACTGAGCGACGGGAAGTCGACGTTCGGGTCGCTGCCCTGGCCGTTGCGGTCGGTGAACGTGAACATCTGCGAGAGATTGTTGTTTCTATCTTCCCACTGGAAGAACACCTTCGTGTTCGCGCTGAAGGTCGTGATCTTGCCGCGCGCGCCGACGCCGAGCTGGAAGAAGAGCGGCGACTGGTACGTGAAGTCCGCCGTGCGCTGCTTGTACACGATGCGCTCGCCGGTCACATTCGAGAAGTTGTTGCCGGTGTTGTACTCACCCGACAAGTGGCAACCCATGCACGTGTTCGTCCACGAGCTGTGGCACGACGCGCAATCCATGCGGTCGGTGTGGCTGAATCCCGGCGTCGCGCCGGCGGTCTGCTGCGGCCCGATGCCGTTCGACGGGTCGGCATCGATGCGGCCCATCGCGTACGACGCCTTCGGGCTGTAGACCGCCTGCGTCGTGAACGGATTCGTCTTGCCGGAATCGGCGGTGACGTCTTTCGTCTGCGGGATGTAGTGCACGCTCCCCGTTAGGCGGCTCTTGAGATAGTAGTCGCCGTTCTGCGCCTTGAAGACGTGCTTCAACACGTTGCCGGCCGCGTCGACCGCGAGGTTCGCGGGCGTTCCGTCGTACGTCGAACCGAATTGCGTCGTCGCGTACGCTTCGATCGTGCCGTGGCAGCTTTCGCAGCGGATCGCGATCTGCTGCTCCATGTGGCTCGCGATGTCCGTGCCCGGAGTCGACGTGTCGCCGCCGTGGAGATCGAAGCTGCCGTGGCAGTCGATGCAACCGAGACCCGCTTGGTAGTGCACGTCTTCCGGCGTGTCGTCGCGGTTGTCGCCGTCGTAGTCCTCGAAGCGCAGGTATTGATTGCCGTTCCGTCCATTGAACGTGTGGTTGTCCACGACGGGATCGAAGAGCCGCGCGTCGTTGCTCGTGGTCTGGTGAGTGACCGGGTTCGCGGGATACTGACGGCCGTTGCGCACGTCCGCGTTCTGGTCGAGGCGGATGCCCCAGTACTGCATCACAGTGCGATTCGACCCCTGGTGGCAACCGGCGCACGCGTAGTCGTCGATACCCGCGACCGTGACTCCGCTTGGAAGCGTCTTCGCAATGCTCGAGATCTTGTGCGCGCGCGCGTGCGAGCGTTCCGGCTCGTCGATGTCGTCGGGATCGATCGGCTCGAGCTTGTTGATGTTCGGGTCGGTGCTGCCGCTGCGACCGCCGAGGCTGTACTGCATGTGACACGCACTGCAACCCGACGAGCGGAAGTCACCGGCGCGGTTGTTCGCGCCCGCGCTGCCCAGGTGACAGTCGCCGCACGTGAACGACACCTGTTCATGGAAGAGCTTCGAGAGCGGCGAGTCCGGCACGACGCTCCCGTCCGGGTTCTGATCGTCCGCGAGCGCCGCGGCGTCGAAGGCGGGGTTGTTGAACACGCCGCCCGCGACGCCGAACACGCTGAACACCGGCGCTTCCAGTAGACGTCCAACGGCGCCCACTTCTCCCATGCCGACTTGATAGTCCGGATCTTGGATCGCGCGGAACCCGTAGTCACCGACGGTGTCTTCGTGGAGGCCGGCATTCTCCGGAACTGCGTTTTCGTTTCCGGCCGTATAGCGCGCGCCCGACCAGATGCCGACTTCGGTCGCGAGCGCGCCCGCGGCTACATCTTCGGCGTGATTCTCGTGGCACAGTCCGCAACCGCGCGACTGCGTGACGACGCGAATGTCACCCGGGTTGACGAACTGCAAGTAGTCGAGCGCGGTGTAGGTGCGTCCGTCGACCACGTAGTCCGGATACTTGTCCATGCCCGCGAGCGTGAGGCGATTGAAGTACGCCCTCGCGTTCGTCGTTTGGAAGGCGTCGTCGCCGATCTGCGGCGGCGGGGGAATGTGGCTCGTCATCTCGTCCGCGCCGTTGCCGTCGCCGCCGTGGCATTGCGTGCACAGGATGCTGTCAGCGCCCGGGAATGGGTGCGGGTTCTCGATGCCCGGGCCGCTGTAGTTGTTCTGAAGCGAGCCGTTGTGGCACAGCATGCACGACTGCACGGCTTGCTGGGTCAGCGAGCTGGTCTCGCCGCTGCAGCCGGCGATCAGTGCGAGCAGAGATCCGACGACGATCCAATTGAGTTGTGGTTGACGCATCGCGGACCTGTCTCCCCTGGCGCGGCGTACTCGACCACGCTGGGTCGATCCCTGCCTCTGTGTATTCCTCATCCCCCGATCGGTCGCCGCCCTGTCCTGAGTGCGCGGCCGAATGCCGTCGGCGCGCTAGCGGATGATCGAACGCTGATGCATCGGCGCGATGGAGAGCAAGACTTGAGTTCGGGGACCGAACGCGAGTGCCGCTCGCGGCGAGTCTGCGGACGGCACTGGAATCTTTTGCGCGGGCTCAGCGACTTGGACCGCCGTGCTTCGTCGCCTCGTCGCCTCGGCAGTTCAATTGTTGATTTCGGCGTGCTGCCACGTGCGCGGCAAGTGACACCGATCGCAGCGATCCGTCCAACCGAGTCCGAAGTGGTTCGGATTGTTCGCGTTCGCGAGATCGCGCGTGTGACACGTGAGGCATTCGGTATCCGTCGGCACGAAGATGCCGACTTCCGCTGCAGGGTGGCACCGGTGACAGGACGTCGTCGCGTGCACGCCGACGAGCGGAAAGCGCGTGTGCTGGTGCATCTCGATCTGCCCAACCGGATTCCACGTCTGTTCCTGGTGGCAGGTCGTGCACTCCGATCCGAGTTGTCCGCGGTGGATGTCTTCATGACATCCGCCGCAACCTTGTCGCGCGAAGACGGCGACGGGACCGCGGTCGTTGTGGCACAGGAGGCAGGTCGCCTGCGCGTGCGAGCCGTTGAGCGCGTACCCGGTCTCTGCTTTGTGATCGAACGTGAAGTCGGCGGTCAGCGTCTGCCAATCGTCTCCGATGTGGCACAGCGCGCAGTCTCCAGGAAACGTGTCGTGGGGGAGCACGGGGCCCAGGCCCGACCACCAGAGATGCTGCTTCACGCTCTCGGCGCGCTGCGTCACGCACGCGGCGATGAAGAGCGCGAGCGGGATCGCCGCGGAGATCCAGCTCCGGAAACGCCAGCTGCGAACGGAGCGCGTCGTCGTCACGGCTAGAAGCTCCTCTGCAAGTAGAACCCGAGCATGACCGCGTTCTCGCTGTCCCACACGTCCACTTCGGCGTATGCGGAAAAGTCCCAGCCCGAGGCCGTGCTCACGTCACGACTGCCGCGGACGCGGTGCTGCGGCAGCTCATTGTTGGCCGAGGAGAACCCGTCGAATTGGTTCTTCGAGAACTCGTAGTCGAGCTGCCAGCGCCCGCTCCCTGTGTAGTACGCGAAGCCGAGCCGCGCGCCGATCGAGGTCGTGTACCGGCCGCGACTCCCGAAGGCGGAGAGATCGATGAGCGTGCGATCGGCCAAGAGGTCCTCGACGTCGACGCCGAGCTCGGCGTCGCCTCCGTCCTCGTCCTCATCGGTCCAACCGCCGACGGTGGTGTAGACCCGCGTCCTGCGCGCGAGCCGCAGCCTTCCCGTGAATGCGAGGCGGTCGCTGTGATCGTCGGCGAGTTGCTCCTCGGTGACGGGCGTGAACTCTTGCCGGTCGGTCTCGGGGAAAGCCATGTGCGTGTACGTGAAGCTCGCGGAGCTGCCGCTCGCGAAGCGTCGAATCGCGTTCGCGTACGCTTGCGTCAAGTCGAGCCCCGCGCCCTTCGCCGTGTCGCTGCTCGTGTACAGATCGAGCCACGCCGTCGCGTTGTAGTTCCAACCCTTCGGCGGGAGGTACTGGAAGTTCGTCACGAAGAGGTCGCGGTCCGCATCCCACTCGTGGAACGTCTTCTGGTAGCCGGCGGCTGCCGACAGCACTTCGCTCTCGTCGCGCACCCAGCGGTACCAGCCCGCGACTTGATAGTCCTCGCCGGTCTGATACTCGTCGAAGGCCTCGGGCATGAAGCCCGCGCTCAACCCGTAACGATTGCCGCCCGTGAGCCGCGTGCCCCATTCCAACCCGTCGACTACGCCGAACTCGGGCATGCCGACTTGGAGGAATCGACCGAGCTCGTAGCGCGCGGGATCGAAGCGGTTGCCGCCCCACGAATACGACAAGCGATCGAGCCGTAGCCGCGTCTCGCTCTCGTCGTCGTCATCGGGGACATCGGTGTAGCGGTAGTTCATTTCGCCGGCGATGTTGAGTCGATCGCCGCGCCCGGACAGGTTGTCGTACTCGACGTCTCCGCCTAGCCGGTAGAAGCCGTCCTCGCGGTCGTCCTCCGAGCTCCAGATCTGATCCACGATCGAATACACGCGGCCGGACATCGAACGCGGACGTTCGCTAGGACGCAGCGGATTGACCTTCGCGAGCAGCGGCTCGCCGGCGCGCCACTCGTCGTCTAGATTCGTCCACGGCGCGTGCTCGGAAGTGGGCTCGGCGGTCTCCGTCGGCGCGGGTGGTTCGTCGACGGGCACCACGGGCTCCGCGAATCGCGTTCGCGGAACGCGCGCTTCGCCGCGTGTTCCCGGCGGGGGAGAGAACGCACGGTCGTCGAGCTCGACGTCGGCGCCGCGCTCGGAGATGCGTGCGATCCGGCCGGCGTAGATGAACCCCTGACGCGGAAAGAATTGCACGCGGTCGCCGACTTCGAGGCCGTCGTTCGAACCGCGGTCGACCATCGCGAACCCGGGCTTCGAAGAAGTCACCCGTAGCTCGATCTTCTCGAAGCCATCGTCGTCCTGCGCGTGCGCGAGGCCTGCGTGCACCCACAGGGCCGCGACCAGCACCAAGAGGCAGATGCGGAGCATCAGTTCCTTCTCGGCTTTCGCCGTAGCAGAACTTCTTCGTGAACGCCGTGGCAGTCCACGCACTCCGTTTTCAGCGGGCGGTAGCGCACGAACTGGGCACCGCCCTCGGCCACCGTCTTGTGGCAGGCCGCGCACGCGACGCTCTCGTGCGCCCCCTCGAGCGGGAAGATCGAGTCACGGTCGTGGTTGAAGCTGCTGAAGGAGCGCAGCTCGTCCGTGTGGCACCGCGAGCAGTCCATTTCGCCGCCACCTTCAACTTCCACCGCAAACTGGCCCGCGTGCGGATCGTCGTGGCAGTCGGCGCAGCCTGAGCCGAGCGACCGTCCCCACGTCCGGCCGAGCGCGTCGGGCCGTTTCAATTGCGCGTGACAACCCGAGCACTTGGTTTCACCGTGCGCGCCGACCAACATGAACCCGGTCCAGAGTCCGTGATCGAATCCGCGCGGGAACGCGCGCCAGCTCGATTCGACGTGACAGCGCGCGCAGTCGGCGCGACCGGCGACGTCGCTCGGCACATCGTCCCAGTCGAACGCGCCTTGGTGGGGATCGGTGTGACACGTGACGCAACCTTCGAACTCGCCGAAGTGCTGGGACACGCGGCCGAACCTGCGGCCGGTCGCGTCGGCGGTCTCCGAAAGTGGGTGGCACGAGTCGCAGGCGCTCTGTGCGTGCGCGCCTTGCACGGGGAACCCGGTCCAGCGCGCGTGATCGAATCCGGCCGCCGGAATGTCGGCGAACTCTGTCGTCGCGTGGCAGCGCGCGCACTCGCCGTCGGAGATGGGCGGCAGCGAGCGCGTGAACGGCTCGAAGAAGCCGGCGTGCGCGTCATCGTGGCAGCCTTCGCATTGCGCGACGGTCCCGTTGAACTCGCGCGGCTCGGCGTCGCTAGGGAGCGTGTGGCAAGCGTTGCAATCGGTCTCGACGTGCGAGCC
>JANOFY010000454.1:0-7709 GCA_031413895.1 Planctomycetota bacterium | reverse complement strand
ATGGGCTCAGGCCCAACATGCAGACCTGCTTGCGACCCGGGTGCCAGTAGAAGACCTGCAACTCGCGCCACGGCTCGGGGACCACGCTCGACCCCGACCCATCGGTCATCACGCGCATCGAGTGCTGTCCCGGGCCCCAGTGCCAGGTGTCGAACGTGCTCGTTCCGGCCAGTGCCGTCATCCTCCACTCGCCGCCCACCATGCGCGCGAAGCTCGCCATGCGGCTCGCGACCTCGGTGGGCGCGGGCTCCTGCAGCGGCTTGGCGTCCGGGCTATCGTCCGGCGCGGCGGTGCAGGCCGGCAGTGCGGCGATGAGGGACAGAGCAATTAGGGTGTGATGAGGGCGCATGGTCTGGTCACGTTCCCGGCGGGGTGGACAGCGAGTAACGCGGACAGGCGCACGTTGTTGGTCGCGAGCTTCGAAGTCGGCGTGACGAGCTCCTGCACCGCGCCCCGCAATCGTCCAGCTTTGTCGCAACTGCGTCGCGTCGCTAGGATAGCCCGCCCTCGAGACGCGCCCTGCGGCCGGAGAGTCTCTCTATGAAAAGCTTCCGCTTCTTGAATGGTCACGGCGCCATGCTGCTCGCCGGGTTCGGTTTGGCGGCGATCGGCCTCGCGCTCGAGCCGGCGCGTCCGCGCCTTGCGCTTCCGCAGGGCGGAGGCGGCAGTGGCAACGAAGACACCGACGATCCTCCGACGGCGGAGCCGGAGTTTCCGCAGCTGCCGGCGATCGGGAATTCCGATTCGAACGGCAGCATGATCGCGGTCACCGGGATCGATCTCACCGGATCGTCGATCCTCTACTTGATCGACACCGTGAATCGTCAGCTGGCCGTGTACCAAGCGAACGGCGGCGCGGCGAGCACGCAAGGAATCAAGCTGGTCGGCGCGCGCCGCATCGACCTCGACCTGCAGCTCAACGGCTGGAACGATCGCTCCGAGTACTCGTTCGAGGAGCTCGAGAGCAAGTTCTCCGAGCTGCGCGCCCCAGCGAAGCCCGTCAAGTAAGCCCCTCATTCCCCCAGCACAGGAGCCCCCCGCGTGGCCGAGAGAGATCAGTTCTACAGCTTTGATGAAGCCCTGAAGGAGCTGCGGCTCAAGGAAGAGGAGCTGAAGCGCCTCGTATCCGAGGGCGAGATCCGCGCGTTCCGCGAGGGCGACACCATGAAGCTGCGCCGCGCGGACGTCGAGAGCCTGCGCAGCGAGCTCTCGGGCGGAGAAGTGGTCGACCTGGGCGAGGTCAGCGAAGAACTCGTGTTCGAGGACGAAACCGAAGCCGAGGGCGACGCCGGGATGGCGACGCAGGAGATTGCGAGCGTCGAGACGATCATCGACGACGTCGAAGACGTCGGTGAGATCGAGATCGAAGAGGAACCCGCGCCCGTGGTGGCACCGGTCGAGGCTCGTCGTCCCGCGCCGCGCGCCGCGCCCGTGGTCGAAGAAGACGTGTCGGATGGAGCTCTCGTCGACGCGGCTCTCGTCGGAACGGCGCTCTTGCTCGTCGTCGCGGTTCCACTCGCGATGTCGGCGAGCATGAGCCAGGCATCGGGGGTCGCGCGCTCGATCGCGTCGATCTTCGGGCTTCAGGTTCCCTGACCGCGCGCGTGAGCTTTGCGGCGAACGTGATGCGCTCCGCTGATCGTCGTTGAAGGGCGTGGACTCGCTCTCTTGCGCCGCTACACTCTGGACACCTCTCTCGCTCATCCGGCGCCGCCCCCCCCTGGATATTGGGGTCGACACGTCTAGGCTCACGAGCACTAGCGCTCTCGGTCGCGCCGGAGCAGCAGGGAGGCACGAGGGGCCGGACGATGCGCGCAGGCGATGACCGCCGGCGGCGTCCCGGGTGGATCCACAAGAGGGGGATGTTGAGATCCCCAGAAGAAGCCGCGATGAAACAAGCGAAAGCAGAAGCCTTTTTCCATGCCCGCCCGATTTGGACGGGCCTTCCGATGCTCGTCCTGTGCGGCCTCGCGTCGTGCGTGAGCCAGCGCCAGTACGACGATGCCGTTGCGTCCGCGAAATACCACCAAACAAGCCTGCACGAGAAAGAGCAGTACGTCGCGACGCTCGAAGCGGAGAACGACCGTTTGAAGCGTGCGCTGGCGATGAATGACGTGACCGCGCTGTCGGAAGCCGGGTTTGGCGGCGATCTCGAGTCGCGACTCTCGGAGCTCCAGCAGAAGATCGATGGCCTGGGCCGGCCGCTGAAGGACATCGAGCGCTTCGACGTCGAGGGCGGCTACGTGTTGATGGTCCAGGACAAGATCCTGTTCGACTCCGGCTCGGCGGATCTCAATGCGGCGGGACGCGAAGCCCTGATGACGGTTGCCGCCGACATCCAATCGAAGCCGCACGGACGCGTGTGGGTCCGCGGACACACCGACAGTGATCCGGTCGCGAAGCCCGCGACGAAGGAGCGTTTCCCGCACGGCAACCTCCAGCTCGCCGCGATGCGCGCGGTCGAGGTCGCCGTTCAGCTCACCTCCGCCGGCAAGATCGACGCGCGCGACGTGGCGGTCGCCGGCTTCGGTCAACACGATCCGATCCGACCGAACTCGAGCGCGGACAACAAGCGCTTGAATCGTCGCGTCGAGATCTTCGTCGCCGACAAGGAATAGTCAGCATCCTGCGACGCTTCTCCGTCGTTCCGACGACGATTCTCGCCGTCTTTCCCGCGGCGGGTTTCGTCGTCGTTCGGGCGGCGGGTCTCGCTGCCGGCCGAGTGACATGCCTCGCTGCCGCTCGGGTGACATGTCTCTCCGTCGCGCTTGCGACGTGCCTCATCGGCGCGTGCGATTCGGCGGCTTCGCGCGACGAGGCCGCGCTCGCCGAGCTCGAGCGCCTCGCGTTCGTGCCGCCCGACGAGGTCGCGCTGTCCGCGCTCGGCGGTCCGCCCACGGTGTGCGACAACCAGCGCGCGCTGCTCATCGACCGATTCGAAGTGGGGCGCGACGAGTGGCGGCGCTGGTATCTCGCACAGTCGGGTTCGAAGGACCCGCTGCTCGTCGAAGCGATGCGCGCATGGACTCCGGATTCCGGTCACTGGCCCGCGAGCTTCATGAACCTCGACGAAGCGCGGCGATTCGCGGCGTCGCGCGGCATGCGACTTCTCACGGCGTGTGAGTGGATCCGCGCCGCCTGCGGGCCGCGTCGGCATCCTTGGCCGTGGGGATACAACTCGCAGAGCTCGACCGCGAACACACTGGACCTCAACCTCGGCCGACCGGTGGCGACGGGGACGTTCGAACAGAGCAAGAGCCCGCAGTCGATCTGCGATCTGCTCGGGAACGTGTGGGAGTGGGTCGACGAACCGATCCGCGCCGTGGTGGATGGAGCGGGCACGGATGACTGGGCGATGGGCGGGTCGTTCTTGTCGCAGCCGCGACGCTCGATCGAGCTCGTCGAGGAATTCGATCCCGCGACGCGCCGACAGATCCAGCGCTGGGCGTTCCATCAGCAGGGGCTGCATCCGGCGACGCGCTCGTCCGACGTCGGGCTGCGTTGCGCGGCGGATGGCGAGGAGTACCTCTGGCGACACGCAGAGAGCTTCGGAAAGACGGCGGGTGCCGCGCAGCGACTGGGCGAGATCGGTCGAGCGTGGGGGCGAGCCTCGGTGCCGCTGCTCGAGGAGCTCGCGGCGCGACCGTCGGCGCCACGTGCGTTGACTTGGCTCCTCGACGGTGCGCGGCAGTGACGGCCGCGGAGGGTCGACCGGCCTGGAGTTCGTTCCGCGACGCGCTCGAGCGGGCGGGGTTTCGACCTTCGAAGAAGCTCGGCCAGAACTTTCTCCTCGACGAGAACATGGTGCGCGCGATCGTGCGCGACGCGCGCGTCGACCGGGCGATCGCGTCCTCGAGGTCGGACCCGGCTGCGGCTTCCTGACGCTCCATCTCGTGCGCGCGGGCGTGGAACTCACGTGCGTCGAACTCGACGCGCGACTGCTCGAGATCGCGCGCGCGCTGATCCCGGAGAGCGCGGGGGTGCGCTGGGTGCAGGGCGATGTCCTGGCGGGCAAGCACGCCCTCAATCCCGAGGTGGTGCGCGCGCTCCCGACGGCACCCTGGCACGTCGTCAGCAACCTGCCTTACAGCGTGTCGGCGCCGTTCCTCGCGTGCCTGTGCGACCTGCCAGCGCCGCCGGAGAGCATCACGGTCCTCGTTCAGCGCGAGGTGGCCGAGCGCATCGCCGGGTCCCCGGGCTCCGCCGATTGGGGGCCGCTCACGATCAAGCTCCAAGGCCACTACCGGACCGAGCTCGGTCGATCGGTCGGAGCGTCGCTTTTTTGGCCGCGTCCATCGGTGGAGAGCGCGGTCGTCCGGCTGGAGCTCCTTCCCGAGCGCCTCCCCAGGGCGGAGCGAGGGGCGCTGGACCGGCTCGTCGCGCACCTGTTCCAGCACCGGCGCCAGGGGCTCGCCCGCGTCCTCGGCGAGCACTGGGGGGACCGCGCGCGCGCCCTCGCAGCCCTGGAGCGGCTGGGTCTCGATCCTAGGGAGCGCGCTGAGAACTTGGACGTGGCGACGCTGCGCGCTCTCGCGCGGCAGGATCAAAGTTGATCTTGCTGCTCGCCTGTCGAGCGCGCTCCCGGTAGTCTAAAATGGAGGCTCGTGTCGGCTGCCCGACTGTCCCTGGAAGCGGAATCTTTTCCGCAACCGGCCCCCGGACAGCCCTTGGAGTAGGCTTGGGACACGGGATTCTTTTCCGCGCAAGGTCTTCCCGGCTCCCCCAGGCCATCCCCTAGTTCGATGCAGAGTCCCGCCGTTGGCGGGGACCTGTCCAGGTTCGTTTCGTTTCCCCTCCAGCGGTCCCCGTGCACAACGACGAGTTTCGAAGAGCCATCGAAGCGATCAAGCTGCGCGCCCCGATCGAGGACGTGGTGCGGGAGCGGGTCAGCAGCCTGAAGAAGGCCGGCGCGCTGTGGGTCGCCTGTTGTCCGTTCCACGACGAGAAGACGCCGTCGTTCAAAGTCGATCCGCGCCGTGGTACGTGGCACTGCTTCGGATCGTGTGCGAGCGGTGGCGACCAAATCAGCTTCATCGAGCGTGCGGACAACCTGAGCTTCCTCGACGCGCTCGAGATCCTGGCCGCGCGCACCGGCGTCGAGCTTCCGAAGGCGGCGCGACAGCGCGGCGCCGGGGACGACGCGCGCGACGCCGAGTACCGTGAATCGCTAGCGCTCCTCGAGCGCGCGCAAGCGTTCTACGCGACGCAACTCGACACGCCTGAAGGACAATCGGCAGCGCGGTATCTGACAGAGCGCGGTCTCACCCCGGCGACGAGCCAGTCGTTCGGCGTCGGATACGCTCCCGCGAGCGGCCAGGCCTTCGTCGAGTTCGCACGCCGCCACGACATCCCGATCGCGCGCGCCGAGGCCGTCGGGCTCGCGCGCCGGAACGACCAAGGCCGTCCGTACGACTTCTTCCGCGGACGGCTCATGATCCCGATCCGCGATGTCAAGGGACAGACGGTCGGCTTCGGCGCGCGCCGTCTCGCCGACGACGACGCGAGCGGTCCGAAGTACGTCAACTCGCAGGAGACCGCGTTCTTCCACAAGGGGCGACTCGTGTACGCGCTCGACCGCGCGATCTCCGCCGTCCGCAAGAGCGGACACCTCGTTCTCGTCGAGGGCTACACCGACGTGATGGCTGCGCACCAGGCCGGCGTCACGACCGTCGTCGCCGTGCTCGGCACGTCGACCACCGACGAACACGCCGCGCTCGTCCGCAAGACGGGCGCGCGTCGTATCAGCCTCGTCTTCGACGGCGACGAAGCCGGTCACAAGGCGGCTGCGCGAGCGCTGCACGGTTTGCTCCCGCTCGATGTCGAGATCGACGTCGTCTCGCTCACCGGCGGCCAAGATCCGTGCGACCTCCTCATCCGCGAAGGCGCGGCTGCGTTCGCGGCGCATCTCGAGCTCGCGCGCGGTTGGTTCGACCACGTCACGGACGCGCTGGCCACGCAGCGTGGCGTCGATCTGTCCCGCTCGGTCGACCGCGTGCTCGAGCTCTTGTCGCGACTCTCGAAGCCCGTGCACCGCGAGTCCCTCGCTGCCGAGCTCGCACGCCGGATCGATGTTCCCGTCGAAGCGCTGCGCGAGCAGTGGCGCGCGCAGCACGGCGGGCGCCGGAACACGGTGAGCATCGAAGCGCCGCGGCCCGTGGAATCACCCGTCGATCGCAGACTCGTTTCCGCGTTCGAGGAAATCGTCGGCTCGATCTTGCTCGACGCGAGTCTCATTCCGCTGGCGCGGCGGTTCCGTGAGCAGTGTCCGATTCCCGAACTTGCGCGCGTCTTCCACGCCACGCTCGAACTCTACGACGACGAGGGCGCGCAGGTTGACGTTCAGAGCGTGCTGAACTTGCTCGGTGACGACCCCGCACGCCACCGAGTCGTTCCCATCGTCGAGCATGCGCAGACCGCGGAGAGCCTGCGCGCGCAATTCGACGGCGCGGTGAAGCATTTGCACACGCGACTGCTCGAGGCTGAGAGGCTCGCGTTGAAGCGCGACGCCGACGATCTCGCGGTCCACGACCCGCACGTCAACAATCGTTTCAAGGCGTACGCCGACAGCCTGCGCTCGATCACCCGTTAACCCCTCCTACCCCGGAACAACCATGGCAGAGAAGATCGAGGAGACGATCAAGACGCTCATCTACGAAGGTCGGAAGAAGGGCTTCCTGACCTACACGGAGATGAACAAGCTCCTGGAGGATCAGTTCGTCCCGCCGGACAAGATGGACGCGATCTTCCTGCAGCTCGAAGACCAGGGCGTCGACATCCTCGACGACGCCGAGGCGAGCGGCGCACGCGCCGAGGAGAAGGAGGACGCGGCGGACGAAGTCCCCGCCGACATCGAATCCGAGGACCACGACGACGATGTCCCTGAGCCGGTTTTTCCGCGCAGCGTGATGCCGGAGAAGATCGACGACCCGGTGCGCATGTACCTCACGCAGATGGGCGAGATCCCGCTGCTGACGCGCGATCAGGAGATCTACCTCGCGAAGACGATCGAGATCACGCGCAAGCGCTTCCGCAAGAAGGCGATCGCTTCCGGTTTGTGCATGGTCTCGGCGCTGAAGACGCTGGAAGCCGTCGAGCGCGGTGAGCTGGCGTTCGACCGCACGCTCAAGGTCAACCCGAATCCCAAGGCGGACGACGATCCCAAGATCGTCGAGACGCTCGGCAAGAACTTCCTCGCGAAGCGGCTCCCGGTCAACTTGATCACGATCCGCCGGCTGCTCGGCCAAATTCGCGAGGAGTACCGGCCGCTGCTCGATCCCAAACCCGCGAAGCAAGAGCGCTCCGACCAGCTCGAGCTCGTGCAGACGCTGCGCCGCAAGCTCGTGATCCTCATCGAGGAGTGCCACCTGCAGGTCAAGAAAGTTCGGCCCTACATCGACGTGATGGAGGAGCACTACCGCGAGATGCGTTCGATCGAGCGCAAGATCGCCGGTCTCAAAGGCAACAAGAAGGCCGCGGCGCAGGTGCGCGAGCTCTCGGATCGGCACAAGGAGCTCGAGCTCGCTTGCATGGAGCCGTCCTTCCGCTTGAAGCGACGGATCGACCAAGTGCGCCTGCACTTCGCTGAATACGAAGACGCGAAGCGCAAGCTGTCGAGCGGCAACCTGCGGCTGGTCGTGTCGATCGCCAAGAAGTACAGGAACCGCGGTCTGTCGTTCCTGGATCTCATCCAGGAAGGCAACACGGGCCTG
>JANOFY010000453.1:0-2890 GCA_031413895.1 Planctomycetota bacterium | reverse complement strand
CGGCGACGAGCGCGCTCACGTTGCTCTTCTCGCCGTCGGCGAGGACGAGCACGCGCTGGTAGTCCACGCGCGGCGCAGCGGTGGTCTCGTCCCGCTTCACGCGTGTCCGTGTGGGCTTCGTCATTCCGTCACCAGCGTGAGCTGGAGCAAGTTCTTCAGCGTGCGCTCGATCCCGTCGGCGTCGAGGCCGACTTCGGCGAGCTGCTCCTCGCGCGTGCTGCGGTGCTCGATGAATCGATCCGGCACGCCGAGGATGCGGACGCGCGCGGTCGCGTTCGGCATCGACTGCATCGCTTCGAGCACGGCCGAGCCGAATCCGCCGGCGCGCTGGTGCTCTTCGACCGTCACGATGTGGCGGTAGCGCGCGGCGTGCTGAGAGAGGAGCTCGACGTCGAGCGGCTTCGCGAAGCGCGCGTCGACGAGGCCGACCTCGACGCCGCGGCGCTTCAACCGCTCGATCGCCTCGGCGGCGGCGCCGACGAGCGGACCGAACGCCCACACGACGGCGCTCTCGCCTTCGCTGAGCACCTCCGCCTTGCCGGCCGTGAGGTCGCGCCGCTCGCTGCGATGGATGCGCTCGACGCCCGGGCAGTTGTCGCGCGGGAAGCGCAGCGCCACCGGTCCGTCGTGCCGCAGCGCGAACTCGAGCATGCGCTCCATGTCCGACGCGTCGCGCGGCGCGGCGATGACGATCCCGGGGAACGTGCGCAGGAACGCGATGTCGAACACGCCGTTGTGCGTCGGACCGTCTTGCCCGACGAGGCCGGCGCGGTCGAGGCACAAAAGGACCGGCAGATGCTGGAGCACGATCTCCTGGAACACTTGGTCGTAGCCGCGCTGCAGGAACGTCGAGTAGATCGCGACGACGGGCCGCAGGCCGCCCTTCGCCATGCCGGCCGCCATCGCGCACGCGTGCTGCTCGGTGATGCCCGTGTCGTGACAGCGCGACGGGAATCGCTCCGCGAACGCGTCGAGCCCCGTGCCCGACGGCATCGCGGCGGTGATCGCGTGGATGCGCACGTCGCGCTCGGCGAGACGGATCACCGCGTCGGAGAACGCCTTGGTGAACGCGGGTCCGGTCACGGGCTTCGCCGGTGCAACGATCGGCGCGACGTTCGGCGCAACCTTCGGCGTGTCGCCGCCGGAGTCCTTCGGCTTCTCGGCCGCTTTCACGCCGTGCACGCGCTCGGGGTGCGTCGGCGCCTTCGGGTGGCCTTTGCCCTTCTCCGTCAGGATGTGCAGCAACACGACGCCGTCGAGTGAGCGCGCGCGCTCGAGGTGCTCGACGAGCAGGCCGACGTCGTGGCCGTCGAGCGGGCCGACGTACGTGACGCCGAGCTCCTCGAAGATGTGGCCCGGCACGACCGCGTGGCGCATGACCTCGCCGAACTGTTCGAGCGCGCGATCGACGCGCGCGCCGATCACCGGAATCGCCGAGATCAAGTTCGAGACTTCCTGATGGGCGCGCTGCACGAGCCGGTTCGAGCGGATGCGGGACAAGTAGCGCGCGAGCGCGCCCACCGACTTGCTGATCGACCACTCGTTGTCGTTGAGCACGACGATCAAGCGTTGGCCGCTCGCGGCGGCGTGGTTCAGCGCCTCGAACGCGACACCGGCGCCGAGCGCGGCATCCCCGACGAGCGCGACGACGCGCGGCGGATCCGGCTCGAACGACTGCGCGAACGAAAGTCCGAGGCCCAGGCTGATCGCCGTTCCCGCGTGACCCGTGTGGAACAGGTCGTACTCCGACTCGACGGGGTTCGTGAACCCGCACAGTCCGCCGCTCTGTCGCAGCGTCCCGAATTGCTCACGGCGCCCGGTCAGCACCTTGTGCGGGTAGCACTGGTGGCTGACGTCGAAGACCAAACGGTCGCGCCGGAAATCGAACACGTAGTGGAGCGCGACGGTGATCTCGACGGTCCCGAGGTTCGATCCCAAGTGACCGCCGGTCTTCTGGACCGAGTCGAGGAGGAACGAGCGCACCTCGCCGCAGATGCCGGTGAGCTCCTCACGCCGATGCGTCTTGAGGTCGAGCGGCGAACGAATTGAATCGAGAATGGGCTGCGTTCCCTGCGGGCTCTCGTCGCGGACGTTCTTCGACATGGCTCAGCCTTCTAGTCTGTCGGAGCGGGCGGCGCCTGGGTAGCACTCGGCCGAAATCAGGACTGGCGATCGAGCAGGTGCAGCGCCAGATCGAAAGCCAGGTCCCCGGCGCGGCATCCGAGATCGGACGCGCGGGCCTGCACCAGCGCCGCGAGCCGTTCGGCTTCCGAGCGCGCTCCATCGATCCCAAGCGCGGCCACGAGCGTGGGCTTGTTCCCGCGCGCGTCCTTGCCGGGCGTCTTGCCCAGCGTCTCTGCATCGCCAATGACGTCGAGGATGTCGTCTGTCGCTTGGAAGCAGCGCCCGAGCGCGATGCCGTACGCGCGCGCGCTCGCGACCTTACGCTCGTCGGCACCCGCGGCGTGCGCACCGAGCTCGGCCGCAGCCCCGAGAAGCGCAGCGGTCTTCTTCGTGTGAATCTCCTCGACGCGTGCGCGGGTCAACGCTTCGGCGCCCCCGGAAAGGTCGAGCACTTGCCCGCCGACCATGCCGACGGGCCCCGCGCCGCGCGCAAGCGCCGCGACCATCTCCGCCGGTCTGACGGGAGACTTCGCGAGCAACTCGAACGAGTGTGTGAGCAGTGCGTCGCCCGCGAGCACGGCGATCGCCTCACCGAATACGCGATGGCACGTCGGACGACCGCGGCGCAGGTCGTCGTCGTCCATGCACGGCAGGTCGTCGTGAGCCAGGCTGTAGGCGTGGATCGCCTCGACGGCGACGGCGGGACGCTCGGCGTCGTGGTCGCTGCCGCCGAGCTCGCGGCACACCAGGCGGACCAGCGTCGGGC
>JANOFY010000452.1:0-4958 GCA_031413895.1 Planctomycetota bacterium | reverse complement strand
AAGACGTCTTCACGCCGCTCTTCCCGATGCTGTACGGCAACCCGACCGCGCCGACGCTCGCGAACTCGATCAACTTCGGCGCGAAGCCGTTCGCGTACGACGCGCGCACGATCCTGCAAGCCGCGGGCGTCGACGTCAGCCAGTTCGTCACGGGTTGGGGTGATGCGAATCGGCCAGAGAATCTGCCGGTCTCGCTCGCAGGCATCTCGATCGCGAGCGCGAGCGCGACGGTCGCCGTCGGTCTCGGCGCGACACTCACCGCGACCGCGACCGAAGTCGACGGCAACGATCTGTCGAGCGCGGTCACTTGGACCGACGCCTTGGGCTCGGCCTCTGGCGCCGGCTCCAGCTTCGCCGTCAACACGAACCTCGCCGGCGCGCACGACGTCGCGGCGACCATCGTCGACGCGGACGGCCAGTCGCACGTGGCGCACGTCCTGATCACCGTCGTCGACGTCGACACCGACGGTGACGGCCTCTTCGATTCGCAAGAGATCGCACTCGGCACAGATCGCAACCTGGCGGACACCGACTCCGACGGGATGAGCGACAAGTACGAAGTCGACCACGCCTTCAATCCGCTGGCGGACGACGGCGGCCTCGACGCGGATGGCGACGGCTTCACGAACTTCCAAGAATCGGTGGGCGGCTCCGATCCGCGCGCAGCGAGCTCGTATCCCGGTCAGCCGAACCTGACGTTCCTCAGCAGCACGGACAAGCACTCGTCGGTCGTGCTCTCCGCCGACCGGTTGGGAGCGCGCTTCACCGGCTACGGCAACAACGCGGTCCGCTCTGATCGCGCCGTGACGCCGGGCTCGGGCTTCTTCTACTTCGAAGGCCGCCGCAACATCGCGAAGGGCAACTTCGGATTCGGCATCGGCACTGCGACGACTTCACTCTCGACTGCGCCCGGCAGCGACGCGACGAGCTTCGGTGTCAACGCGCTCGGCTTCGTGTGGGCGAATGGCGCGTGGGCCGGCAGCCTCGGCGGCGAGCAGAACACGTACGGCATCGCAGTCGACTACCGCGGCGCGTATCCGACGGTGTACGTCATCACGAGCAACGTGGTCGGTGGACCTGGCGCGGTCGTCAAGACGCTGGCGATGCCGACCGTCACGACGCCGGTCTACATCATCGTCGGCGGGTTCGCGCTGACGAGCGGCATCCAGTCGACGATCAATCCGGGCAACGATCTCGCGTCAGCGCCGTTCGCGTTCGACGCCAAGCTCGCGCTCACGACCGCGGGTGTCGCCGGTGCGAACCAAGTCGTGCTCGGTTGGAATCCGCCAGTTCCCCTGCCGACGGTCGACATCGCGAGCAGCGCGCTGACCGTGTTGCAGTTCGGCACGCTCGACCTTTCGGCGACCGCGACGAACCTGCAGGGGCAGGACATCACCGCGAGCATCGTGTGGACGGTCAGCGGCAGCGCTGCGACCGGCACAGGCTCGTCGTTCAACGTTCCGACGAACGTGATCGGTGTGCGCACGGTCACCGCGACCGCGACCGACCTCGCGGGTCGTCACGGTGTCGATCAAGTGCAGATCGAAGTGCTCGACACGGACAGCGACGGCGACGGCTTGTGGAACGGCCAGGAGGCCGCGCTCGGCACGAACCCGAACAATCCCGACAGCGACGGCGATGGTCTGCCGGACGGCTTCGAATTCGCGAAGGGGTTCAACCCGCTCGTGTTCGACTCGCACCTCGACGCGGACGGCGACGGCTACACGAACTTGCAGGAGTACCTGGTCGGCACGGATCCGAAGTCGGCGAACGACTTCCCGGGCATGCCGAACACCACGTTCCTCAGCGCGACGGACAAGCACGCGTCGGTCGTGCTCTCGGCCGACCGCCTCGGCGCGCGCTTCACGGGCTACGGCAACAACGCGGTGCGCTCCGATCGCGCCGTGATGCCGGGCTCGGGCTTCTTCTACTTCGAAGGGCGCCGCAACATCGCGAAGGGCAACTTCGGCTTCGGCATCGGCACAGGGGCGACGTCGCTCACAGTTCCGCCGGGCAGCGACACGACGAGCTTCGGCGTCAACACGCTGGGCTTCGTGTGGGCGGGCGGCGCGTGGGCCGGCAACCTCGGCGGCGATCAGAACACGTACGGCATCGCGGTCGACTACCGGAGCGCGTACCCGACCGTCTACGTCATCACGAGCAACGTCGTCGATGGTCCGGGCGCGGTCGTCAAGACGCTGGCGCTGCCGACCGTCAACACGCCGGTGTACATCATCGTCGGCGGGTTCGCGCTGACGAGCGGCATCCAATCGACGATCAACGCGGGCAACGACCTGCTCACGCAACCGTTCGCCTTCGACGTGAAGAAGGCGCTCACGACCGCGGGAGTCGCCGGCGCGAGCCAAGTGATCCTCGGTTGGAATCCGCCCGTGCCTGCTCCGGTTGTCGACATCGCCAATGCGCCCGCAACGACGACGCTCGGCGCTTCGCTGACGCTCACCGCCACGGCGCTCGACCTCTACGGCAACAACCTCGGCGCGTTGCTGCGCTGGACGGACAGCGCGAGCGCGTTCACGGCGACCGGCGCGAGCTTCCAGTTGCCGACCGCGAGCACCGGAATCCACAAGATCACGGCCGCGGTCATGAGCGGCACGACGGTCCTGTCGTACGACCAGATCCAGGTCGAGGTGCTCGACATCGACACCGACGGCGACGGCCTCTTCAACAGCGACGAGTACGTGCACGGAACGAACGTCAACGTCGCCGACACGGACGGCGACGGCATCCCGGACGGATGGGAAGTGCGCCGCGGATTGAACCCGCTCGCGAACGACTCCACGATCGACGCGGACGGCGACGGGTTCACGAACCTGCAGGAGTTCTTCGCCGACACGAACCCGCACGCGACGAGCTCGTACCCGGGTATGCCGAACAAGACGCTGCTCAGCACGACGGACAAACATGCAAGCGTCACCGTCACCGCCGACCGATTGGGAGTCACGTTCTCGGGATACGGCAACTGCGCCGTGCGCTCGGACACGTCGATCGCGCCGGGCTCGGGCTTCTTCTACTTCGAGGGCCGTCGCAACGTCGCCAAGGGCAACTTCGGGTTCGGCGTCGGACTCGCGTCGACTCCGCTCGACAACAACCCCGGCCGCGACGCGACGAGCATGGGGATCAACGCGCTCGGCTTCGCGTGGTTCAACGGAGCGTGGGCCGGCAATCTCGGCGGCGATCAGGACACGTACGGCCTGGCGGTGGATTACCGCGGCAGCTCGCCGATCGCGTATGTGATCGCCAGCCAGACGCTCGCAGGACCCGGACAGCTCGTGAAGACCCTCCCGCTGCCGGCGGTCCAAGGTCCGCTCTTCATCGTCGTGCACGGCTACGCGCTGACGACCGGCGTGCAGCAGACGATCAACACGGGCAACGATCTCGTCGCGAATCCGTTCCGCTACAACGCGGCGGCGATCTTGAGCGCGGCCTCGGTGAGCGGCGCGAGCCAACTCAATTCAGGTTGGAGCCTGCCGGTCGCGAAGCCGGTCGTCACGCTCGGCGCCGCGCCGACGAGTCTGTTCGTCGGCCAGACCGTCGTGCTCACCGCGACCGCCGTCGACGTCCACGGACTCGATGCGACCGCGCTGATTCAATGGACGGACAGCGCGAGCAGCGCAACCGCCACGGGCTCGACGTTTGTGTTCACGCCCACGGTCTTCGGTCCGCACACGATTCGCGCGCGCGTTACGGATCCGTTGAGCGGGGTTCCCGGCGAACGCCAAGTCGTGATCGACGCGCTCGACATCGACACCGACGGCGACGGCCTCGTGAACCACGAAGAGACCGCGCGCGGCACGAACATCTTCGTCGCGGACACCGACGGCGACGGACTGCCCGACGGATACGAAGTCGCGCACGCGTTCAATCCGCTGGCGAACGACGGGCCGCTCGACGCCGACGGCGACGGCTTCTCGAACGTCGCCGAGTTCACAGCCGGCACCGATCCGCGCGCGGTGGATTCCTACCCGGGCATGCCCGTGTACACGTACTTGAACGAGATCGACAAGCATTCGTCCGTGACGCTGTCGGCGGACAAGCTCGGGTTCAAGGTTTCGGGCTACTCGAACGTCGGCGTGCGCTCCGACCGCGCGATCCTGCCGGGCTCGGGATTCTTCTACTTCGAAGGCCGTCGGGAGGTCGCGAAGGCCAACTTCGGGTTCGGCGTCGGTGTGGCGAGCACGCCGCTCGACAATCACCCCGGCCGCGACGCGACGAGCTTCGACGTCAACGCGCTCGGCTTCACGTGGTTCAACAGCGCGTGGTCCGCCAACCTCGGCGGCACGCAGGACACGTACGGCATCGCGGTCGACTACCGCGGCGCGCAACCGATCGTGTACGTGATCGTCAGCCAGACGATCGGCGGCGCGGGTGTGGTCGTGCAGTCGCGCACGCTGACGAACGTGAGCGAACCCCTGTACTTCATCGTGCACGGCTTCTCGCAGACGAGCGCCGTACAGCAGACGGTCAACACGGGGAACGATCTCGTGAACCGTCCGTTCGCGTACAACCCGGTCGGCGCGCTGACAGCGGCGGGCGTGGCGGGCGCGAATCAGCTCGTGCTCGGATGGCACTGAGCGAACTAGTCGACCAAGGTGGTCGCAATCTGCGACCACCTCCCGCTTCTCGTCAGCCGTGAGCCGGAACAAGTCGAGCTCAGCCATCGCCCGACTGCGCGCAGAATCGCGCGAAGCCACGATCTTACTTGGCGAGGATCTTCTTCTGATTCGCGAGGATCTTCTGCTGGTTCGCCTTGATGGTGTTCTGGTTGGCGAGGATGCGGTCGAGCTTCGCTTGGTTCTTCTCGATCGTGCCTTGATTCCCGAGGATCTTCGCCTGGTTCTTCTGAATGGCGCCTTGGTTCGCGAGGATCTTGGCTTGGTTGTTCAGGACTTGCTTGTCGGACATCGAGGGAGCTCCAGGTCGGTTGTGCCAGTTGTGCC
>JANOFY010000451.1:0-4070 GCA_031413895.1 Planctomycetota bacterium | reverse complement strand
CCCCACAAGCTCGCTTAGAATGCAACGTCCTCCACGTAGAAATACACCCCGTTTTACTGTATTGACGTACAGTACTCTGTCCCGATCTCTTTTCCAAGGGAGAGTGGCGTCGAGTCGAAAACGCCGGGGCTCGCTTGGAAGAAGACGGTCAGCGTGTCGCTGCCTTGGTTCGCGGAGGCGAGATCGAGATCCCCGTCGCCGTCAAAGTCGGATGCGGTAACGGAGACGGGTGCGTTCGTCACGCTCGCGTTTCCAAGAGAGAGTGGAGTCGAGCCGAAGACGCCAGGGCCCTCTTGGAAGAACACGGTGAGCGTGTGGCTGCCCAGGTTTGCCGAGGCGAGATCGAGATCTCCGTCGCCGTCGAGGTCCGCTGCCGCTACGGAAAAGGGCGAGAAGGTCACGCTCGCGTCTCCAAGGATCAGGGGAGTCGAGCTGAAGACGCGGGGACTCTCTTGGAAGAAGATCGTGAGCCAGTTGCTCTCTGCGTGTGCCGAGGCGAGATCGAGATCCCCGTCGCCGTCGAGGTCGGCGGCTATGACGGAGTAGGGGCTGCTAGGAGCAAACTGTCCTCCGAGGGAGAGTGGAGTCGAGCCGAAGACGCCGGGGCTCTCCTGGAAGAAGATGGCGAGCGTCTGGCCGCCTGTGTTCGCGGAGGCGAGATCGAGATCCCCGTCGCAGTCGAGGTCCGCTGCGGTGATGGAAAAGGGGTAGCCCGTCACGCTCGCGTCTCCAAGGGAGAGTGGAGTCGCGCCGAATACGCCAGGGCTCTCTTGGAAGAAGACCGTGAGCGTGGAGTTGCCCGTGTTCGCGGACGCGAGGTCGAGATCCCCGTCGCCGTCGAGATCGGCTGCGATGACGGAAGCGGGCGCGTTCGTCACGCTCTCGTTGCCAAGGGTGAGTGGAGTCGAGGCGAAGACGCCGGGACTCGCTTGGAGAAAGACGGTGAGCGTGTTGCCGCCGTAGTTCGCCGAGGCGACATCGAGATCCCCGTCGCCATCGAGGTCGGCTGCGGCGACGGAGAAGGGGCTGCTCGTCAAGCTCACGTTTCCAAGCGTCACGAGCTCGGCGTCGAGCGGCGACCGAATCACCTTGGCGGCCTCGGTCGCTCCGTCCACGCCCCTCTCGGCATCCATCGGAACGGCCCGGAATTGCACCCCGCCGCCCTCCGCCAGGTCCGCACTGTTCCACACGAAGGAATCGCGTGCACCGAACGGAGTCGGCGATCCCACGAGCGACGGAATTCGAATTCGAAAGGGCTGGGCCGAGGCCAAGGCCGGCGAGAAAGCAGCCGTCACGTGTGCGTCACGATGCGCGAGCTCGAACTCCTCGATCGTTCGCCGCTGCTCGATCCCACCACCGACGGCGAGGTCGTCTTCGCTCGTGAGCGCGAGAAGCAGAAGTTCCTCGTCGCCGAGAGCCACTGAGCCCGTTTCCGCCGGCAGCCCCGATCGGACGTCGAACGCTCGGCTCGCGCCGGCGGCGTTCAAGTCGACCGCCAAGAGCTCGTGCGTTCCGTCGGATGTCTCGCGCTGTGTAATCGCGAGCAAGCGCGTTCCCGATCGATCGAGCGCCAACGCCTGCGGGCGGTTGATGGCGTGTACGAAGACGTCGTCGAGCAGCTGCACGGGTTGCGCGAGCAGCGTCCTCCGCTCGAGCGTGTCGAGTCGGATCGACTGCACGCGACCGATGCCGCTCGATGTCTCGGCATCGCGCTCCGCGAGATAGAGTTGGTTCGTGTTCAATGGGTCGAGTACGAGTCCCCACGGCGTCTCCAATCCGTCCAGGATCGTGGTGGCGGTCGGATTCTGCGGATCGAGCCAGTCCAGCCGCACGAGCGAACCGCCCAGCGTGATCAGGGCGGCGCCGGTTCCGAGACTCGCGATGCCACGCACGTTTCCCTGCTCGGTCGAGCCGTCGAAGGCGACCAGAGGCGTCAGGCTCCCGTCCGAGAGCCGCACACGGGCGACTTGCCAATCGCCCGCGACACTCGACGCTACGAGCACGGACGTCTGATCGCGTTCGAAGGTCACGGCTCCGAGCTCGCCCGGTGATGCGGGCACGAGCGCGCGCGTCACGACGCCGGTCGCGAGTTCGATCTGGCGCAAGCGCCACGCGCCTGGGCGCGCTAGGTCGAGGACGAGAGCTTCGATTCCATCGCCGACGGGCAGCGCCGCGACGGGATGGGTCAGGGGATTGCTCGGCCACGTCGCGGCGATCGGCTTGGGGACGTTCGATGCACGCAGGATCTCGAGCTCGCGGCCGACGAGTCCGTGCGCGAGGATCGATGACGCGCTCGTCGCGAGCTCTGGCAATCGCACTGTCGTCGAGTCGATGGGCACGACTCGTCCCTCGACCCACGTCGGGTACTCGGTGCAGATGTGTCGCTCCCTGCGCTGCACCGGATCCGCGAGGATCGCGTTGATCTCGTTCACGGTGTCAGGCAGCAGTGGGAAGTCCTCGTTCGGACGCTTCCACTGAAACACCACCTGCACCTCGTCCGACTCCTCGTCGCGCACGGTGTACGGGATCGGGATGCCGGCGCGTTGATCGGGATTGAGGATCAGCAGTCCGTCGCTGATCGTCGCGATCGGCTCCGCGTTGTTGTCGACGCGGAACACCGCGCTGGCCACGCTCGCTCCCTGGACGACCGGATCCACCGCCGTGAATCGCACGCGCACATCCCGCTCGAGCTCCGCGAGGTCGACGTTCGTGTCCCAGAAGAAGCGCAGGTCGGTCCCGCCGTCGTCGACGACGACATCGCGGATCGCGAGCGCCGGCGTCGACTCCTCGCCTGCGGGCCGCGCGAGCTGCCAGCTCGCGTCGGGCACGTCGCCGACGAGGTCGTACTCCACCTTGACAGACACGATGTCGTGCGAGGAATCGGCGACGGTGAACTCGACCAAGACGATGCCGGCCGTTTCGGCACTGGGTTCGTCGACATCCGTGACAACCGGCGCGTCGTTGCCCAGGCCGATGTTCGCCGCGTTGGCGCCGAGCACGATCTCTTGGATGCCGCCCGCGATGCGCGCGAAGACGCGCACGTCGTCGACGAAGTGCGCGTCGTCGGGGAGGGCGGGTTCGGCGGCGAAGTTCCAGGGGAGCAGGTGCTCGACGCCCTGACTCGACGTCGCGAGCACGGCGGGATTCGAGCCGGTCTGCGTCAGCGGCTGCGCCGGCTGACCGGGCGCTTGGTAGAAGATCTCGACGTGCGCGGGATTGGCCTCCGCGTCGGACAACACGAAGCGCACGCGCGCCTGTGCCGGGAGCTTGGGATCCAAGACGGTGAACCCGCTCATCGAGGGCGGCGCGTTGCCGCCGCTGCTGCTGCCGCCACCACCGGAGACGGCGGCCGCGGTGCCGGCGCCGCAACCGGTGAGTGAGGTGATGCACACAGCGAGCGCGCACAGCGGTGCGGCGCTCAGGAGTGATGCGGTGAGAGATGAGTGGGGGCTCTTCATGTGCATCACGCTGTCCCGGTTGCGCGACTCAGTGGTTGTTCCAGAAGACCGTGAGCGTGTGGTTGAAATTGTTCGCCGAGGCGAGCTCGAAATCTCCGTCGCCGTCGAGATCGGCTGCGGTGATGGATACGGGGAAGTTCGTCACGCTCGCGTTGCCAAGGGAGAGAGGAGTCGCGCCGAAGACACCGGGGCTCTCTTGGAAGAAGACGGTGAGCGTGCGGCCCTCTGAGTTCGCCGAGGCGAGATCGAGATCGCCGTCGCCGTCGAGGTCGGCTGCGGTGACGGATCGGGGCGCGTTCGTCACGCTCGCGTTGCCAAGTGAAAGCGGAGTCGCGCCGAATACGCCGGGGCTCTCCTGGAAGAAGACGGTGAGCGTGCTGCTGCCTAGGTTCGCCGAGGCGAGATCGAGATCTCCGTCGCCGTCGAGGTCGGCTGCGGTGACGGATCGAGGCGCGTTCGTCACGCTCGCGTTTCCAAGGGAGAGAGGCGTCGCGCCGAAGACGCCGGGGCTCTCTTGGAAGAAGACAGTGAGCGTGCTGACGCCTAGGTTCGCGGATGCGAGATCGAGATCTCCGTCGCTGTCGAGGTCGGCTGCGGTGACGGACACGGGCC
>JANOFY010000450.1:0-13391 GCA_031413895.1 Planctomycetota bacterium | reverse complement strand
GGTCGACGTCGCGCGCCCCCGACCACCAATCGAGCGCGGCGCGGTAGTGTCCCTGTGCCGAGCCCATGTCGCGCCGATCGCGCCGCAGCCACTGAAAATCGCCGAGCGACTCCTCGACCTCGGCCCACACTTGATCGCGATCCTCAGGCCGTTCGATCGCACGCTGCAGCTCGTTCAGCACGCGCTCCGCGCGATCCATCTCGCTCGTGTCGGGGTTCTGGCTCGCGGCGCTCGAACGCCACGCGGCGTCGGCGATGCGGAAGCCCACGTAGCGCTTCTCGGCCGCATCGGGCGCGAGCTTCTCCGCCGCTTCGTACGACTCGCGCGCGAGCTCGAACGAGCCGTTCGCGAACTGCGCTTCGGCGCGCGCTTTGAGCGCGCCGAAGTCCTGCGGCACGCCTTGCGAAACGGCGGTCCAACCGAAGATCAAAGAGAGCGCGAGCGAAAGATACGGCTTCATGGTTCGTTTCCAGAGGTCGAGAGGGTGCGTTCCGCCAGAACGGCGCGCCCTTCTCGCGTCTTGGCGCGGCGGAGACAGCCTACGCCGAGCGGAAGATCATTCCGATCCCGAAGCACTCGGGAACAACGATCGTTATCGGACCGCGCGGCCGAGTTGCTCGCGCCCCGCGAGATACGGGCGCAGCGGCGCGGGGATCCATACGGACCCGTCGGGACGCTGGTGGTTCTCGAGGAGCGCGATCAGCATCCGCGCGCTGGCCGCCACGGTGTTGTTCAGCGTGTGGCAGAAGTGCACCGTGCCCGCCGCGTCGCGGTAGCGCATGTTCAGTCGGCGCGCTTGGAACTCGTGGAAGCGCGATGCGCTGTGCGTCTCGCCGTAGCCCTGCCGCGACGGCATCCACGTCTCGATGTCGAACTTCTGGATCTGCGGTTGCCCGAGATCGCCGCCGCACACGTTGACGACGCGGTACGGGAGCTCGAGCGCGCGCAGCACTTCCTCGGCGTTCTTCAAGATCGTGTGGTGGTGCGCGAGGCTCTTTGCCTCGTCGGCCACGTCGATCACGACCTGCTCCACTTTCTGGAACTGGTGCACGCGGTACAGGCCGCGCGTGTCCTTGCCGTACGTGCCGGCTTCGCGGCGGTAGCACGACGACTGCGCGACGTAGCGCTTCGGCAGCTCCGCCTCCGTCAGGATCTCGTCCTGGTGCAGCGCGGTCACCGGCACTTCGGCGGTGCCGACGAGACACAGGTCGTCGCGCTCGTCGCAGCGATACGCCTGCTCTTCGCCGCCCGGGAAGTAGCCCGTGCCGACCATCGTCTCGGTGCGCACGAGCGTCGGCACCGACAGCGGCACGAAGCCTTTCGCGACCATGCAATCGAGCGCGAAGCGCAGCACCGCCGACTCGAGGAGCGACACATCGCCCTTCAAGAAGTAGTTGCGCGAACCGGCGATGCGCGCGCCGCGCACGAAGTCGAGCCAGTCCTGCGCTTCCCCGAGCGACGCGTGGTCGAGCGGCTCGAAGTCGAACTTGCGCGGCTCGCCCCAGCGACTCGTCTCGACGTTCTCGCTGTCGTCGCGTCCCTCGGGGACTTCCGCGGCCGGGATGTTCGGCACGCGGAGCAGCAAGCCGTTCAGCTCCGCCGCGATCGCCGATTGCTGGTCCTCGAGCTCCTTGAGCTCGCCCTTGCCGCGCTTCGCTTCCTCGGCCAGGCGCGGCCGATCGGCCGGCGCGGCCTGCCCGATCGCCTTGCTGCTCGTCTTCTGCGCCGCGCGCAGCGTGTCGACGCGCAGGCCGAGCTCGCGCACGTCCTTGTCGAGCGCGAGGATCCGATCGACGTCGCACGGGATGCGCTTCTTCGCCGCACCCGCGCGCACGAGCTCCGGCCGCTGCCGGATCAGCTTGAGATCGAGCACGCGCTCACTCCTTCCAAGCCGATTCGACCTTGCCGAACAGATCGTGCTTCTTGTCGCTGAGCTGGACTTCGAGCGGCCCCTCGACGCCTTGCAGCTCGGCCTCGAAGTTCAGCGGGAACCACGTGGCGCCGTAGCCGACCTTCTCGACCCCGGCGGCGTCGAGAACGAGCTGCATCCGCTCGGGCTTGCTCGCCTTCTTCGTGCCCTTCTTGCGCCACACGACCTCGGGCTTCGGCACGCAGTTCCAGGCGCGCTCGTAGCGCTCGCCTTTCGCGCCGACGACCGCGACGGTCGCGCCTTCGACCATGAGCTTCTCGGCCTCGAACGTGTGCTTGAAGTCGAACGCGAAGGGACCCCCGAGCTCTACCGTCACCGTTTCGCCCGCGCCGACGGTCCACTGCGGCGCGTTCGTCGTGGGCGGCAGGATCGCCACCTTTTGCATCTGGCGCTTCTTGCCCTTGCGAATCTCGCCGTAGTACAGCGTGTACGTACCGGCCGGCACGGTGACGCCCTTCGCCCCGCCGTCGGCGAGGTCGTAGTAGCGATCGTTCTGCGGCGTCGTCCCTTTGACGACGAGGTACGTCGGCGTGGGCCCCTTGTAGTCGAGCTTGAGCACGCCCGTGTCGACGGTCATCGGCGTCGCGGTGAGCTGCTTGCCGTCGGCAGCCAGCTCGAGCGAATACCACGCGCCTCCGATCTGCTGAGTCTTGCTCCAGGGTTTGGCGCGCTTCCCCGCTCCGATCAGGATCGAGTCCATATCGGGTTGGAAGATACCGGCCGTCACGCCGGCATAGCCCCAGGTCTGCGGGATGGTCCCGTAGATCCCGTCCACCGTGTCGTCGATGACGCGGATCGGGACTCCGGCGACGGTGCCGGTGACGCTCGCGGCGCCGAGCACATACACGGTCAACCTGTCCTCGGTGCTCGACAAGTTGACCTCGATCCCTTCGTACTGCTCCCTGTTCGTGCCCGTCATCGTGAGCACGGCCCACGGACGCGCGCGCTCACCTTTGCCGAGCGTGAGTTTGACGGGCGTGATGTTCCCCGAGAGCGTGACCTTCTGTTCGCCTTGGCCGTCGCCGTCGAGATCGAAGCTGATCTCGGAACTCGCCGTGCGGTAGGCGAGGGGCGCGTCCTGCGTGTTCGGGAAACCGCTCGACGTGCCCTTCTTCTGGAAGTTGAGCGCGGTCCAGAGCGCGAAAAAATCGTCACAGTGGTAGTTCGGGCGCTGGTAGGTGTCGATGCTCCCGACGATTTCGAATCCCAGAGGCGCCGTCACCGGCGTGCCGAGCGTGATGGGCTTCGGCGGCGCCGACGGAGGCGCAGGCGGCGTCCCCGGTGCATCCTTCTTGGGATCCTTGGGATCAGACGCCTTGCTGCTGAGCGCACTCTTTCGTTTCGCCGCTTCGTCGAAGCCCGCGTCCTTGAGATCGAGCTTGATGCGCAGGTCGAGTGCGTTCGTGTAACCCTGGAGCGCTTTTTTCGTGTCTCCCGAATCACCGCGCAGCGGCGTGTCGTTGCACGCCGCGTACACGAGCCACGCTTCCGACGACCAGTACAGGTCGCCCATCTGATCGAAGCCGTTCGCCAGGATGTCGATCTCGTCGATCAGGTTGAGAAAGACCCAGTTGTCCTTCTTGCTGAGGTTCGACTGGTACTCGTCCCACACCTTGTCGAAGCGTTCGTGCAGATCGCGGTGGTCCTTCTTGTTCTGCGCGTCGAACGTCGAGTAGATCGTGTAGATCTTTTCCGCGAACTCCGTCTTCATGCCGGCGGTCCACGCGGCGCGCAGGTCCGTCATGAACGCTTCCGCTTCGGGCGTCGGATTCGTCAGGATCTCCTCGCCGGTCGCGACGATCCAACCGACCGCATCCTTCATCTCGTCCTTGACGAGCTTCGCCATGTCGTTCCGCGCGTTCTGCGTCGCGAGCTTCTGGAACTTCGTCTTGAAGGCCGGATCGGGAGCGTCGGCGATGAGCGGTGCGGAGGGCGGCGCGATCCCCGCAGCGAAGAGCGAAATGAGCAGCGGGACGGCGACGAGGAGTTGGAATCGGGATTGAAGCATGGAGTACTCGCTGCGCGAGCCGGCGCGATGGGAAGCGCTCGTCCCTGGAATCGTTCGCGAACTTCGCGCGCGGACGCGCCGCACACGCCGTTCGAACGATTGGGCGCGAAGTCTAGCCCCCTGCCGGATCGCCGGCAACCACCGACGGGGCCGCTACTTGCGCGACGAGACGCGCTTCAGGAACTCCCGATCGCTCTGCGAGAGCGCGCCCATGCCTTCGCGGTGGATCTTCTCGAGCAATCGATCGACGCGCGCTTCGTCGGCGCCGGCGCGCTCGACCTCGGCCAGCGCGCGCTGCACGCGCACGGTCTCGACTGGATCCTTGTAGATGAGCCGCGCGCGCACCGCCAGGAATCCGTACGCGATACCGCCCAGGTGCACCATGTGAGCGATGCCGTCGTCGCCGTCCTTGAACGAGCGCAGTGCGCCGAAGAGCGTGAGCGCCAAGATGAGCAGCGCGAGCACCTTCATCGTCACCGGGATGAAGAGCAGGAACACGAGCTGCTTCGGCCGCATCGTCGCGACCGCGATCATCACGCCGTACACCGCGCCCGAAGCGCCGAGCGCGATCGCGTGCGACGAAGTCAGCCATGCCGACGCGAAGAAGAACGCGGCTCCAACGAGCTGCGCCGACAGGTACGCGATCAAGAATCTGCGGCTGCCGAGCGTCTCTTCCAGCATCGTGCCGAAGAAGTACAGCATCAGCAGGTTGCCGAGGATGTGACCGATGTCCGTGACGCTGTGCAGGAACCCGTACGTCAGGAGCTGCCAGAACGGAACGAGCGGAAACGCGTCCTTCCAGGCCAGCGGATCGAGCGCCAGGTGCCGCGTGACCCACGTCCACGCGCCTTCGGTCGCCGGAAAGAGCGACAGGAAGAACGTGAACAGGAAGATCGCGCCGTTCGCGATGAGCAGCTGACGCGTGACGCCCGCGAGCGACGGGAGCGACAAGCTCGTCGGCGGCGTCGAGTGCGTCGGCTCCTGCCAGCGGGACTCCATGTTCAGCGTGCGACGGGCTGCGTGTCCTGAGACCGCGAGTGATCGAACTGGCGCTGCGCCGCCAGTGCCGTGTTCTTGAGGAGCATGGCTATCGTCATTGGACCCACGCCGCCTGGAACCGGAGTGATCGAACCGGCGACGGCGCTCACGGCCTCGAAATCGACGTCGCCGCACAGGCGCTCGTTTTCGCGGTTCATGCCCACGTCGATCACGGTGGCGCCCGGCTTCACCCAATCGGCCCGCACGAGCCGCGCGCGGCCGACTGCGGCGACCAAGATGTCGGCCGTGCGCGCGATGCCCGGCAGGTCTTGGCTCTGGCTGTGAGCGATGGTCACGGTCGCGTTGCGCGCCAGCGCGAGCAGCGCCAGCGGCTTGCCGACCAGCATCGAGCGACCGATCACGACGACATGCATACCGGCGGTCGGAATCGAATGCCGGTCAAGTAGGTCGATGCAACCGAGCGGCGTGCACGGGAAGAGTCCGGGTCGCCCCATCGCGAGCGCCGCCACGTTTTCCGGATGAAGTCCGTCGACGTCCTTCCGCGGATCGATCCGATCGACGACGGAGCCGCTCGAGAGGCCGGGTGGAAGCGGAAGCTGCACGAGGATCCCGTGCACGGAAGCGTCGGCGTTCAGTCGGTCGACGATCGCGAGGAGGTCACTTTGGCGCGTGCCGGCCGAAAGCCGCACGGTCTGCACGACGAAGCCAGCCTCCTGCGCCGCGCGGTCCTTGTTGCGCACGTAGACGTGACTCGCGGGATCGTCACCGACGAGCACGACGGCGAGCGACGGTGCGATGCCGCGCTTCTTGAGTGCGTCGACGTCCTCGCGCACCTGCTCGCGCACACGCGCGGCGGTCGCCTTGCCGTCGAGAACTCGTGCCGAACGATTCGTCACCGCGGGGTCTCCGTGGACACGTCGGCGCGTGCTTGATCGTCCGCGGCACGCTCACCCATTTGACCCTCCATCGGTTTCACACCGTCGTCGGTGTAGCGATGGAGGCTCTTCTGGCTGTCCGGCAGGTAGCCGAAGATCTGGAACGTGAGGAACACGGAGAGCGCGCCGCCGACGAGGACCGACATCGCCCGCGATCCGCGGTAGCCGCCGAGCATGCGCAGGTGGATGTACACGATGTACACGAGCCACGTGATCAGCGCGGAGTTCTCCTTGCTGTCCCAGCCCCAGTAGTTCGCCCACGCTTCCTGCGCCCAGAACGCACCCATCCAGAGCCCCGCCGTGAGGAACGGGATCCCGACCGCGAACGCGCGGAAGCTGACGTCGTCGAGCTCGCGTTCGAGGACGACGAGTCGAGCTTGCGACGGGAGACGGCCCGCCAGCTTCAACACGAAGAACACGACGCCGCCGATGACGAGCACCGGCAGCGTCACGATCTGAACGAACGGAACGAGCGCGAGCAGCGCGAAGATCGCGAGCTGCGATTTCCATGTTTGACCGCCGCCGAAAACGCCGCACCAGAAACGCGTCACGAAGTACGCGATGCCGACGAACGCCGCGATGCCCATCGTCGCGTAGCTGAAGATCAGCGACGACAAGTGCGGCGCGAACCAGTACGACTGCAGTGCGGGCGGGAGATCGCGTTGCGCTGTCGACAGCGTCTGGATATGGACGTGCGTGAAGAACACGCCGCCGAGCACGAGCGCCACCAAGACGTCGTCGAGGATCGCCCAACCCGGTCCGCGGCGCTGCAATCCGAGCGCGAAGTGGAGCACCACCATCGAGACGAGCAGCGCCGTCGCGAACATGTTGAGCACTTCGCTCATCGTCTGGCTCGGGAAGTGATTCACCTCGATCGAGCGATGCCACACCGAGAACGCCATCGCGGCCAGGGCCGCGCTCGTGCACACGAGCGGTGCTGTCGTCAGCGCAGCGAGCACGCCGCGCGGAGCCGTCCCACGCTGGCTCGCTCGCCAGTGCACGACGGCGCTCGCGAGGGCCAGGATCACGCCGGCAAAGCAGATGACATCGCTGATCGCCGACCAGCGGCCCGATGCCGGCAAGCCCGTCCAATCCAAGTTCATGGATTCCCCCTGCGACCACGCTTGCCGTAGGCCTCCGCGATCGGGCGGACGATGAACGCGAGCAGCGTCCCGACGATGATCGTGTACATGCCGAAGAGCACCACCGGGATGCCCGGATCGTAGACCACCCCGATGCCCGAGTACGTGGGGAACTCGGGCTCGGCGTTCGTCTGGAAAAAGCGGTAGCCGCGATAATGAAAGTAGTCGTTCACGCGGATCTCGCGCTCCGATTCGTCACCCGCGTCGACCTTGTACAGCTTGCCGTCGGCGTCCTTCTCGTAGATCGACAGCACGCTGCGCCACTCGAACGGGAACGCGCGGTCGTTCTCGTAGAAGCGCAGGTAGAAGCGCTCGTCGGACGACTGCCACAGGTTCGCGAGCCCGCGGTCAGTCGACGCCAAGCGCACGGTCTCCACGTGCTCGTTCGGCGTGCCGGGTTCGGTCGTCACTTGGACTTCGAGACCGCTTGGATCCGGCGAGTAAAAATCGTCGTCGAAGTGCGGCCCTTCGACGTGCGGCGCGAGGAATTCGACCGTCTTCTCGAGCTCTGCGTTATGTAGGAGCTGCTTGACGACGATGCTCGTGTTGCTCCCGAGCTCGAGCGGGCGCTCGACACTGGCCGCCGTCTCCGATCCGTTCTCCCCGATGAGAAGCGGTCCGCGCGCGCCCCCCCAGTGCAGGACGAACCGCGGCGGACCGGGTGCGCGCCAACGCTCCCAGTAGAGCTTCAGAACGAGGCCCGAGTACTGGAAGCTCTTCTGCTGGTCGTGCGTCTCCCAGTCGACGCTCTCGAGCAACAACCGCCGCTCCGGAGTCCCGCCGCCGGGCGGGGTGATCTCGACCCACACGCCGGGATTGCGCGGGTTCTGGTCCGCAAGCGGCCGCGGATCGCGGATCTCGGTGCGACCGTGCTGATCGAGCTGGAAGTTCGCCGTCGCCTCCTGCACGTCGATCGTGTAGCCGGTCGGGGTCGAGAGCTTTTCGCCCAGCGCGAACGGTTGCAGCGTCGGTTCGACTTCGCCGCGCGACGCGTCGCGGATCTCGATCCGTCCGAGCTTCGCTTCGATCGGCGGGAAGAGCTCGCTCGCGTCCTCGCCGTACGCGGAGGCGAGGCGGAACTTGCCGAGCGGATCGTACGCGAGGTTGTCGGTGCTCCGCGGTCGCAGGACCAGCGGGCTCTCGCGCGAGGGCGTGTCGGATTGACCGTGCTGCGCATCGTCCGGCATGAGCCAGGCGAGCTCCGCGATTGGGCCGTAGCCCATGGGATCGTCGCGACGCTCTGCTTCCCACAGACGCGGCGACTTCACCTGCGCGCGCTCCGCGATGGCGCGCACGTCGAGACGGATGCGCGGCCGCATCTTGCCGTCGTCGCCGGGCGTCGAATCGAGCTCGATCCGTCGTCCCGGCCAGAGCGTGAACTCGGGCGGCCGCGACGTGAAGTTCTCGTCGCGGAAGCTGACCTCGAGCGTCTTCCAGTCGCTGCGCGCGAAGCGGTCGAGCTTGACGAAGAACGGCATGGTCCGAATCTTCGCGCGGCTACCGTGGGCCCAATACTCGTCCTTGGCCGCCTCGCGCAGGTCCATGTGGATGATCCCGCGGTCCGTCTTCGCCTTGCTGATGGCGCCTCCGACGAGCAGGACCATCACGCCAATGTGGACGACGAAATGGCCGGCGTTCCGCGCCGAGAGCCACGTCTCCGGCCGGCCTTTGAACGTGTTGAAGAAGACGCCGACTCCGAGGAGCGCGAGCAGCGACGCGAACCAGTGCGACTTATACGTGCGGTTCAGGTGCAGCGCCGTCGCGACGTCGAAGAACTTCCGGAAGAACCCCTCGTGTTCGCGCAGGAGCGCGCCGATCTCCTTCGTTTTTTCGTTCCCCGAGAACGCGGCGCGCATCTGTTTCTCGCGGTTGCCCTGCTCTTCCGTCCCGTACTTCCCTCCGAACCGCTCGAGGGATGACAGCACAGGCGGCGGCAAATCCACAGCGGGCATGCCGATGCCGTACGGATGGATCAAGTGATAGATGAAGTACGCCTCCGCCCACGCGAAAGCCTTGTATTGCGCCTCGTAGTTGGCGGCGGTCACGCGCTCGGTCGGATCCTCGAAGCCGTCGATCTGCGGGATCAGGACACCCACGAGAACCGCGAGACACGACAGCGAGACGAGCGACACGCCGACGTGCATCGTGCGAAAAAACCGCACGACGGCCCCACGCTGGAGCCACACGTACACCGCGGTCGAGACGAGGAACGCCGCGAAGATCCAGTCCTTGAACGCGAGGTTCGAGAAGCGCTCGCCGAGCGCCGGCGGCGAGGTCGTCGCGGCCGAGATCCCGAAGCCCTCGATCATCACGCCGATCGCCTGACCCACGCAGATCAGGAACACGATCAACGCCGACGCGCTGACAAAACCCCAGCGGAAAGGCTTCGGCCGCGGCGGCGTTGTGCTAGACGATTCCATTCCGGTCACCCGCGCTAGAAGCGCCGTTCGAGGACGAAGCCCGCCAGTTCGGAGAGCGCCACACGCGCCGGCGACTCGGCCAGGTCCACAAGCCGCGCGCGCGCGCTCGCGACGAGCTCGCTCGCCCGCGACATCGCGAACTCGACTCCGGGACCGAGGTCGCACACCTGACGAAGGCGCACGAGCCGCCGATCGAGGCCGGGCTCGGTGTACACGTCACGCATCGCGGCGCGCGTTCGCTCGCTCGCCTGTCGGTAGGTGTGCAGCACCGGCAGGGTGATCTTCCCGTCCTCGACGTCGTTGCCGATCGACTTGCCGACCACGCCTTCCTCACCGACGACGTCGAGGCAGTCGTCGACGATCTGGAAGGCCAGGCCGATGTCCCATCCGTACTGCCGCAGCGACATGCCGATCTCCTCGCGCCCGCCCGGATAGCGCGCGCCGAGTTCGCACGCGGCCGCGTAGAGGCTGGCGGTCTTCGCGCCGCTGATCGACTCGTACGACTCCTGCGACATCTCGAAGTCGTAACGGCGCGTGCTCTGCTCGATCTCGCCCACGCACAGGCGTCGCGTCGTCTCCGAGAGCACGCGGCTCGTCAGGCGCGACGACAGATCCGTCGAGAGCGCGAACGCGCGCGCGTAGAGGAAATCGCCCAGGAGAACGGCCACCTGGTTGTCCCAGCGCTGGTTGACGCACGCCATGTGCCGCCGAACTTGCGCGCCGTCGAGCACGTCGTCGTGCACCAACGTGGCCAGGTGGATCATCTCCACGATCGCGGCGATCGCGGGGTGCTCGTCGGTGACGTTGCCGGTCGCATCGCCCGCGAGCAGCACGAGAGCGCCGCGGAGCTGCTTGCCGCGAAAGCGCCCGACGTGGTCGGTCATGTCGTTCACCGCGCGCGAGCCTTCGCTCAATTGCGCCGCGAGCAGCTCGCGCATGCGCGCGAGTCCGTCGGCGACCGGTGCGACGAGCTCGGCCAGGCGCGCGTCGGTGGAGCTCACGGCACTTCCTGGTGCGCGCTGCGCTCGGTGTGCGCGCTGAGCGCGGTCATGTCAGCGGGCGAGTTGACGTTCATCAAGCACTCGGCGAACGCATCCGCGCGCAGGGTTCCGACGCGCGGCAACTCACCGCGCACGGTCGAGTGCCGCAGGAACGCCACCATCTTGCGCTCTCCGGCATCGAGCGCGGCGCGAACGGGCGGCCAGCAGGTGCTGCGGTAGACCGCGCACAGCGGCTCGAGTCCGAGATCCGTCTCGAAAAAGCACGCGTCGAAATCGTGTTCTCGCGCGTGTGTGAGGAGCTCCGCGAGCACCTCGGGACGCACGCGCGGGAGATCGCACGCGAGTGCGACGAGCCATTCGTCGCCCGCCTCGGAGGCGTTCGCGAGCGCCGACTCCAAACCCGCGAGCGGCCCCGCGTCCGGGTAGCGGTCGACGACGAGAGGGAGCCCGAGCTCGCGGTAGCGCTCGTTCGCGCCGCACGCGAGGAGGATACGCGGGGTCAGCACCGCGAGCGTCTGCACGGCGTGCACGAGCAACGTCCTCGACCCGCTGGACCCGACAGAGAGCAAGGCCTTGTCGGTCCCCATGCGAGAACTCCGCCCCCCGCATAGCACCACTCCCACGAGCCGGCCCGCGTCCGCGTGCAACGCGGCGGGATGGCACTCGGAGCGGGGGGAGTCGGCGCGGGGCACGGAACTACTTGTCCTTGTCGAGGCGCGAGCCGCTTTCGGATGCGGACGGAGCGTCCTCCGCGCCTTCCTTGAGGCCCTTCTTGAACTCATTGACGCTGGAACCCATCGAACGGGCCAGCTGCGGGATCTTCTTCGCGCCGAAGAGGAGCATCACGCCGACCGCGATGAGTATCCACTCCATCCACCCGATCACCGCTAAGTAGAACATCATCGCTTGGTTCTCCATGAGCCGCGCTCCCGGTGCAGTCTGCCCGGGGCTCAGAGCTCGAGCCACTATCCTAGATTATCGGTCGATCCCAGTTCCTCTCGCACCCGCGAATTCACCGCGGATGGGCGCCGCGAGGCGCGCGATGCGTCGCGCGGTGCGCGGATCGAGAGCCCCCGGGTCCTGATCGGGGCTCGCTATCGTTCCAGTGCTCTTCGCGCCGACGCGCGCTCCGGGGCCGACGCGGAGGCCGGCGGCGACGAGTCGCGCTCGCACCGGCAGCGAGACCGTGTACGTGGAGAGCCACGCGCCTGGCCGCATGCGCCGCGCGATCTCGAACAGGAAGTCGGGCTCCCACAGCTCGCTCTCGACCGCCGGCGAGAACGGGTCGAGGAACACGGCGTCGAAGCGGACTGCGGGCTCGATGGCCGCGAGGGTCGCGCGCCCGTCGCCGATGCACAGCCGGAGCGAGCCATTCCCCATCGGCACGCCGTCCGCGGACCGCGCGCGCACCGGATCCGCCAGCGCGGTCGAGAGCGCCGCTCGAACCTGCGCATGCCAGCGCTCCGCTTCGACGTCGCGAGCGAGTGCGGGGCCCTCGAGGACCGCGCGGATCACGTCGGGATCGCGCTCGAGCGAGGTGGCGCGCAGGCGTGCGTTCGTGCCTTCGAGCGCTGCCAGCGCCGCCGCGAGATTCCAACCAAGCCCCGTGCCGACGTCGAGCAATGCGACCGTCGAGAGCTCGCGTGCGCGCTCGACCAAACGGCAGGCGGTGGCGTAGCGCTCGCGCGCTTCCTGCCACGCGCCGGACCGCGAGTGAAACGTCTGCCCGTGCACGGGGTGAACGAACGTCGCGCTGCCGTCGGCCGTTTCGACCGCGACGAACCGTGCGCCGCGTGCCGCGTGCATGGCGTCAGGCCGACGCGCTCGCGAGCAGTCCCGCTTCGCGGAGCGCGCGCTCCATCGTTTCGCCGATGCGCGCCGGGCTCGAGCACACGTGCACCCCGGCGGCTTCGAGGCGCGTGACCTTGTCCTGCGCCGTGCCCTGCCCGCCCGAGATGATCGCGCCCGCGTGGCCCATGCGCTTGCCAGGCGGCGCCGTGCGTCCGGCGATGAAGCCGACGACGGGTTTCTTCACGTGCGTCTGGATGTACTCGGCCGCGCGCTCTTCCGCGTTGCCGCCGATCTCGCCGATCAGCACGATCGCATCGGTCCCCGCGTCTTGATTGAACGCGGTGAGCACGTCGACGAAGTTCGTCCCTTGGACCGGATCGCCGCCGATGCCGACGCAGCTCGACTGTCCGATGCCGCGCGACGTCAGCTGCCACACGGCTTCGTACGTCAACGTGCCCGAGCGCGACACGACGCCGACGCGACCCGGTTTGTGGATGTAGCCGGGCATGATCCCGATCTTGCACGCGCCGGGCGTGATGACGCCCGGGCAATTCGGTCCGACGAGGCGCGAGCGCGTGCCCTTCACCGCGAGCCGTTCGGCGACGCGCACCATGTCGAGCACCGGAATGCCCTCGGTGATCGCGACGATCAGCTCGATCTGCGCTTCGATCGCTTCGAGGATCGCCGCGGCCGCGGCCGGCGGCGGGACGTAGATCACGGTCGCGTTGCAGCCGGTCTTCTCGCGCGCTTCCTTGCACGTGCCGAAGACCGGCAGGTTCAAGTGCGTCGAGCCGGCCTTCGCCGGATTGACGCCGCCGACCATGCGCGTGCCGTACGCGATCGCCTGCTCGCTGTGGAAGGTGCCCGTCTTGCCGGTGAAACCCTGGCAGATCAGCTTGGTGTTCTTGTCGACCCAGATGCTCATGAGAGTGTCCTTCTCGTTTCTCAGCGCGCGGTGGCGACGGCCTTGCAGATCTTCTTGGCCGCGTCGTCGAGGTCGTCCGCGGCGATGATCGGCAGCTTCGAGTCGGCCAGCATCTGCCTGCCCTTCTCGACGTTCGTCCCCTCCAGGCGCACGACCAGCGGCACGCCGAGCTTCGTCTGCTTGACCGCCTCGATCACGCCCGCGGCAATCACGTCGCACTTCATGATCCCGCCGAAGATG
>JANOFY010000449.1:0-1970 GCA_031413895.1 Planctomycetota bacterium | reverse complement strand
GTTGGGCGGCGCAAGCGACGGATCGCGTCTTCAAGTCGCGTGATGAGTTCGAGACCTACTTCGGACAGCGCGCGCTGGGTGTCGACTTCGGGCACGAATGGGTCGTGCTGTACAGCGCGGGTCCGCGGCTGACGACCGGCTACGTGGCGTCGATCGATGCGATCGAGCACACCGAGAGCGATCAGTCTCTGAAGATCACCACGTCGCTCGTGCATCCGGGTCGCAGCTGTGAAGTCCAAGCTCGCCGCACGATGCCGTACGCGCTCGCCGCGTTCCCCGCGATGCGCGCCCGGCGAGATGCACCGGGTGTCATCCGCTTCGCGCACGACGAGTCGATCGCGATCTGCAACTGAGCCCAGCGCTCCCAGGATTCCCCGCGCGAGCTCCGCTCCTGACCGAGCGGGGCTCGCTGTGTTTCGCGCGCGTGCTGCCCGCGACTCTTACGCAGGCGGCGGGAGCGGACGTCCCAGTGCGATCCTCGGCGACGTAGACTGAGCCCCTCGTCTCGCGGGCGCGGTCGTATCGCGCCCGAGTCGTATCACACCAGGGAGCTGTCATGACCACTGACCGTCATCCGATCTGCGGGCGCGTGTCGAGCATCGCCCTCGTCGCGTTGTTCAGCTGCGCGGCGGCATTCGCGCGCTCGGCGGAAACTCCGGCCGAGAAGCTCGACGCGATCGTCAAACGCTACGAGGAGCAGCAGGACAAATCACACGCAGCGCAGCGTGCGGCCAAGACCGATGCGGAGCGCCTGGAGGCACTGAAACTCCTGCCGGGCAAGGAGTACGTCGTGGAGTTGCGCGATCTCGCCATGAGCGCGCGGGGCACCGACACCGCCGCGAGTGCTTGGATCTGGATCGTCTCGATCGCCGGCAACGTCAACGACCTCCCGAGCCGGCCCGCGGCGCTCGATGTGCTCCTGTCCGAGTACCTTCAATCGCCGCGGCTCGTGGATCTTCCGCCGAAACTGCGCTACGCGGACTTCGCCGCCGGTGAAGCCGCCCTGCGAAAGATGCTCGACGGATCGCCGCATGCGCCGGTCAAGGCCAGCGCGCTCTACACGCTGGCGGGGATCGCGCTCGGCGATTCCGATACGAGTCCTGCCAAGCGGGACGAAGCCAAAGAGCTCTTCAGCCGCTTGAGCGTGGAGTTCGGCGAAGTGCCGACGACGCGCGGAGGCACGTACGGAGCCGTGGCCGAGCGCAACTTGTTCGAGATCGACCATCTGCAAGTCGGGATGGTCGCGCCGGACTTCGAAGCGGTCGACGAGAACGGCGTCCCGTTCAAGCTGTCGGACTCCCGCGGCAAGGTGGTGGTCGTCGTCTTCTGGGGATTCTGGTGAGGCCCGTGTCGTGCGATGCTGCCGCACGAAAAGGAGCTCGTGAAGCTCCACAAGGACCAGCCCTTCGCCCTGATCGGGATCAACAGCGACGGTAAGACCGACGAGCTGAAGCCGCTCCTGGTCAAGAACGAGATCACCTGGAGGCAGGCGGTCGACGAGTCGACCAGCGGCAAGCTCGCGACGAAGTGGAACGTCCAAGGATGGCCGACGATCTACGTCATCGATGCGAACGGCGTGATCCGCTACCGCGACGTGCGCGACGAAGCGTTGGACAAGGCCGTGATGACGCTGCTCGAGGAGCTGGCCTCGAAGAAGTGACGCCGCCGCGCGCGCGGATCACTCCATCCGGCGGGCAGTCGACTCGAAACCGCCGCGCGTCAGTGTGAACGAGGCAGCGCGATCGTTCTCGAACTGGAACGTGACCGAGACGGTCTTGTCGGCCGCCGACACGAACACGTGTCGACCTTGGTAGAGAAGCGCGAAGCCCGGGTCGTTGCCTTCGAAGCGCAGTCGTCCGTCGGCCGCGAAGACGCGCACGCGCGTCGTGTCCAGCTGGTACGTCCCGCAATAGCGCTGGAGCTGCTCCGCCGCGAGCGGGATCTCCGCCCTCACGCGCGGCGCCCAGCCC
>JANOFY010000448.1:0-2374 GCA_031413895.1 Planctomycetota bacterium | reverse complement strand
GCCGGCTGCGCGAACACCCTCGTGCTCGGCGGGTCGCTCGCGGGAGCGGGCAACGCGAGCTTGGCCGCGGATACGCTCGTGATCACTGCCGGGGATCTGACGGGATCCGGCGTCACGTCCGCGCTTCTGCTGCAGGGGTCGCGCATCGCGCAGATCCCGTTCAACGACGGCCATCTCTGTCTGAACGGCACGCTGGTTCGATTGGGATTCGAGCCCGTCGTCGGCGGCATCGCGACCTTCCCGGGCCCGAGTGATCCGAGTTTGTCCGTCGGCGGCGGCGTGGGTGGCGGGGTGCGGACGTACCAAGTCCAGTACCGGAACGCGGTCGTGTTCTGCACGAGCGCGACCGTCAACCAGACGAACGGCGTCGCCGTCATCTGGGCGCCCTGAGCTTCGCCACGCGTTCGTCGAACGGCGGGTCGCGCGAGGGAGTGCGAGCGAGCGCGGCTTGTGCCGCGCTGAGCGATTCGATATGAGCACGTAGCTCGATCGTCGAGACTACGCGACCTCATGCCACATCTGCCAACCGCGGAGAAGCGCGCGAGCGCGGCGCCTCTCGTGCGAACGAAGTCCCACGCGCCCGATCGCGGCGAGTTCGTTCCCAAGTCGTTCGTCTCCCTGCGGAGTTATTCCGCGCACACGTTCGTCGCTGATCTTATCGCCGGCGTGACCGTCGGACTCGTCGCGCTGCCTCTCGCGATGGCGTTCGCGATTTCGTCCGGTGTGCCGCCGCAGGCGGGCCTCTACTGCGCGATCGTCGCGGGCTTCCTCATCTCGGCGCTGGGCGGCTCGCGGACGCAGATCGGAGGTCCGACCGGGGCCTTCGTCGTGGTCGTCTCGGGCATCGTCGCGAAGTACGGCATCGACGGGCTCTTCACGTGCACGTTGATCGCGGGCGTGCTGCTCGTGTTGATGGGCATCACGAAACTCGGCACGGCGGTCAAGTACATCCCACGGCCCGTCGTGGTCGGATTCACGAACGGCATCGCGGTCCTGATCGCGAGCACTCAGATCAAGGACTTCTTCGGCCTGTCGATCGCGAGCGTGCCGGGCGAGTTCCTCGCGCGCATGGAGACGCTCACGCTCCACGCGGGCACGATCTCGGCGGCGTCGACGTTGATGGCGTGCGGCGCGTTGGCGGTGATCGTCCTCATGATGCGCTTTGTGAAGCGCATCCCTGGGTCGATCGTCGCTCTGTTCGTCGGGACGTTCGTCGCGTGGCAGTTCGGCCTCTCGGTCGAGACGATCGAGAGTCGCTTTGGCGGTATTCCCCAGGGCCTCCCGCACGTTGCGATTCCGAACCTCCGACCGGATCTCGCGCTCCATCTGCTCTCGCCGGCGCTGACGATCATGATGCTGGGAGCGATCGAGTCGCTGCTGTCCGCAGTCGTCGCCGACCGGATGTCGGGCGACAAGCACAATCCGAACATGGAGCTCGTCGCGCAGGGCGTCGCGAACGTCTTCTCGCCGCTCGTCGGTGGACTGCCGGCGACGGGCGCCATCGCACGGACCGCGACGAACATCCGTTCGGGGGCGAAGACGCCCGTCGCGGGGATGATCCACGCGCTCACGTTGCTCGTGATCTTGCTCGTCGCCGCGCCGCTCGCGGGTCACATCCCGCTGTGCATCCTCGCCGCGATCCTCATGGTCGTCGCCTACAACATGGGCGAGTGGGGCGAGATCCCGCACATCCTCAAGCTCAGCAAGGCGGATATCGCGGTGTGGGCGACCACGTTCGGGTTGACGGTATTCGCGGACCTGACGGTCGCGGTCGAAGCGGGGATGATCCTCGCCGCGCTCGTCTACATCCGGAGCGTGACGTCGACGACCACCGTCGCGAAGGTGACGCCGGAGTACGTGCGCGCAGGCTTCGCGCACAGTTTGCAGACAAACGAGGTGCCCGAGGACGTGGCCGTGTTCCGCGTGCACGGACCGTTCCTGTTCGGATCAGCGGACAAGCTCGCGCTGATCGACGAGGAGTTCGACGCGCTGCCGCCCGTGGTCGTGCTGCGCTTGCGCAACATGACGGCGATCGACGCGACGGGGATGCAGGCGCTCGAGAGTCTGGCGGTGCGCCTGCGCAAGTCGGGCCGGCACATGCTCCTGTGCGGAATGCGCGATCAACCGGCGAAGATGCTCGCTCAGGCGCGGTTCCACGAGCTCGTTGGCGACAAGAACATCGTTCCGTCGCTCGAGTCGGCGATCGTGCGCGCGCGGGAGATCCTGGCGCAGTCGTGATCTCCGGTGAGCTACGGATGATGCAGTCCGGTGAAATACGGAGTCCGAAATACGGGTGAAATACGGCGTCAGACACTTTTTTTCACCATCGCAGAAAGCGGCTCGCGCAACGCCACGACCTGCCGGCGATGGTGAA
>JANOFY010000447.1:0-4078 GCA_031413895.1 Planctomycetota bacterium | reverse complement strand
GCCAGCGCTTGGAGGTCGTCCGTCGTGCGGCTCGTCATGTGGATGTGGGGATCGAAAAAACGCATCAGTTCACCTTTGCGCGGACTCCATCTCGGCTGGGTCGAGCTCGCGGAATGCGCTCGCGTGGATGCGGCCCGTCAGCGCGGCACGCATCGTCCGAGTCACGGTGGGATCTTTCTCGCGCGACATGTGGGCTTTCACCCGATCGACGGCGCCCGCCCGCACGAGTGCGAAGGCCGCCGCGCGGCGCCCCACGATCGGCGCACCGCCGAGTTCGCGCTCGAGCGCCGCGAGCCCGCGCTCTCCGCCGACGCGACCGAGGCACAGCCAGAGTTCGTGAGGAACGTCGCGGCCCGCGCTGCGACGCTCGTCGGCCAGGTCGAGCGCCATGCGCGCGAGCTCCGCGTCGAGCCGCGTGTCGAGGCCGTACACGCGCCACAGCGGCGCGCCGACGAAGAGGCACTTGATCACCATTTGACGCCACGCGTTGTCGTCGAAGTGGCGCACGGGATAAGGCGTGTCGCACGCCGCGGCTTCGAATACCGTGCGCATGCTCGTGCGACAGCCTTCGCCGGCACGCCATGCGAAACGCCTGGCATCGGGCAGGTGAGCCAGCGAGCGGTAGAGCGCAACGAGTTCGCCCGCGTCGGCGTACTGGAACGCGTCCTCGAGCGCGCGCTCGGCGCTCTTCTCCGCCAAGTCCGCGCGCGACAGCACCAGAAGAACGCGCGCCGTCTCGAGCGCGCTCCAACGCTCGGGATTCCAACCCTCGCACAGATCGAACGCCTGCGCGATCTCCGTTCCGGTCCAGGCCAATGCCCCGCGCGGAACGTGCCGGCTGGCGAGCGAGACGAGCGCCGAGAAGCGCGCGCTGTTCACGCCGCCCGTGATCTCACGCGAGGCGGTTTCGAGCCACGACCGCGACGACTCCGAAAGGCTCGGCGTGAGCTTCGAGAACAGGAACTCGTGCGTCGCGCTCATTTACTGCGCGGCTGCGCCGCGGTTGGGCCGCGCTCGAAGCGCTCGGGGTGAAGGCCGGCCTCGAGGGCCAGCACGGAGAAGCTCGTGCTCGCCGTGTAGACGTAGAACGACCCCGGATAGTCGACGCTCGAACCGTCGCGCCACTGCGCCTTGACGAGATGCGCGCGCAGTCGACGGTGCCACGCTTCGCGCTCCGCTTCGGGCAACGCGTTGATCGCGCGCGCGGCATGGTAGTGACCGAAGAAATAGAAGTAGCCCGCGTTGGCGTAGTACGCCTCGTGCGGAATCGGCTTGAGTCGCGCCACGTCGAGGAACTTGTGGTGCTCGAAGAACCACTCGATCCCTTGACGGAGCTTGTCGAGCGTCACGGTCTTCACGCCGGCTTCGAACAGTGCCCAGTTGCACGTCTGGATGCGGCCGAGCGATCCCTTGACGTCGTTGATGTGCTCGCCGCCGTTGATGCGCGGGATCGGGTCCAGAGCGTACTCGTACGCGCCGTTTGGAAGCGCGCAGCGCCGGACGTACTCGATCGCCTTGTCCACGACTTTGCTATCGACCGGCCAGCCGATGCTCCGCGCTTCGACGAGCGCGGGCACGACGCAGGCCGTCGAGAACGACGTCGACCAAGTCGGCCGCTGCGAGATCACGGGCCCTTCGTAGTAACCCCAGCCGCCGAGCGGCTCCTGATTCGCCTCGAGGTGCCGGTAGTACTCGACGCCTGCGGCGTCGATGCGCGGCTTCCACTCCGGACCTTGGAAGCGCGAATCGCGCGCGGCCTCGACCAGCGCGACGAACATGTAGAGCGCCGCCCAGTTGTTGTCGATGTCCCAATGGTTGCCGCGCTTGGGCCGCGGTGCGTCGAGGAGGTAGCCAAGCGCGAGCTCGAGCGCCTTGCGCCGCTCGGGCGTCTCGTCGACCTTCATCAAGGTCATGGTCGAGAGCGCGCCGCCGGCGAGCTTCCACGCGTAGAAGCTGGCGTTCGAGAAGCCCATCTCGCTCAGCGCCTCGACCGTGCTCGTCCCCCACGATCCGTCGGGGTTCTGATTCTTGAGCAGGAAGCGCACGCCCTTGTCGATCGATGTGCGCGCCTCGTCGGCGTCGAGCCCGCCTTGCTCGACAGGCGGAGCCATGATCCCGGCGGTCGCCGGACCCGCAGCGAGCACGCCCAGGAGAACGACGATCGAAGAGCGGGCGCGCGCGCGGATCACGACGCAGCCACCTTGCTGGCCTTGGCCTTCAGCTTCTGCAGCTCGCGCTCGAGCTCGTCGATCTCGTGCTCGGCCTTGAGCAGCTTGAGCTCCTTCTCACTGGCGGCTCGCGTCTGCTTGGCCTTCGCTTCGCGCAGCTCCTTTTCCGCCTTGGCGACCGCTTCGTCGAGATCGCGCAGCTTCTTCGGGTGCGCGAAGTCGCGCGAGTCGTTCGCCTCCTTCTGATCGAGGTCGAAGTTGCGCTGCGCCATCTCGAGACGCTTTTTTCCGCGCGTGAGCACGAGCTCCTTGGTCAGCGTCGCGAGCTCCTCCTGCTTGTACATCGCTTCGAGCTCGGAGAGCTCTTGACGGCTCTCTTCGATCTGCTGCGCTCCGCGGTCGAGGTCGAGCTTCGACTTCGCGAGCTCGAGCTCCTTCGTGACCTGAACGAAGTGCTCGCGCTCGAGCGTCGCTTCCTTGATCTCGCGCTCGGCGTCCTCGATCGCATTCTTGCACTCGCGCTCTCCGCCTTCGGCCTCGAGGCGTGCGATCTTCAGCTCCAAGCGCGCGTAGGAGAGCTCGCGCTCCTTCTTCTGCAGCTTGTCGGCTTCGGAAGTGTCGTCCTTGCCTTCCTCACCGGGCGTCGAGTCCGTCGCCGAGGCGGCTCCGTCCGGCGCCTTGTCGCGCGGAGTCGAGGCGCACGCGAGCGTGAGCAAGCCGATGGGAAGGATCAGGAACAGAGAGCGCTGGGTCATGTCCGGGGTCTCCTCGTTTCGACTCGTGCCGGTTCGGACACGAGCGGCGGATATGGAAGGGGCAGTCATGATGATCGATGCGCGGGCGAGTTCAATGGCGCACACCGGTTAGACCGGCTTGGAGGGCCAAGATCGCAAAGCTCGTCGCGGAGAGACGCATGACGCTCGAGCCGAGGAAGTCGAGCTGCGATCCGTCGGCCCACTGCGTCTTCTGAATATGGGCGCGCAACTTCGCGTGCCACTCTTCGCGTTCCGCGGCCGGGAGCTCGTTCGCCACCAGCGCCGCGTAGCAGTGACCGAAGAAGTAGAAGTACGCGGCGTTCGCGTAGTACGCCTCGTGCGGGATCGGCTTCAGCCGCGCGACGTCCAAGAACTTGTGGTGCTCGAAGAACTGACCGAGACCGGCGCGGATCTTCTCGTCCGTGATCTTGGGATCGCCGGCGCGGCGCCGCGCCCAATTGCACACTTGGATGCGACCGAGCGAACCCTTCACGGCGTCGATCGACTCGCCGCCGTTGTTCGAGCGCGGAATCGGCTGCAGGTCGTACTCGTACGCGCCGTTTGGAAGCGCGCACTTCTGCACGTACACCTTCGCGCGTTCGATCACCTTGGGATCGATCGGCCAGCCGAGCTCCTTCGCGCGCACGAGCGCCGGCACGACGCACGCCGTCGAGAAGCTCGTCGACCACGTTGGACGCCGCGAAACGACCGGGCCCTCGTAGTAGCCCCAGCCGCCGAGCGGCTCCTGGTTGTGCTCGAGCAGCGCGTAGAACTCGCGGCCACGCGCCGCGATCGGCGCTTTCCATTCCTCCGCCGCAAAGCGCGGATCCTGCGCCAGCGCGACCATCGCTTGGAACCCGTACAGCGCCGACCACGAGCAATCGATGTCCCAGTCGCTGCCGCGCTTCGACATGCGCGAGCCCAGGAGCCAGCGCACGCCGGACTCGAGCGCCGCGCGGCGTTCGGGCGTTTCGTCGATGGCGAGCAGCGCCATGACGACGAGGCCGTTCGCCGCTTGCTTGAACGCGTAGTTCGTCTCGAGCGCGAACCCGAACGACGCCATCTGCAAGTTGTCGAGCGAACCCTCGCCCCACGAACCGTCGGCCTTCTGGTTCTTGAGCAAGTAATCCACCGCACGACGGATCGACGTGCGCG
>JANOFY010000446.1:0-3126 GCA_031413895.1 Planctomycetota bacterium | reverse complement strand
CCGGCGACGTGCGGCTGGCCGAGCCCGCACGCACCGTGGGCGCGGACGGCACGCACATGATGCTCCTGCTCCGGCAAGGCTCGCGCGTGATGAAGGCGATGGCGTTCGGCATGGCGCACCGAGCGAGCGAGCTGGCGCTGGGCAAGCCCGTGCACGCCGTCTACACGCCCAAGTGGAACGCGTTCCGCGGCGAGACGAACCTCGAGCTCGAGATCATCGACTTCCAGAGCGGCGAGCGTCCGGCGATCGACTGACGCGCGCGATCGGCGAAGCCCAGCCCGCCGTTACCGTCCCGAGCTCAGACGCGGGAAGTCGACCTCGTCGCGGAGAGCGGTCGCGATCGCGCGCGCCAGGATGACCTGGCCGGCTTCGTTGAAGTGGCCCGCGTCGTAGTAGAGCGTCTCGGTCACGTCGCGGAAGATCATCGAGCAGTCGACGAAGTGGATCCCCCGCTCGCGCAGTGCCGCGCCCTGCGCGCGCAGGCGCGGGTAGCCTTCGCGGGCTCCTTCGACCCACGCGGGCCAGGCCGTTCCGGTCCGGCGCTCCTCGGCGGTGACCGGCTTCGATCCGTCGTAGTAGAGGGTCGGCTGCAATACGTGCAGGAACGCGATGCCGCGCGCGCGGCACATCGCGTCCATCGACACCGACGATTGCGCCCAGCTCGTCACCATCCCGTCGAAGCGCGCCGCCACGTCGGCGGGGAACTCGTGGCCGTGCAGCGTCGGCGACGTGCGGGCGTCGAGCTGCATGGCGCTGGCGAAGCGCTGGTGCAGCGCCACGCTGTCGCTGCGCATCGGCTCGAGCACGGCCAGCGCGAGGTCTCCGAGCACGGCGCTTCTGTCGCAGCCGAGCTGCTGAGCGACGCGCGCGAGCCGCGTCGTGCGATGCTCCGTAGTGCGCAGCTCGACGAGCAGGTCGATGGTCGCCGGATCGCCGAGGCCCGTGCCCGTCAAGTACGCCCAGTGCCTCAGCGACGGAAAGAGCGGCGAGCTGTCGTGCTGCGCGTTGTAGTTCCCGAGCGCGACCTCGTTGAAGCCGTCCACCACGACGACGAGATCGCAGTCGAACCCGCGCGAAAACAGGTACGCGAGCGCGATCATCTGCTGCGGCTCCTTGAAGCCGCCGCGCGCGTAGGAGTGCACCGCGATCGGGACGCCGGCGAGGCGCGGTTCGGTGCTCAGCGCATCGAGGAAGATGTGGCAGTTCTGCTCTCCCAGGGTCTGCGCGACGGAGCCGCCCAGCACGAGGACGTCGAAGCGGTTCGGCGAATCCTCGCGCGCGCCGCACGCCTGCACGTCCTCGAGGAACTCTCCATCGTGAGCGACGTCGAATCCAAGATAGGGGTGCAGCACGACGCGATTGCCGTCCGGGCCTCCGGGCACCGCGTTTTCGGCCATCTCGCGCGCGTCGGTCCGTTTCACCGGCGCTGTGAATTGGCCGGCGAGCGAGGCCAGCGCGCGAGCGGCCGCGACGCAATCGTAGGGTCGTCCTTGCAGGGACCGCCGCCAGCGGTAGCCGAACTCCGCGACGAAGCAGCCAGCCACGAGCGCGGCGAGAGTGACGAGCCACCGCTTCGCGGTGTTGCGCCTCGTGTGCGGGGGGAGCATGGAGGGACTGTTGAATCATAGCAGCGAAAGAGAGCGAGCAGAGTCGCTACATGATCAAGTACGGCGGTCACGCGCTGGTGTTCGGAATGGCGCGCCGCGCGGGCGAGCTCGCGATGAGCAAGCCCGTTCACGCGGTCTACGAGCCGAAGTGGAACGCGTTCCGCGGCGAGACGAAGCTCGAGATCGAGATCATCGACCTCGAGAGCGGTGAAGGTCCGGGCGATCGCCTAGCGCTACCAGACGATCTCGACGCCGTTCGTCAGGTTGAGCGTACCGGCACTGCAGAATCCCGGGGTCGCGTCGCGGTAAAGCGCTTGGTAGTAGCGCGTCTGTCCGGATCCCGGCGTCACCCCGCTCACGACGTGCAGCGGAAGCGTGAACCCGAGCGCGAGGTTTGGATACACCGTCGTCCCACCAGTCGCATTCTGCGCACCGATCCGCAAGAAGGTCCCGCCGGCACAGCGGACACCGTCGTGATAGGCGACGCCGCCGACCTCGGTGCCGTTCCCCGCGATGAAGATCGTGTAGCCCGCGAGTGTCTGTGACGATCCGTGCAAACGCACGGTGTCGGGACTCGTCGTGCCCGACGCGCGCAATCTCGCGCCGCTCGAGTTGGAGGAGTTCGCGCAGCCCGCATCGGCCGCACCACTGGGACTGGGGACCGTGTTCGGCAGCGCGCACGGACACGGCGTCGCGAGTGAGCCATCACCGAAGCAGTACGGCGTGCCGGCGAACGTGCACCGCCGCCAGGCGGCGATGTCCTCCACGACGTCGCCACCCGCGCGATCGAACGAGCCTGCCGCGAAGAGTGCCGGACCGTTGCCCAAGCCGTCGTCGTAGCTCGCGAGCGCGTGCACGGCTTTCGTGTACGACGACGGCGCCGAGGTGATGCCGCCGCCGAGAGCGGACCAGCTCGTCCCGTTCCACTTCGCGACACGGTTCGCTTTCACGCCGTCGATCGACGTGAATGCGCCGCCCGCATACAGCGCGGGACCCGTGCCGTCGTCGAACTCCGTCAGGGAATGAATCTCGTTCGCCCCGGAGCTCACGATCGACCAGCCGGAGCCATCGAAGCGCAGGATCTTGCCGCCGACCGCGCCGACTAGACCGATCCCCGAACCATCGTCGAAGACGGTGAGGGCCGACCAGCCCGACCCAATCGGGACGGGCGGCGAACCCACGCTCGACCACGACGAGCCGTTCCAGCGCGCGATCCCGGGAACGGTTACTCCGCCCGCTCGACGGAAGTCACCCGCGGCGTACAGCTGCTCACCGTTGCCGTCGTCGAAGACAACGAGAGCGCGAACCCACGCGGGGAGCTGCCCCGGATAGAGCTCGACTCCCAGCCCGAGCGGGGCCCACCCTGAGCCGGTGTAACGCGCGATCGAGTTGGCGTTCGTCGTCCCGGCTTGTTCGAATCGTCCGGCCGCGTAGAGCGAGCCGAACTTCGCGAGCGCACGTACCTCGCCTCCGTAATCCTCGTCCATCCAAGAGAACGCGCCGAGAGCCGCCGGCGACG
>JANOFY010000445.1:0-4850 GCA_031413895.1 Planctomycetota bacterium | reverse complement strand
GCGACGACGCGCTCCACCTGCGCGTGTGGGAACGCGGCGTCGGTGAAACCGCGGCGTGCGGAAGCGGCGCGTGCGCCGCGGCGGTCGTGGCCGTGAGGCGCGGCCTGGCCACCTGGCCGGTGCGGCTCCATCTGCGCGGTGGGATTCTGGATGTACAGAGCGACGGCTACGGTGGCGTCTTGCTCAGCGGCGCGGTGGAAGCGCATGGAGTGGGCGAGTGGCCGGCTCCGACGACGCCGCCGGCTCCGAGGAACCCGACTGCATCGGCGGCCTTGGCCGGCCCGACGACATCGGCGACGACGATCGTGAACGAACGCGCTCGGCCGACCGGAGCCGGCTGAGGATCCGGCGTCCCGCTGCGCATCAGCGCGCAAGTTCGATCACGGTCGACAGTCAATGGGATACCTGCTGCACATCGTGCTCGCCCTGGCTGCGGTGGGATTGTCCGAGGGCGGCGTGTCGACCGGCTGGAGATCGGCGCCGCTCCTGCTCGCGAGCTGCGCCGTGCCCCATCTGCTCGGCGCACTCGCGCGCGCGCTGTTCATGCGCGGGAAGTTCGCGTCCAGCCAATTCGTATTCCGCGCGCTGCACGGATGCGCGCCGGTTCTGTACTTCGCCGCGCTCGCGCTCTTCGGTTGGAGGGAGATCGTGTCCGAGCTCGTCGGTCACGAGGTCTCGCTCTTCGACTGGCCGCACGTCGGTCTCCTGCTCGTCGGCGTGCCGTTCGTCTTCTTCGAACTGCTCGCGATCGATGCGCGAGCGCGCATGGCCGAGTCTTCGCGCGGCGAATCCAATCGCTGGCGCAACTTTCAGGTGCGGATGTTCGCGTCGTCGATTCTTCCCGTCGCCGCGTACATCACGATCGCGTCGACCGTCGGTTGGAGCGAGCCGTTGCGCATCAACATCGAAGAGGTCGGTCTGTACGGCAGCGCGTTCGCTGCGCTGCTCCTGTCCGTGATGGCGCTCGCGCTGCCGACGCTTTTGCGCAACACATGGGACACCAGACCTCTCGCTCCGGGGCTACAGCGCGACGTGTGTCTCGAGGTCTCACGCCGCGCCGGCTTTCGCTGTCGAGCGCTGCTCGTGTGGAACACGGGCCACCTGACCGCCAACGCGGCGATCATCGGCGTGAATGCCAGGAACCGCGTCGTCGTGTTTTCCGACGCACTCCTGGCGCAGCTCGACTTGCGGGAGCTCGCGGCGGTCTTCGCTCATGAGATCGGCCACGCGGCGCGACGCCACGTGCCGCTGTTCATCGTGTGGGCGCTGGCGTTCTTCATGGGCGCCGATCTATTCGCGCAACGTGTGTTTCCCGAAGACGAGTGGCTCTCCGCGACGACCGTCGTCGTCGTGATGGTGATCTGGATCGTGCTCTTCAGCTTCGTGTCGCGACGCTGTGAGCTCGAAGCGGATCTCTACAGTCTCGAGCTCCTCGGCGATCGCGCAGCGTTGATCAGTGCGCTGGAGCGCATTGGCGGCAGGTTGCGCGACGTCGCGAGCTGGCGACACTTCAGCATCTCGGACCGCGTGCGTTTTCTCGACCGCAGCGCGCAGGATCCAGGCGTCGCGCGACGCCTTCACGGACAACTGCGCGCGTGGATGTGGCTGGGATGCGCACTGCTCGTCGTGACCGTCGGCTTGCACCTTCACTCGATGTGGCGGACGTTCGACCGCGATCGTATCGAGGTCGACCTGCGCCTCGGACGCTACACATCGGCGGCAGCGCTCGCGGGCCAGGCCACCGATCTCGACGCCGACGTGCGAGCGCTCGTCGATCGCGCAGCGACGCTGCCGGACCGAGCGCACGACGGTGCGGTGCTCGAACGCGAAGCGCGTTCGGCCTTGCGACGCGGCGACGTGGGTGCTGCGGTCGAGTGGTTGGCGCTCGGCGGTCTGCGCGGAGAGAGCGCCCTCGCCGTGATGGGGGAAGCGTTGGCCGCGACCGATCTCGATCCGCGCGATCTCGTTCCGCCCGAGCTCTACCGCGCTTGGGAGGACGACCTGGCGGCAGCCGTGGCGAACGGGACGAAGCGCTGACGCGCGCGCCGATCTTGGCGCGGATCCAGATTCGTCGCCGTCAGCTCCTCTCCTCTGAGCTCGGTCGCCGCGGCGAGCGAGACACGCGGCCTCGGCTCAGTAGCCGAGGCCGTTCTTTCGCAGGTGGCAGGTCGGATCGCCCTCGCGCAGCAGGGCCCCTTCCACCACCTCGCCGAAGACCGCGATGTGGTCCCCGGCTTCGTGCTCGCCGACGACTCGACACGCGAGCCAGGCCAGTGCATCCGCCAGCACAGGTACGCCGAGCGCCGTCGGCATCAGCCGCAACTGGTCGAAAGGCGACTCCCCATCAGGAAGCTTCCTGAAAAAGGGCGCCATCAGCCCCGACGCCTGCTTGTCCAAGATGGACAGCGCGAAGTGACCGGACTTGCGCAGGTCGGCGAGGTGCGGCCGCGTCCGCCCGACAGCCATGCACACGGTCGGCGGCTCGAACCCCATCTGCATCACGAACGAGCCGACGAAGCCCACGGGTTCGTCGGCCCGCAACGTCGTGACGACGTACAGTCCCGAGGGAATGCGACCCAAAGCGCGGGCGAGTACAGAGACGTCGGCGGTGGACATTTGGGGCGAAGTGGCAGAGCGTTTCGGCCGGTCGCGCGTGCGCGCAGGTATCGACCAAGACGCCCAGGCTAATTAAATAGGGAAGGCAGTCTGGATTCGAGCCCTCCGTGCACGGATAATCGTGAGCTCAGAACGCCGTTCCGTATGCCTGCGCAGAGTGTTTCGCATCAGGGTTCGACGGGCACCTGGACCGCCGCAGCAGACTCGAACGTCCCGCTGCCCACGTCGAAGGGCTCGCTCGCCGACTGCCTCCACGAGATCGCTTTCGACCGTGCTGCGTCCTCGGACGCCTTGGTGCTCGAGACCGCGCGGGTGACCCTCGAATGGCTTCTGGAGCGTCCCGACCGCTGGTCGTGGAGTGCCGCTGCACGCGAACTCGAAGAGGGTTTCGCAGAGTGGAACGCGGAACAGGGCTGGCGCGGTCCCGCCGCAGTGTGGTTCGACACGGTGCGCGGCGCCTGGCATCAGGGTCGAGCGTCGCACCCCGACGAGGCGCGCGAGTACCTGGCCGAGGAGTTCGGTCTGTGGCTATGCACGCGCGAGGCCGATGTCGCGCCCGCCTTTGACTCGGGCGCGCTCGAATCCAACGCGTCGGCGTCCTGTTCCGATGCGAGCGAAAGGCCGTGGAACGGCGCACCGCTCGCGTCCGGTCGCCGCCTCGCGAGCCGCACGGCGCTGGGCGCGCACGCCGTGGCGACTCTCGAGACACGCGAGCTCGTCCTGCTCAATGCCTACTCGAACACGGTCGCCGTCGCGCTGGAAGCCGCGTGGCGAGCCGGAAAGCAGCCCCAGGTTCTCGTGTGCGAGGGCCTGCCCACGCTCGAGGGACGACGCATGGCGCATCGACTCTCGCGGTCAGGTCTCGCGGTCGGCATCTGCTACGACGCCGCGTTGATTGACGCGCTCGACCGCGCGGATCGCGTGTGGCTCGGAACAGAAGCGATCGGTGCTGAAGGGTTCCTCGGTCGCGTCGGGACGCGGAGCCTGCTCGACGAAGCCGTTCGGCGGGAAGTGCCGGTGCAGCTCCTAGCGACGAGCGACAAGTTGATGCCCGCGGGGGAGCTCGCTCTACCGAACTGGCCCGAGCGTGACACATGGCTCCTGTGGGACGATGCACCGGAGAACGTACGGCTCGAAACGCAGTGCTTCGAAATCACACCACTCGACCTGGTCGAGCACATCATCACCGAGTGCGGGTGCGAGTCGCCGGCGCGTTTGAGCGTGCGCGCTCTGCGCGCGGAGAGGCCCGCCGCGTGCGGTGAGGGCGAGCGCGACGTCTCGATCGCGCCGTACCACCGACCGACGCCGATTCCGTCGGCGACCGACGCCGATCGAGCCAGCGAGAGCGCCGATCGAGCCAGCGAGAGCAACGATCGAGCCGGTGCACACCCGAGACGAGTTGACAGCGAACGCAAGGTATGAGTTCAACGGACCGAATCACCCCCCCCGTGCCCGCAGGCGAAATCACGCCGCGCTTCATCGAGCGCGAGATGAAGGAGTCGTACCTCACGTACGCGCTCTCGGTCATCCACTCGCGCGCACTACCCGACGTGCGCGACGGTCTGAAGCCTTCGCAGCGACGCATCCTGGTCGCGATGAACGACCTGAACCTCACGCCGCGCGCGAAGTTCAGGAAGTGCGCCAAGATCGCCGGTGACACGTCCGGCAACTATCACCCGCACGGCGAAGCGGTGATCTACCCGACGCTCGTGCGCATGGCGCAAGACTTCTCGCTGCGCTACCCGTTGATCTCGGGGCAGGGCAACTTCGGCTCGATCGACGGCGATCCGCCGGCCGCGATGCGCTACACGGAAGCGCGCATGAGCGGGATCGCCGTCGAGATGATGGCGGACCTCGACAAGGAGACCGTCGACTTCGAGCCCAACTACGACGGCACGCGCACGCAGCCGGTCGTGCTGCCCGGGCGTTTCCCGAACCTCCTCTGCAACGGTTCGGAAGGCATCGCGGTCGGCATGGCGACCAGCCTGCCGCCGCACAACCTGGGCGAGATCTGCACGGCCATGCGAGCGGTGCTCGACAACCCGGGGATCACGATCCCCGAGCTGTGCGAGATCGTGAAGGGCCCCGATTTCCCGACCGGCGGGATCATCATGGGCCAGAGCGGCATCCATCAGGCCTACGCCACGGGCCGCGGCCTGGTGCGCGTGCGCGCCTGCATCACGGTCGAGGAAAAGGGCACCAGGGAGATCCTGGTCGTCAGCGAGATTCCCTAC
>JANOFY010000444.1:0-3122 GCA_031413895.1 Planctomycetota bacterium | reverse complement strand
GGCATGGTTGGCGCGGCCATTCCTAACGCATCGCTCGCGCGCATGAATGCGGCTCGAGCCGCCGGCTACTGCCGGAAGTAATCCATCACGACTCGTACGTCAGGCGCAGGAATCGACTGAGTACCCGGTTGAAAAACGTTCGTGTCGAAGCGCTGGAAGTTGCCGTCGATGCGGATGACGTCGATCACGCTGTCACCCTGGGTCGGCGTGGTGATCGCGGCGAACAGGAAGCGGGGTTCGCTCGTGTTCGAGATCCCCGGGCAGCCGCCGCGGACGATGTTCTTGCCGTTGATCGGAACCGGAGCCGCCGCGCTGTACACGGATGCGAAGTTTGGCAGACCGGAAACGCTGCGCAGGTTGTCGAACGCGATGTCGGCCGGCAATCCCGACAGGATGTCGCCGCCGATCGACACTTGGACGCCGTACGCCATGTCGCGGAACTGCGGGTTCAGCGCCAGGGTGACGTTCAGCAAGATCAAGCCGGTGAGGCCGCTCTCGACCACGAGCTTCGACAGCGCGGGCACCCCCAGCGGACCGGGTGCGTCGGTCGCGGGGTCAAGCGGACCCTCGTGCGCGATCCACACCGCCGAACGCAGGTCGACCTGGTCGGCCTGGATCGCCTTGGGATTGCGGAACGTCTGCGGCACGATGCCGACGACGTCGTCGTAGCCCCAACCGTTGACGGTGTTCGGTCCAGACTCGTACACGGCCACGCGACCGCTGCGGTTCAGGATGTAGGCGAAGTACACGTTCCGCGCGAAGCCCCAGCAGACTTGCCGCGGCGTGATCGCGAGGTCGAACGGCTGGTTGAGTTGCGCGCCGACGACCTTTCGAACGGCGCCCGTCGCGGCGCTGATGACCGTGACCGTGTTGTCGGCCTCGTTGCAGACCAGGATGTCTTCGTTGCCCGGATCCCACGCGATCCCGCGCGGCCGATTCCCGGTCACGGTCTCTTGAACGACCGTGTGGAACGACGCTGAGTTCGGATCGATGTCGATGAACGAGACGAGGTTGCCGACCTGATTCACGACGGCGAGCAAGTCCAGGTTGGGCGACATCGCAAGCGTGGTTGGATCCTGGGTCGGAATGCGATCGATCACCGTCATGCGGTTGCTGTTGACCACCACGATCTCGCGACGCCCCCGGTCGATCACGTACAGGTATTGACCGATCTGCTGGCGGATCATGTACGACTGGCAGGTCGCGATCGTCGTCGGGCCGCTCGACGGAGCCTGGAAGAAAGCGTTCTGCTCCGGCGTTAGCAGACCGCTCGGCGGCTGAGGGTTGAAGCCGCTCGGCTGTCCGAACGCATCGCCGGGAGCCAGCAGGTTCGCGAGGCCCGTGAGCGCGGTGCCGCCGAAGGTGAACAAGGTGTCGATCGACGTCGGCTCTTGTCCGCCGATGTACGGCGAGACGCAGAGCGGTGGGAACACGAGCGGTGGCGGGTTGGGGTGCGGCGCCCAGCACATGAGATTCTCGGCGCCGTATCCCACGATGCCGTTGTTGCCGCCGTTGAAGAGCGGCACGGGCGTCAGCGTGTTCGACGTGTTGCCGGTGAAGGTTCCGTTCTGGACGGGATTGATCACCTTCTGTCCGTCGAGAGTGCACAGCGCGCCACCGCCCGCTTGGCAGCCGAACGGCGACGGTCCGTTGTTGAACGTCGAATCGAGCGCGTGGCCGAGCATCATGTCACCGACCGAGGTGATGTCCGGCGCGCGAATCAGCAGGTCGCTCAGCGAACTGTCCTTGGTCAGCGTGAACACGCCCGCTGAACCGCCGTTGATCGTGCACTGACCCGGCTGGAGCGTCGGACGGAGCAACGCGCCCTGGAGTCTCACGTTCGGGTTGTTCGGATAGTTCGACAGCCCTTCCGATTGCGGCCCGAAGATCGAGTTGTAGAGCGGGTTTCCGGTCGACGCGCCGAAGCCGTTCAAGTCGACGACGGAGAGACCGGGCTGTGCTCCCGCGCGCCCCACGTAAACGGTGTCCGGGGTCACCGGGGCGTTCACGACACCGGGACCTTCGCCGGTGAAGAAGTTCGTGGTCGCTCCGAACTGATTGATCGAACCCGTCAGGTCGCGGAACTGGTTCGGGTTTACGGTGACCGTGACCTTGTTGAACAGACCGCACTCGAAGTCGCTCGGGCCCTCACCGGGGAAGTGGAACGCCGGAACGAGATCGAACGTCGTCAGGTCGTACACGCTGACGGCGGTCACGGTGAACGGCACCTTGACGGTGCCGCCCGACGGACCGAATTCGAGGAACACCGCGGCGCTCAGATCAGGAGCCGCGGTGGTTTGGATCGAACCCAAGCTCAGCGGCTGGATCGGCTCCGTGAACTGGATGCGGACATTCGTCAGCGGATCGACGTCCGTGTCGCCCTGCCCCGGTGTGACGAGCGCGGAGATCGACGGCGGCGGCGTGGTGGAGACTTCCGGTTTGATCGTGTCCGGACCGACGGTCGTGCACGCGAGCGCCGGGCGCTTCAGGTTCTTGCCGTTCGTTCCCTTGACGCCGGTCGAGATGCTCAGGCGAATCTCCTTGCCGGTCGGGAACTTCTCGAGCGTCGTGAGGTCGTCGTCGGAGTCCGCCACGAGCACGATCGAGCGCGTGCTGACGAGCTCGGCCGAGCCCGTGTACTCGTAGCCCGGACTGCCCGGGAAACCGACGCCCTCGACTTGGCCGTCGACTGCGAGTTGCGGAACGCCATTGACGAGCTCGACCCAGTGCTGCAACGGCAATTGCTGCGTCAGGGGATCGGGGGTGCCGGCGTAGGTGAAGCCATTGATGAACGCGCGCACGGGGATCGCCGCGGTGGTTCCACCCGACGGATCCAGGGCGACGAGCGTCACGGTCCCGAGGAGTCCGGAGTTGCTCTGCGCCAGCGGCGACGGATCGAGCACCGTCGTGATGTCGATGTCGCGATCGAACGTGGCGTAGATGAAGTGGTTCCCGGGCAAGTTGCTCGGCAGGATCGCGTTGGTCGGAAATTGCTGGACCGGACGGATCGGATTGAACGCGTTGACGTTCTTCAAGAGATCTTCGTTCGAGCGAATCGAGACGACCGTCGGTGTGATCGCGCCTTGAGCGTCCACCTCGAGGACGGTGTGCGGCAGGATCTG
>JANOFY010000443.1:0-12343 GCA_031413895.1 Planctomycetota bacterium | reverse complement strand
GACCCCAGGGTCCCTCCTGTTTCTCGTCGCGCAGGAGGTCCTCTCTCGTCATGGTGCGGTACGGGCAGACGAAGCGCTGGCCGGGCTCCGAGCCGTACACGGAGAGTGTGTACACCCAGGGCGCGCCGATGCTCGACACTTCCTTCGCGAGGTATTCGCCCGGGTAGACCTTCAGGTTCTTCGTCGAGAGCCGAGACAGGAGTCCCTTGTCCGGGTTGAGGCGGTAGAACGGAGTTAGGAGTCCGGGATCGCGCGTGGGGATCGCGAGCGCGCCCAGGCCGCCCACGATGAGCGCCCCGACGATCGACGCCGCGAGCGGGTGCTTGCGCAGCGTGTAACGCGTCTTGCGCGCCACCGCGCGGATCTTGCTCGAACGCATCGCGAGCGGCATCTCGCGCCCGTCGACGTATCGATCGAGGTCCTCGCGCAGCTCCCGCGCTGTCGCGTAGCGTCGCTCGGGCGCGAGCTCGAGCGCCATCATGCAGATCGCGTCGAGATCGCGCGGAACCGCCGCGTTCCGCGTGCGTGGCGACTTGATCTCGCCCAGGCGGATCTTCTCGAGCACCTCGCCGATCGCGTTGCCGGGGAACGTGCGTTGTAGCGTGAGCAGCTCGTACAAGATCAGGCCCAGCTGGTACACGTCCGTACGCGGGTCCATCCCGACTTGCTGCGAGCGCGCTTGCTCGGGCGCGAGGTACGCGACGCTGCCGTACAGGCCTTGAGTCACGTTGCCCGCCTTCGTGTCGATACTGCCGGCGAGACCGAAGTCGAGCACGACCGGGCTCGCGCCGCCGAGCAGCATCACGTTGCCAGGTTTGATGTCGCGGTGCAGCACACCTTGGCTGTGCGCGGCCTCGAGCGTACGCACGAGCTCGAGCATCACCCGTGCCACGGTGGCGTACCAATCACGCGGGACGATCAAGTTGGGTCGACCATCGGGCTGCTTCTTCGCGATCGCGCGCTCGAGCAGAGCGCCTTCTCGCGGACTGATGGCCCCGTTCGACGCACGCGGCTCGAGCTCGGCGCGCGCGCGCGCGATCACCTCGGCCAGCGACGTGCCGTCGACGAGGTCCATCACGATGAACGTCAGGTCGCCGTCGCGTCCCGCTTCGTGCACCGCGACGATGTTCGGGTGCTGCAACGCAGCCAGCAGGCGCGATTCCTTGAGGAACATCTCCTCGCGATCGGCTTGGCCCGCGTTCAGCGCGGACAGCACCTTCACCGCGACCTTGCGCTGCAGCTCCTCGTCGAAAGCGGCGAACACTCGGCCCATGCCCCCGGATCCGATCTCGGCGACGATCCGGTAGCGGCCGCGGATCTTGGTCCCGGGATTCAGCGCGCGCGGGAGCGAGCGCTCGGCGCGTTCGGCTTGGCGCACGAGGGCCTGGAATTCCTCGCGCTCCGCATCGGTCGTGAGGCGCGCGAGGAACTGCGCCAGCTCGGCCGGCTCTCCGCCCGCGCGTGCCGCCACGTACTCGGCCGCCAGATCTTCTGCGCTTCCGCCCGTCCGCCCGTTGTCGACATCCATCGTTTCGATCCGATCGCGGTACGAGGCCGCGCGCATGCTGCATTCGATTCCGCGAGCCACAGGAATGGTAAGAGGAAACGGCCCGCCGAGTGCATGCGCAATCACGGCCACGACGCGCGTTCCAGAACCTTGCGCAATCCCCTGACAGTCGTGGGACGAAGAACGCCGTGTCCAAAGACGCTGGCCAGCCGGGGCGCTAGGATCCCGGCCCGACGCTCGACCCTATCCAATGCATATCACCCAACGACTCGGCGCGCTCGCCGCCTTCACCGCCGTGCTGGTCGCCGCGTGCACGAGCGCGCGTGACGGCGCGACAGGAGCCCCGCGTACGCGCGGCGCTGACGGCGCACGCGGCGGTGCGGTCGCGATCGAGCCGTCCGCCGCGTCACCGAGCTCGGCCGGCGCGCCGAGCTCCCACCGACTCGCGTTCGATACCCAGCGCGGTCCGGCCGAAAAGCTGGCGCTCCTCGTCGGCATCGACGAGTACGCGCCCGGGACGCCCGCGAATTTCAAGAAGCTCGCCGGCTGCGTGCGCGACACAGAGCTCGTCCGCAACGTGCTCGAGAGTCGATTCGACTTCCCGCCGGGCGACATCCTCGTCTTGACGAACGCCGAAGCGACGCACGAGAACATCGTGCGCGCGTTCCGCGAATGGCTGATCGCTCGGGCCGGGAAGGATACGGAGGTCCTGTTCTGGTTCTCCGGTCACGGCTCGCGCATTCCCGACCTCTCGGGTTCGAAGCTCGCCGAGCGCGGCGGGAAGGAGTCGACGTTCGTCGCGTACGACAGCCGCGCCGGCGGCGAGGACGGCGCGTTCGACTTCTCCGACGACGAGATGCGCTCGCTCCTCTACGCGCTGACGCGCATTACACCGCGCGTCACGGTGGTGACCGATTCGTGCCATTCGGGCGGCAGCACGCGTGGAGTACACCGGCCGTTCGAACCGCGCATCCGCGCTGGCGACGAGGGCTCGAGGCCACTCGACTTCGAGCGCCTGCGCTCGACGTTCTGGCCGGCGGACGTCGCGCTCCGCGAAGACGACGGCACGCACGAAGTCGAGCCCGATCGCTACGTGCACATCTCGGCGTGCAGTGACGCGCAACTCGCGCAGGAGATCGACACCGAAGATGCACAGGGCACGGTGCAGTCGCACGGCGCGTTGACGTTTTTCCTGACCCAGTGCCTTCAGAACGCGCAGCCGAGGGCGTCCTACCGCAGCCTCGCCTACGAAGCCGCGGTGCGACTCTCGACTCAGATTCCTGCCCAAACGGTGTGGAGCGAAGGCGCGCTCGACCGCGAGCTCTTCGGCGCGCGCTTCCGCGCTCGTCCGGCGGGGTTCTTGGCGCGTACGCTCCCGAGCCAGGAGCTCCACATCGACGCGGGCTCGATGCTGGGGCTGCGCGTCGGATCGCGCGTCGCGATCTACGACGGTGCGAGCGAATCGCGCCTGGGGACCGCGTCGGTCGTGCGCGTCGGCGCGCAGTCGAGCTTCGCACAGTGGGAGTCCGCTCCGATCAACGGCGCGCTGGATGCCGCGTTGCGTGCCGTGGAGGAATCGCGGCCGTTCGGCCAATCTCCGCTCGCGGTGCACTTCGAGAGTGCGCGCATCGCTTCCTGGTTCCAGGGCAGCGAACGCGCCCGTCCGGGGACGGGTGACGCACAGCGGTCCGACCTCCTGCTCGCGACCGATCGCGAGGGCGGAGGCGTCGCACTCTTCACCCCGGAAGGGCTGCGCCTGTGGCAGCACGCCGCTCCCGCGGAAGCAGACCGCGCCGCCTTCGTGAGCGAGCTCGAGGCACAGCTGCGCGAGGAGCTGCGCTATCGCGCGCTCTTCGCGCTCGCGAACGACCCGGGCACGCTGCACGTCTCTGCGCGCTTCGAATCGCCCACGCCCGCCGAGCTGTCTCAGTTCGTCGAAGCCGGGCGGTACGCTCACGTCCACGATGCCAAGCCGCGCCTCGAGACCGGCGCGCGTAGCAGCGAGTATCGCGCAACCGGCGCGCTGTCCGCCGATCTACGCCTCGCGGTCCTGGTGGTCGAGAACACGAGCCCGCGCGACGCCTACATCTCGGTGCTCTCGGTCGCGGAAGATCGCGGTCGCAATTTGATCTGGCCGCTCGGTGGCCAGCAGGACAAGGTGCTCCCCGCGGGCGAGAGTCAGCGCATTTCCGTCAACGTGACGGCGCACAAGGATTGGAATCTCACGCGTCCGATGCGCGATCGTTATCTCGTCATCGCGACGGGCGAGGCGGCCGACTTTCAACCCATGACGAGGGTCGCGACGCTGCGCGGTGGTGCGGCCGACACGGCCTCCGGCGCACGCATGCCCGAGATGCTCTCGCTCGCGCTCGAGAAGCCGCCCACGCGCGGCGTGAAGCTCGCGAAGGTCGATGGGAGTGGCTGGGGCGTCGCTTGCGTCGATCTCTTGGTGGCGCCACCGGACGCTCCCTAACTACAGACATTCACGTACCCAGCGCCGCGATCGCGAGCACCACGCGGTCGCATCTGTGTTTTTCATCCAGGTAGCGGCGTCCGTTTTCCTCCGACTGGGAATCGTGCGGGGATCGGCGCCAGATCCCTTCCATCGCGGCGTGCAAGTCCCTCTTGCATAATGTTCGCGCTCTGTCCGTCCTGTGTGACGACCGGCGCCGATGCGAGCTCGCGAGCCGCGAGTTCGGCGTGAAGAACGGATCCATCTCTCTCGCGGAAGGTGAACCCTTCCCAAACCTCACAAGAAGGAAACTCATGTCTCGCTTCAAACTCTCGTCCGGATCGCTGGCCCTGGCCGCGCTCTGTGCGGCGCTCGTGCCCGCAGCGATCGCGCAAACACCCCTCCAACCCCAGGACGCGACCGCGGCGCCCACCAAGACGGCGCAAAGCACGACGGAAGCCGCCGTCGTCCGCTCCGCGCCGCTGCCCGCCGTGCGCGTGATCGAGCCGCAAGGCAAGAAGTCGCACGCGCTCGTCGTCTCCCCGAACGGCAAGTACGTCGTCGTCGCGGACGCGGACGGCGCGGTGCGCATGCTCGACTTCGCGACCGGCAGGGAAGAGCGCGTCTTCCGCGGACACACCGGGCCGGTCCCGGCGGTCGCCATCTCCGGGGATGGTCGCTACGTCGCAACCGCCGGTAGCGACAAGACCGCGCGCCTGTTCGAAGCCGCCACCGGCAGAGAGATCGTGAAACGCGACTTCCCGGGCGACGTCACGTGCGTGTGGGTCAACATGGACGGCACGCGCGTCCTCACCTGCTCGGGGCGCGAGATCCTGATCTGGAATCCCACGAACGAGCCGACCAAGAACCTCGTGACGTTCACAGGGCACACCGCGGGCGTGACCTCCGTTGCGTCGGACGCCAGGGGCTCGGTGATCGTGAGCGGCGGCAAGGACAGGACGATCTGCGTTTGGGAGCCGGGCACGGGCCGGACGCTGCATGTGTTCCCCGCGGCGCATACCGCCGACATCAAGTCGATCGCGGTCGATCCGTCGGGCAAGTTCGCGATCAGCGGCAGCGCGGACATGGCCGTCGCGTTCTGGGACCTCACCACGAAGAAAGAGCTCAAGCGCTTCACGGAGCTGCGCGAGCCGGTCGAAGCCGTCACGATCTCGCCGGATAGCAAGCGCGCCGTGGCGGCCAGCATGCACCGCGTGATCGCGTTCGATCCCGCCTCAGGCTCGATGATCGCGGAGTTCGCTCCGTATCGGTACGCGAACACCGCGACGGCCTTCCAAACCGACGGCCGCACGGTCATCGTCGGCGGGGATGCGGATGTGACGGCTGCCGCCGACAAGCGCGGCACGATCCGCATCTTCGAAGTGCCGGCGGCGCGCTGAGCGTCAGTTCGCCACCGTTAGCAAGGACACCGCCGCGGAGCTCGTGCTCCGCGGCGGTGTCTGCATTTCCGAGACCGACGATTCGACTGCGCGGCAGCTGCTATCGACGCCGTTTGACTTGTTTCGCTGGCAGAGTGGCGGCGCTCCACGGCCAGAGTACGGCGCTCGCGAGCTCGGCCGGAACCGCCGCCTCGAACTCGGCGCGCGCGTCCAGCGGTGTCATCGCGGATGGCTCGAACTGCGCGTCGTGCGCCCACCGATCCCAGCCGCGCAAGCTGCGCTCGTGGCGTCCGTGCGAGGTGTGCACCTGTCGCGCGTGGACGAGCAGGCGCGCTTCGAGCTCATCGACGTCACGCGTGGTTGCCATCGACGATTCGTCCGCGAGCTCCCCCTCGTCGTCGATTCGTCGAAGGAGCGCTACCGCCGGTTTCGACAGCCCGTCCGTCTGCCACGGGTCGCGCGCGGTGGCGATCGACCACAGGGCGGGCCAAAGACGGCGATGCACGAACGTCACCTTGCCGCACAGGAGTTTCACGACGACGACGTCGCGGTGCGCGGCGAGTGCTTCACTCGCCGCAAAGATCTCCTTGCCGCGCGGATGAGACCACCATGATCCGACGGCGGGCTTTCCTGTGACGCACTGGACGAGGCTCGGCAGCCGAAGATCGGTCAGCAGCAGGACGCCATGCTGCTTCACTTCACGCAGGTACTTTCGTACGTCCATAGTCTGCGATTGACGCACCGCGCCGCGTGCGAGTCTAATCGGATGCGTCGCCGGCCGGCTGCGCTCGCCGGCGATCACGATCATGCACCGCCCGCGCGCTTCCTACGTGTACGCCCGGCGCCCCGTCTTCGCGGTGCTCGTGCTGTTCGTCATCGGGAGCATCGCGAGTTCGCTGCACATGGCGCTCGTGCGCCACGCGGTGTGCGCGGAACACGGCGAGGTGGTGCATGTCGCGCCCGCGGCTCCGGGACCCGCGTGCGACTCGGCCCTGCACGAGCACAACTCCTTCCGGTGGAGCTCCACGCCGGGCGATTCAGGCGACGAGCACGACCACTGCCCGGTCGCCGTGCAAGCGCGCGAGCGCGATGTCGCGTGGACGCCGGCGCGCGTGGTCGTGGAGAGACACTGTCCGCTGCTCGTGCGCACGTGCGCGCCGAACCACGCGCCAGTGCCGACGCTCTCCCGCCTCTTCTTGGCGCCCAAGCACTCGCCGCCCGTCTGATCCGGACGGCCCGCGTCGTGCGGCGATCGCACCGAAGCGTCGTGCCCCTTCGCGGGTTTGTTCGCGCTGCTGCGCGAGCCCGCGGCCTTTGACGCGCGTGGAACGCTAGATCGCGTTCTCCGTCGCTGCGCGAGCCTGCGCTCGCGATCCGGACTGCTTCAACGCGTCCGGCCCCCTACCCAGGCACAACGCACACCGAACACCGGATCATTCTCATGCGCATTCATGTCATCACAGCGGCGACTCTCGCCGCACTTTCGCCAACGGCGGCGGCGCAAGGCGCCGTGTTCCAGACGCCCGGCATGCCCAACTATCCGCCGCCCCCTGACTCGACGAGTCAGGACGCGAGCCAAGCCAATCGTTTCTCGAGCGTCTTCAATCCCGCGTTCTCGTTCATCGTCGATGCCGCCGGCGACTACGTAGACTCGGACGAAGCGCAGGGCGACGGCTTCGACTTGGAGCTGCGCACGCTCGAGTTCACCGGCCAGTCGTGGGTCGACCCGAAAGCGTGGGCCTACTTCGTGGCGGCATCCGACGGCGAGAGCCTGAACATCGAGGAAGCCGCCGTGCACTACACCGGGCTCGGGGGCAACTCGACCATCCGCGCCGGCCGTTTCTTCGTCGACTTCGGCAAGCAGATGCAGACGCACGTGCACGAGCTGCGCACGATCGAACGGCCGCTCGTCCTGCGCACGTATCTCGGCGACGAGATCAAAGGCGACGGCGTGCAGTGGGACCACTGGATCGGCGTCGGCGACTCCACCGCGATCCGTTGGTCGATCGGAGCGTTCGCGGACCTCTTGCCGGAAGAATCGGACGACTTCGATCCGTCGACGACCGCCGAACAAGTCGTTGCCGACCGAAAAGACGCTGGCGATTTGAACTTCACGGCACGTCTTACTGGTTTCTCCGACGTCGGCGAGAGCGGGACGCTTCAGCTCGGGACTTCCGCGCGCCTCATCCCCGAGTACTCGCTCGAGTTCGAGCCCAGCGGCGACACGCAGACCAGTCTCTCGAACACCGTCGTGGGACTGGATGCCACGTACGGCTGGGTGAACGACACGGGACTGAAGCGTTGGACGCTCGGCACCGAGTACCTCTTCGACACGGGCGACAACGGCAGCGCGATCGACGATGAAGGAACGCCGGCCGATCCAACAGACGACACGGTCGCCGTGCTCGACGATTCCGTCGGCGGCTATTACGCGTTCGTGGACTTCGCGTGGAGTCCCTTCGAGAGCGTAGGCCTACAGTATTCGCAGGCGGAACTTGCCGACGGCAGCGGCACCGATCTCGCTGAGATCGAGCTCTATTACACGCGCAAGTTCTCGGAGTACCACCGGCTGCGTTTCGACGTCAGCTCATTCGACAGCGATCTCGCGGACGAGGACTCGCTGCGCTTTGCGATCCAATACACGGTCTTCGTCGGCGCCCACGGGCACGGCGTCAACTGGTGAGCCAAGAGGAATCTCCCATGAAGAACTTGATCTCGATCTCTGTCTTGCTCCTGGCGTGCGTCCTCGGCGCGCCGGCCTTGGCTTCCGCTGACAAGCTCAAGGTCGTCACCACAATCGAAGACTTGGCAGACATCGTGCGCACGATCGGCGGCGAGCGCGTGGCGGTCACGACCGTCGCGCGCGGACGCGAGAATCTGCACCAAGTAAACACGCGGCCGTCGCACCTCGTCGCGATGAGTCGCGCCGACCTATTCGTGCAAGTCGGATTGTCCCTGGAGACGGCGTTCGTGCCGGGACTCCTCGAAAACTCGCGCAACGGGAAGATCCAACCCGGCGCGCCGGGCTTCGTGAACTGTTCCCAGGGTTGGAGCGCGCTCGAAGTGCCCGGCGTCGTCTCTCGCAAGAGCGGTGACGTCCATCCGCAGGGCAATCCGCACATGAACCTCGATCCGCGCGGCGGCAAGCAGATCGCCGAGCGTGTGTTCGAGGCGCTGTGCAAGCTGGATCCAGGCTCAAAGGCCGCGTACCAGACGCACTTCGACGAATACTCGACGCAACTCGCTGACGCCGCCGAACGTTGGGCGCGCATCGGCGAGGAGTGGAAAGGCAAGAAGCTCGTCGTCTACCACCAGGAGTACAACTACCTCGCGGCGGCGTACGGCATCGACATCGTGGGATCGATCGAAGAGCGGCCGGGCATCCCGCCCACGCCCAATCATCAGGCCGAGCTCGTTGCGCTCATGAAGCGCGACAAGTTCGGTGTGATCGCGACCGCGACGTGGTCGAACAACAAGGTCGTTGCCGAGCTCGCCCAGCAGACGGGCTGGCGCCTCGTCGAGCTTCCGAATCAGTGCGGTGGTCTGCCCGGCACCGACACGTGGATCGGCATGATGGACGCGCTCCACACGAGACTCCAGCAAGCCTTCCAATCGATGGCGTCCCAGGACTAGAGTCGTCGCGCGACACGATGTCCTCATTGCTCGTCTTACGCAGTGCCTCGTTCGGGTACGGCGGTCACCCAATCGTCGCCGGCGTCGATCTCACGGTCGTCGCCGGCGCGTTCCTGGGAGTCGTCGGCCCGAACGGAGCCGGAAAGACGACACTGTTCCGCGGCATGCTGGGTTTGCTCGCGCCGCTCACGGGGACGGCGGAGCGGCTCACGGACGCCGTCGGCTATGTTCCGCAGCGCGAGAGTCTCGATCCGCTCTTCCCTCTGCGCGCCGACGAGGTGGTGCACATGGGAGCGTACGGACGCTTGCGCGGCTGGCGCGGTCTTCCTCGTGCGGACCGTGAGCTGGCGAGCACCTGCCTCGCGCGCGTGGGCCTCGCCGACCGGGCGTCGGCCGCATTCTCGTCACTCTCGGGAGGCCAGCGTCAGCGCGTGCTGATCGCGCGTGCGTTGATGGTCAAACCGCAACTGCTTCTGCTCGACGAGCCAACCAGCGGTGTCGACCGTGCGGCCGCAGCGGGCATCCTAGAGCTCCTGCTCGAGCTCAATCGGCGCGAGGGCGTCGCGGTCCTCCTCGTGAGCCATCAGCTCGCGCTCGTGCGCAGCGCGGCCGCCGAAGTTCTATGGGTGAGCGATCGGCGGGTCGAGCGCGGCCAGACCGCCGAGATGCTCGCCCCCGAGCGTCTCGATCGATTGTTCACGGCCGAATCGAAGACCGCGAAGGAGAGTGCCTGACAGCCCGGCTCGGGCCGTCATGGTGACCAGCGCGTGGACGTCTCCTGGGCGGATCGTCTCGATCTCTTCCGTTACGCGCTCGCGGCCGCGGCGTGCGCGGGCCTCGTCTGCCCGCTCGTCGGCGCATTCCTGTTCGTGCGCCGCACGAGCTTCTACGGCATCACTTTGCCCCAGTTCGCGACGGCGGGCGTCGTCTTCGGATTCGTCGTGCTGCCGTGGTGGGTCGCGCACGTCGGGCTCGGCGAACTGGATGTCGACACGGCGCTCGCCGACTCGCACGCCGCGATGAACTACCACTTGGCGTGGGCCGGCGTGTTCACGTTCGGTGGCCTCGGCGCACTCGTGCTTCTCAGCCGGCGCGGTGGGAGCGAGATCGGACGCGTCGCCGCCGCGTTCGTGATCGCGAATGCGGCGACGTATCTATTCGGCCGGATCTCGCCCGTCGGAAAGTCACTCGTAGACGAGCTCCTTCAGGGCGAGATCCTGGGCGTGGGCCCGCACGAGTTCGAGACGCTCGCTGCGGTACTCGGCCTCGTGCTCGTGAGCGTGATCGTGTTCCACCGCGACTTCCTGGTCGCGAGTTTCGACCGCGAAACGGCTCAGGTGCTGAGAAAGCGCGTCGTGGCGTTCGAAACGCTGCTCACCGTGGTCACCGGGCTCACCGTCGCGGTGGGCACGATGACCCTCGGCCCGACGCTCCTCTTCGGTCTCCTCGTGCTGCCGCCGCTCGCAGCGCGAACGTACGCGCGCTCGATGATGAGCTTCTACTTCGCAGCGAGCGGCATCGGCCTCCTCTCGACGCTCCTTGGAATCGTCGCGTCGTTCGAGCTCGACCTCCCGCTGGGCGCCGCGATCGTCGGAGTCGCGGGACTGATGCTCGTTCCGGGATTGATCGTGGGACGGTTCGCACAGCGCGCGTGATCGAATCCGCTCGCATTCGCACACTCGGCCCGCGACGACGGTCGACGCGCGCGGCAGCGCGCACTTGAAGGAGGACGCGGGCGAGCTAGACCAAGTTCCGACGCGCGTTTCCGCTAGAATCGAGCCCACATGCATCAGCCCCGCCTGTCCTCGTCGAACGCTCGCGCCTTTTTCCTCGTGTCCCTGTGCTGCGCGTCCTGCGGCGGGAGCAGCGACGACGGCGATGGCTCGGGCAATCCCGCGACCGACGTCACGCCGCCGGTTACGAATGCGAGTCCGTCGGGAGGTACCTATCCTGCGGCGCAGACGGTGAAGCTGACGTCGAACGAGCCCGCGACGATCCACTACACGCTCGACGGTAGCGTACCGGCCGTTGGTGATCCGAACACGCAGAGCGGCCCGAGCCCGATTACGGGCATCGCAGTCAACACGTCGCCGACACAGCTCAAGTTCTTCGGCATCGACACCGCGGGCAACGAGGAGAACGTGCGCACGCACGCGTACGTCATCGACACGACGGATCCGATCGTCACGACCGTCGGTCCGGCGCCGGAGCTGTTCGGCTTGCTCACGACGCAGTCGGTCGCGTGGCACAGTTCCGAGAATGGAACGTACCGTATTCAGCTCGGCGGCAACGGCACGCCGAACACGGGCGTCTTGCTCGAGGTCGGTTCGGTCACCGCGCTCGCGCAGAAGACGATCGCTATCCACGGCTGGCAGCTCACGTTCGGACTCGCGCAGCCGCTCTGGATCCTGGTCTCGGATGCCGCGACGAACGTCGGCACGACGTCGGTCGACATCGAGCTCAAGGATCTGGAAACGTTGCCGCTGAATCCGGAGACCCGCGGGATCGCGATCACTCCGGACGGAACGAGTGCATTGATCTCGTTCTACAACGCACACGAAATTGCGCGGTACGACATCGACCCAGCGAGCCCGTCGTTCCACACGCAGACCGCGGGGATCTCGGTCGGGTTCCAACCCGGCGACCTCGCGATCACGCCGGATGGAGCGCGTGCCTACGTCGGCCATTTGACGGGCGTGGACGTGATCGACACGACGAGTGAGGCAGTCGAAACGATTCCGTTGGACGTGGGCGACCCGATCGCGGACATCGCGATCACGCCGGACGGGAAACGCGCGTACTTCGCTCGATCGGGGATCCTGTACGTCCTCGACACGGACCCCACCAGCCCGACGTTCCACGACATCCCGCTGCAGGTCGCACCGAACACGCCGCTGTTCCTCTCGGCGAACGTCGCGGTGACGCCGGACGGCAAACGATTGCTCGTCGGATGGTTCGGCGTGGTGGCGTACTCACTCGCCGTCGTGGACATCGATCCCGCGAGCCCGACGTTCCACCAAGTCATCGCCACTCCGGTGGCGGTAGTGGGCGCGAATTCGGTCGCACCGTCCGTGTCGAACGACAGTCAATTCGCGTTCGTCGGCAACGCGCTGGGAAACATGGGCCGAGTCGCGCTGAACGTCGCGCCGTTCGACATCGACCTCATGAACGCGTCGATTTCGCCGGATGCGTCGCTCGTCACGAACGATGACGCGTTCCTGCTGATCCTGAGACGAGGCTCCACGGCGCTGACGATCGTGGAACCCGACACTCTGTCGATCGTGGGCATCCTGCCGTGGCAATCGCTAGGCGACGTCGGAGCGATCACGCCCGACGGACAGCGGGCGTACC
>JANOFY010000442.1:0-5342 GCA_031413895.1 Planctomycetota bacterium | reverse complement strand
GCTCATGAGCCCGAACACGCGCACGTTCGCGATGAGCCACAGTACGAACGACGGACGCCAGTAGTTGCTGACGCGCCCCCCGACGTCCCCTTGAACGCCCACACGTCCGAGAAGATTGCCCGCCAGAAGTATTGTCCGTCCTGGATGAAGCTGTTGCCGACGATCTGGCGCGCGTCGTCGTAGATGAAATCACCGCCGAGCGTGTCCAAGTAGACTGTGGCGGCGGCCACCATCACCACGATGCCGACGATCCATTCGCGCCGATCTCGACCGGACTCGCTCGGCGGAAGCGACGGTAACGCTCGGGCGCGACGACTCGCGGCCGGAGGTGTCTTAGCCATGTGTTCGTGCCGCGCCCACGATCATCAGACGGTAGCATCTTCGGCGTGCCCTCCAAGACCGCCGCGCTCGGCTCGCTCTCGGTGGTCATCCCCGCGTTCAACGCGTCCGCGACGTTATCGGCGACCATTGCCCACGTGCGCGCTTGGCTCGCGAGCGTCGAGCTCCCGCACGAGATCATCGTCGTCGACGACGGGAGCACCGACGACACGGCGCGCAGCGCTCGTTCGATCGGCCCTCCCGTGCGCGTGATCTCGTACGCACCGAACCGCGGCAAGGGTCACGCGGTCCGCACGGGCATGCTCGCCGCCACGCGCGAGTGGGCACTGTTCATGGACGCCGACAATTCGACGACGATCGATCACCTGGAGCGATTCGCGGCGTTGCTCGATTCAGCAGCACGACCCGACGTCGTCATCGCCTCCCGCCGCCTCTCCGACTCGCGCATCGTCCGTGCGCAGCATCCCGTGCGCCAAGCGCTCGGACGGACGTTCCCCTACCTCGTCCGCGCGATCGCGCTGCCTCACATCGCAGACACGCAGTGCGGCTTCAAGCTCTTCTCGGCGACGGCCGCGCGGGACATCTTCTCGCGCATGCGCACCGAGCGGTTCGCATTCGATGTCGAAGCGTTGCTTCTCGCGCGACATCTGGGGTATCGCACCGTGGAAGTCGGAGTGGATTGGGACAATCCGACGACGTCCACCGTCCAGATCCACCGCGACACGTTCCGAATGCTGTGGGACCTGATGTGGATGACCGCGCGCGTGAGATCGGCCGGGGGGCGCTCCAGCTCACCCCGCCAGTCACGCGCTCGTCCGGACTGAACGCACTCGTCCAGATCGAGAATCGCCCGGCCCGGAAAAGCGAGCGAGGCTGAGCTGGAACTGCTTCCAACTCAGCCTCGCAATGTTCAGGGCGCGGATCTTGTCAGCTCAGGAGCGGACAATTTCCCGCCGTGATCACGGGGTCCAGTTGACGGTCAACGCGTTCGACGTGTTGAGGGTCGCCGGCGTGCAGAACGCAACCGAGTTGCGGTACGCGGCCTGGTAGTGAAGGGTCTGAGCAGACGCCGAAAGTCCGGCCACGCCCGCCGCGCCGACGAGGGTGTTCGTGCCACCCATCGTGGTGATACGGCCGAGTCGAACGATCGTGCCACCGACGCACTCGAGGCCGTCGTAGAACGGCGAGAGGTTGCCGTTGCCGAGGCTCGCGGTGCCTTGGAAGAAGATCGTGTAGCTGCCGGCCATCATGTTCTCAGCCTTGAGGCCGAGATCATTCGCGGTGACGCTGACGCTCGGGTTCGGTCCACCGACGCCGTTGACTGCCGACAGAAGCGCACCAAACGGCGCGCCCGGCTTCGAGTTCTTGCAGCCGCGGCCCGGGTCGCCGTTCGTGCACGGGCACGCCGTGCCGGTGCCGTCACCCAAGCAGAACGAGCTGATGGCAACGCTCGTGTCCTCGCCGCTCAGAGTCCAGCCCGAGAACGAGCCCGTGTCGCCACCACCCCAGTCGAAGGCCTCGAGCGTCCAGGTGCCGGCCCCGCCGGTCACGCCCGAAAGAGCCCCGTTCGAAACGCCAGCTCCGCCGTTGGTCCAGGTTGCGAAGCTCTGACCGTACGTCCCCGCTGCGGGAGCACCGGCGCCGGGCAGCCCCGGGGTCGGGGGCGAAACGAACGTATACGTCCCGCCGAGGAAGTCGCCCGAGCTGCCGAAGCCCGCTCCGGTGAAGCCGGGACGGACGAAAATGTTCGTGCGCGCGCCGGCCGGGTTCTTCAACACGAACTGCAGGTCGCCGACCCACGTGTGCGAGAGGCCGGTGACCGTGACCGAGGTGATCGACGTCACGTTACGACCGACTTGCACGGTAGAGCTGCCGAGCGGAGAAGGCAGAGCCGCGCTCATCACGCCGCCAAACCCGTCCACGAGGGCGGCGCCGGGACCGGACACCGAGAAGTTGTTGGCCGTCGCGGGAACAGTCAGCACGAGGCCGACAGCGACCGCTGCGAAGGAAGTCTTCAATGTATTGGTGAATTTCATGGATCCTGTTCCTGATGGGTCATTCAGAGGGGGGAACGTGCGCCTGTCATCGAGATGACGGCACGACACACCGCGAGCCACGCGTGGCCATATCCGATGCGTGTTCCTAATAATCATCTGACCCCCCTGATTGCGCAAGGCCCCAGACCGGGATGTTCCGGGAAATCACTCGGAATCTCGGCCGCGCGCCGAAGGGTCGGGGGGCCAGACGAAGAGGATCGAGACCGGCTGGAGATTCCGCGGCGGCGTTCCGCCACAGGATCGCCCGACCTGCGGACTTGCGCCCGGAGCTCCGTCGTGCTGGCCCGGATCTCTCCCCCGCGGAATCGCGAGCGCTGTTCGGGGTGGCCCGCGCGGCGCGTCGGGGTCGAGCGCGCACAGGTCGGAGCGTCGGCGGCCGAGTGCGAGCTCGCGTCGCTCGAGGGAAGCCCGTCGGTCGCTGACACTCGGATCGTGACGCGCATGCGCTTGCAAACGTCGCGGGCGGTGCGTTGACCGCCTCGGCAGACGCAGCCCTGTGGTGCAGACGTCTCACTGCTGTCGTGCCGACGTGACCGTGCTAGGATTCGATGGCGGCGCGGCCTGATCTGTGGCTCGATTCGCCACCCCGCGAGGCCGCCTCAGCCGTACTCGATCCATGACGACCGTACACGCTAACTTTTCGCGCACGCTGCTGACCCTCTCGCTGGTCCTGCTCGTCGTCGCGTGTAGCGGCGACGAACCACCGCTCGAACCCGCGGTCGGGATCTCGGCCATGCCCGAGCAGCGTGGCGCGGGCATCACGGACCGGCTCGACAGCGAGCTGAAGCAAATCGACGAGCGGGTCGACGGATGGGACACCGAAGCGCTGAATCGCGAGGGCGGAAAGCGGCTCAAGAAGCTCGGCGAATTGCTGCACGGGCACGCAAGCCCCGACAGCGACGCCGTCACAGAGCTGATCACCACCGAATTCACGTGTACGCCGCTGCGTCCGTCGAAACTTAGCCAGGTGTTCCTCAACGGCGGCCTACAGGTTCTGCGGGGCGTCGTCGACGACGAGAGACTGGTCGGTGCGGCCGGCTTGGTGAAAGCGCTGCAGGGCTTGGCGGGGGCGTACCCGCCGGGCGCGGACATCCATGTCAAGAACAAGATCATCCGTGTCGAGACCGGTGAGCACGACCGCTTCACCACGGACATCCTGTTTCAGGCCTGGGCCAGTGGACTTCCAGCGTCCGTGCAGCAGGACTGTGACTGGACCGTCGTCTGGGAATGGCCCGATCCGAAGTCGGCGCCGCGAATCCGTTCGATCGAAGTCACGCGCTACGACGAGAACCACGCGCCTCGAGAACTGTTCTCGGACTGCACCGAGGCGGTGATCGGCGACACGCAAGCCTGGAAGGAGCAGTTCCTGCGCGGGACCGACGATTGGTGCACGCGCATCGACATCGCGGCCGGCATGAATCAGTACTCGCACAACGGCGTGGCGATCGGCGACATCGACGGCGACGGCCTGGAAGACGTGTACGTGTGTCAGGGCGGCGGCCTCCCCAACCGACTCTTCAAGCACCAACGCGACGGGACTGCGATCGAGGTGGCCGCTGCGGCCGGCGTCGACTGGCTGGACGAGTCCACGTCCGCGCTGATCGTGGACATGGACAACGATGGGCGACAGGACTTGCTCGTCGCCGTCGAGCGCGCCGTGCTGGTCATGCGCGGCGATGGTGCCGGCAAGTTCGAGCTCAAGACCGCGGTCCCTCTGCAGGGCGGCTATTCGATGGCCGCGGCGGACTACGACGGCGACGGCCTGCTCGATGTCTACGTGTGCCGCTACAACACCGCGGCAACGTCGATCGGATTGCCCTCGCCCTACCACGACGCGAACAACGGTCCGCCCAACGTGATGCTCCGCAACTCGGGCGACTTCAAGCTGGTGGAAGTCACCCAGGCCTTGGGCCTGGACGAGAACAACCGCCGGTTCAGCTTCGCCGCGGGTTGGGCCGACTACGACGAGGACGGCGATCTCGACCTGTACGTGGCGAACGATTTCGGCCGGAACAATCTGTACCGCAACGACGCGGGTCACTTTCGCGACGTCGCGGCCGAGGCCGGCGTGGAGGACATCTCGGCCGGGATGGGCGTGAGCTGGGGTGACTACGACGGCGATGGCCACCTCGACCTGTACGTCAGCAACATGTTCTCGTCCGCTGGCCAACGGGTCGCGTATCAGCGGCGCTTCAAGCCGACGACGGATGCCAAGACCCGCGCAGAATTCCAGCATCACGCGCACGGGAACTCTTTGTTCCGCAACAAAGGCGATGGAACGTTCGAGGACGTGACGGCGCCGAGCCGCACGGCGATGGGACGCTGGGCCTGGGGTGCGCAGTTCTGCGACATCGACAACGATGGTCGCGAGGACATCTACGTCACCAATGGATTCGTCACGAACAGCGACCCAGAGGACTTGTGAAGCTTCTTCTGGCGACGCGTGCCGTCGCAATCCCCGCTGAGCGAGAGCCTGACGCTGGAGTACACCGACGGCTGGGCGGCCGTGAACCGCTTGATCCGCGAAGGGAAGTCGTGGAGCGGCCGTGAGCCCAACACGATGTACCTGAACATCGGCGACGGGACATTCTCGGATGTGTCCTACACTTCCGGAATCGCGTTCCCCGACGACGCACGCTGCTTCGCGATGGTCGATTGGGATTACGACGGTGACCTCGACTTCTGGATCGCCAATCGCACGGCGCCCAAGGTGCGCTTCGTGCGTAACGAGGCCGACGGCTCGAACCGCTGGGTAGCGCTGCGCCTAACCGGTGCGAAGTCGAATCCCGACGCGATCGGCGCGCGTGTCGACCTGCAGGCGGGGGCCCGCGCACTTGGCATCGCCCGTCTTGCAACCGCCCAAGCCCTTGCATTCGTTCTTGCCCGTGCAGCTGTGCTTGGCCGCGGCTGAAGCGCAGCCGCCCTTGCCCTTGCACGAGTTCTTGG
>JANOFY010000441.1:0-13048 GCA_031413895.1 Planctomycetota bacterium | reverse complement strand
CTCGCCGTCGCTGCTGCCGTCTTGCACACCGGGCATCGGATCCGCGGCGAGGCTCCAATGCTCGCCGTCGAACGCGCTGACGAGATCGTCTTTCGACGGCGTGCGCGTCTCGCCATAGTTCGCCGAGTTCGATTGGCCCGCGATGACGAACACTTCGCCGACGCCGAAGCGCTCGATCCGCGTCGGCTCGAAGGGCGCCTTCGGATCGGCCGACTGCGCGCCCGCCTCGAGCGCGTACCAGCCACCCGCCGGCACGGAGAGGACGGCTTCGAAGCCCCGGCCCGGAGTCGCGTCGTCTTGCGTCTGGATCGACACGATCACGACCTTCTTGCCGTCGGGGCGCAGCACGCGCAGGCCGACGCTCAGCACGTCGTCCGGCGCGCGACCCGTCACGCGGACTTGTGCGAAGCCTTCCGCGTCGCGCTGGAAGACCTGACGTTCCGCGGGACTCGTGATCTCGACGGTAGCCGGCGGCGCTCCGCGAAACGAAACACAGAGCGGCAGGGCGCACGCGAGCAGCGCGCACTCGAGCGACCGACGCAGGTTCAGAACCGGTGACATGAACATGTGGCGCGGCTGGCGCGTTCCTCCTCCCGACATTCTGCGCTCGGCGGACGGCGTGCACGAGAGCGCGGCACGAGTATCCGCGGGAAGTCCCGGCTAACATGGACGATCCCATGTCGGCTCGCTCATCGAAGGCCGCGGCGCGTCCGAGTGTCGCGCGGTCCAAGACCTCGCGCTCGGCGACCTCGCGGCCGGATTCATCGCGCTCGGCGACCTCGCGGCCGGGCACGTGTCTCCCGCGCGTGCCGCGGGACCAGGTCGACGACTATTCGACGGCCGCGGTCCAGCGACGGCTCGCCCTGTGGACCGACGTCGCCGGCGCGCGACCAGCGCACGTCGCTGGGCAGCCGGTCGCGCTCGACGAGGCGCGCGGCAAGATCGAGAACCTCGTCGGGTTCGCGCAGGTGCCGCTCGGCATCGCGGGCCCGCTGCGCGTCGACACCAGCGCCGGTGTGCGCGAGGTGTACGTTCCGATGGCGACGACCGAAGGCGCGCTCGTCGCCTCGTACTCGCGCGGCATGCGGCTGCTTGCGACCGGGCGCGCACGTGCGCGCGTCGTTCACCACGGGCTGACCCAGAATCCGATCCTCGTCTACCCCGACGCGGAGCGCGCGATCCACGCGGCGAAGGTCGCCGACGAGAGCTTCGAGCACTTTCGCGAAATCGTCGCGAACACCACCAAGCACGGCCGGCTCATCGCCGTGCGGGCGCGTCCGATCGGGCGCCGCCTGATCGTGAGCTTCGCGTTCCACACGGGCGACGCGATCGGGATCAACATGGCGGCGCGCGCGAGCGATCTTTGCTCGGCCGACCTCGCGTCGCGCACGGGCGCCACCGCGCGCTACGTCCACGGGCAGGACGTCGAGAAGCGCGCCAACTCCCACGCGCTGGCTCACGGGCGCGGGCGCAGCGTCGTCTGCGACGTCGAGGTCTCACGCGCCGACCTGGCCGAACAGATGCGCGTGACGCCGGAGGATCTCGTCGCGGTCGCGCGCACCTATGCGCTCGGTTACGCGGACCTTGGCACGCACAATTGGCTCGTCCAAGCGGCGAACGGGCTGGCCGCGGTGATGATCGCGTGCGGTCAAGACGTGGCGTACGTCACCGAGAGCGCGACGGGTTTCCTCGACTTCGATGTGACCGCGAACGGCGACTTGTACGCGAGCGTGTACCTGCCGGCGCTCCTCGTCGGCACCGTGGGCGGAGGCAGCGGACAAGGAACGGCGGCGGAGTGCTTGGCGTTGCTCGGCTGCACCGGCTCGGGCAAGGCCGCGCAGTTCGCGGAGATCCTCGCTGCGACGGTGCTCGCGGGCGATCTGTCGTTGATGGCCGCGTTTTGCTCGCACGAGTTCGTCGCGGCGCACGAACGCTTGGGGCGCAATCGGCCGGCGTCCAAGGCCGCGCCCGTCGCGCGCAAGCCGGCGCCCAAAGCCGCGCCTGGCGCACGAAAAAAGAGGAAGCGTTGAGCGCACGCGGTTCGTCAGCTTCCGGTCCGCTCGCGCCGCCGCTGCTCGGCGCACCGCCGCGAGAACGCCGGCCCATCGAGCTGTGGGCTGGCCTCGCGTACTTCGCGATCGCCGGCTACGTGCTCCTCCTGCTTTACCTATTCGTCCGACCGGGCGGCGTGGGTCCCGTGCTCGCGTACAACGTCGGGCGGCCGATGGTCGAGCTCGTCGCGCTGGTCACGTTGGCGTTTGGCCTCGTGTGGTGCGCGCTGCACCGCCCGTTCTATCAGCGGCGACGCGTCGTTCCTTTTGCGTGCGTGGCGCTCGTGATCGGCGCCGCGGCGCTGCCGCTTCCTTATCCCTCGTCGCATGCCGACGAACCGAGCCAAGTTCGGTTCCGATTGCCGTTCGAAGGGGAGTGGACCGTGTTCTGGGGCGGCGAGTCGAGCGCGGAGAGCCGGCTCTCGGCGTACTTCGCGGACCGGCGCTGGGGCCTCGACTTCATCGTGACGGAGAACGGGATGAGCCACAGCGGGAGCGGGCTCACGCCGAAGGACTACTTCGTGTACGAGCGCGACGTGCTCGCGCCGGCCGATGGAACCGTCGTGCGCGTGAACGCAGACCTCGCGGACAGTCGCACGGGGATCTACGACAGTCGGCTGCCCGAGTTCGGCAACTACGTCGTGATCGAGGTCGCGCCGGGCGAGTTCGTGTTCCTGTGTCACCTGCTCGCGGGATCGATCCCGGTCTCCGTCGGCGAGAAGGTGCACGCGGGCGATCCCATCGGACGGGTCGGCAACTCGGGGTATTCGACCGTGACACCGCAGCCGCACCTCTCCATCCATCTCCAGGATTCCCCTGAGCCCGAGCGTGGCGAGGCGATTCCCTGGCGCTTCTGCGACTACATGTCGGGCGGCGTGCAGGTGGAATGCGGACTGCCGCACGGCGGCGTCGATCGCGACGGAAATTTCTTGGGAGAGCGCGTTCAACCGGTCCCGGTTTCAGACCGATAACCGCGGGTCGGTGAGGGGTCGTGAGCGGGCGCGCTTGACGCCCGTCGAGATCGCGCTAACCTATTTTGCCGAAAATTATTGCCGTACATCCACCGGCCCGAAAGCCGGCACCCGCGCGAAAGCCGGGCTGGCCCAATCGGACTCTCCGATTACGACGGAGGCCGTTCCCCCGCTGCGCCCGTCGGGCCATCGGCGACGCGAGAACCCAATGACTAGTGCACTCAGAACTGAATCCCCGCGCAAAGCCCCCGCCAAGAAGGGCCTCGAGACCCACCGCAACATCGGCATCATGGCCCACATCGATGCCGGGAAGACCACGGTCACCGAGCGCATCTTGTTCTTGACCGGCCGGATCCACCGCACCGGCGAGGTCCACGACGGCGAAGCCACGATGGACTTCCTCGAGGAAGAACAGAAGCGGGGCATCACGATCCAGTCCGCGGCGACGAGCTGCGAGTGGAACAACCACTCGATCAACATCATCGACACGCCCGGTCACGTCGACTTCACCGCGGAAGTCGAGCGCTCGCTGCGCGTTCTCGACGGCGCGATCGCAGTCTTCGACGCCGTCAGCGGCGTCGAAGCCCAAACGGAGACGGTGTGGCGCCAGGCAAATCGCTACGGCGTGCCGCGCGTGTGCTTAATCAACAAGATGGACCGCGTCGGCGCCCACGTCTACATGTCGGTGAAGTCGATCAAGGAGCGCCTCGATGCGCGTCCCGTTCCCGTTCAGATCCCCGTCGGCGCGGAAAAGGAATTCCGCGGCGTGATCGACCTCGTGCGCATGAAGGTCTACGAGTTCCCCGACGACGAAGAGGGGATGTCGTACAACGAGTTCGAGATTCCCGCCGAACTGCTCGAGGACGCGAAGCTCCACCGGCACGAAATGCTCGAGACGGCGGCGGAATTCGACGAGCAGCTCCTGGATCTCTTCGTCGAGGACCAAGATTGCCCCGAGGATCTCGTGCTGCGTGCCCTGCGCAAAGGCACGATCGCGATGGAGATCACGCCCGTCGTGTGCGGTTCCGCGCTGAAGCACAAGGGTGTGCGCTTCATGCTCGACGCGATGATCGATTTCCTGCCCTGCCCGAGCGATCTGCCGGCCGTGGAAGGTTGCACGCCGCGCACCGACGACAAGATCCTGCGCGAGCGCAGCGACACTGACCCGTTGTCCCTCATGGCGTTCAAGACGATCGCCGAGACGACCGGAGACATGACGTTCGTGCGCGTGTACTCGGGCGTGCTCAAGAAGGGCACGGGGACGCTCAACCCACGCACCGGCAAGATGGAGCGCATCGGCCGTTTGGTCCGCGTCCTCGCCAACAAGCGCGAAGCCGTCGACGAGATCCGCGCGGGCGACATCGGCGCCGTGATCGGGCTGAAGAACACGGTCACCGGCGACACGCTGTGCGACCCGGACCAGCCGATCCTGCTCACCAAGATCCAGTTCCCCGATGCGGTGATCTCGATGTCGATCGAGCCCAAGAAGTCGGCCGATCGCGACAAGCTCGGCGAGATCATGGGCAAGATGATGCGCGAAGACCCGACGTTCAAAGCGCAATCGAACGAGGCCACGGGCGAGCTCATCATCTCCGGCATGGGCGAGCTGCACCTGGAGGTGATCGTTCACCGCATCCTGAGCGAGCACAAGACCGAGGTGACGACCGGCAAGCCGAAGGTCGCCTACAAGCAGCGCCTGCGCCGCGCGATCGAGACCGAAGCGCGCTACATCCGCCAGTCCGGCGGTCGCGGTCAATACGCCGTGGCGTGGGTGACGTTCGAGCCGATCGCGACGCCCGATGGCGACCTCGAGTTCGTCGACGGGATCAAGGGCGGCACGATTCCGCGCGAGTACATCCCCAAGGTCGAAGCCGGTCTGCGCGACGGCTTCAACGGCGGCGGCCAAACAGGCTTCCCCTTCGTGAACGTGCGCGCGACGCTGACCGACGGCAAGTACCACGAAGTCGACTCGAGCGAGCTCGCGTTCCACAACGCGGGTGTGCTCGCGTTCCGCCAAGCCTCCGAGAACAACATCGTGCTGCTCGAGCCGATCATGAAGGTCGAAGTGCGCGTCCCCGAGGAATACATCGGGGCGGTCGTCGGCGATCTCAACTCGCGGCGCGGCGAAGTGCAGGAAGTCGATTCGATCGCCAATCAACGCGTCGTGCGCGCGTTCGTCCCGATCGCGGAGATGTTCGCGTACTCGTCGGCGCTGCGCAGCGCGACGCAAGGGCGCGGCTCGTACGCGATGGAACTGCACGAGTACCGCGACGTGCCGAACAACATCGCCGAGCAGGTCCTCAAGTCCGGTAGCTGACGTTCCCGCCGGCTTAGTTTCCGCTTGTCCGAGCTGATGCGACCGCTAGCATTGGCCGCATGACTCGCACGGCACGTCGTCGCTTCACCCGCGAGCTCACGAGCGTGGTCGACGGCGTGGCGTTCGCGCCTTCCGGGCCGGCACTCGTGCACGTGTACGATCCGCCCGCGGGCGGGATGTGGATCGACGACGTCATCCCGGGCAAGCTCGCCGCGCTCGACCGCAACTCCGGCGACATCCTGTGGGTCTCGCCGTGCGAGGTGGGTTACGGCCGCGGATTCGGAGCGGGGCTCGGTCAGGACAACGACGCGGTCGTGCTCGGACCCGGATCGCAAGGTCACTTGATCGCGCGCATGTCGCTCACGAACGGCGAGCTCCTCGGCGCCGCCCCGATCGAAGCGTTCGACGAAGCGCTCGTCTTCGGCGATCTGTGCGTGTGCGTCACGCCGCGGCGCATTTTCGCGCTGGTCGCGTCGGCGATGATCGAGGCGTGGGAGTATTCGCGGCCCGGAGAGCGCTACCACCACGTCGCGTGCAGCGGGGATCGAGTCTTCGTCGTCTTCACGCACCTCTCGACCGACAAGGTGGGGGTTTTGTGCCTCGAAGCGGAGTCCGGCGAGTTCCAGAGCGAGGTCCTGGCCGCACGCTTGCCGCTGATTCACGGCATCGCCGTCAACGCCGACGGACTCGTTCTATTGACGCGCGATCTTTCCAGCGCGCTGCCACGCGAAGTGGTGTCGCAGTTCATGGTGGATCTCTCGCGCCGACCGGACCGCGCATCGACCGACTCGCTGTCGCTCCTCGCCCTGCCGCTCAATGCGACTCCCGGCGACGCGCCGCTCTGGTACGAGATCCTCAGCACACAACCCGCCGACGAGATCCCGGAGGTCAGCATCACGGGCGACGACGGCAAGCTGTACCTCGTGAAGGGGGCGCTCATCGAAGTTCGCGACACTTTGACCGGGCGGATGCTCGGCGAGTGGGCGGTCCCGGGGCTCGACGAAAGCGTGGCGTGGCAAGTCTGCCGGGGTGCGGGCCTCTTGGCGGAAGAGACGCGCGTCAGCGTGTTCGAGCTCCCGGCGTGACGAGCACGCACGCCTTCCAGCGCGCAAGCGCGCGCGCCTCCCAGTGCGCAAGCGCGCGCGCCAGCGGCCCTGTTCGTCCAAGTCCTTGACGGTTCGCACCGCGCGGCGAGAATCTTCGGCTCATGTCCAAGAAAGCGTCCGACGAAGCAGCGCACGAAAAAGACGCGGACGGTCTCGTCGTTCAGAAGCACGTGAGCCAGGTGCTCGTCGTCGTGCCGCCGACGGAGTACGGCGAACAGACCCTGCGTCACGCGCGCTCGAGCCTGCACAACGTGCGCGTGGGGACCACCAGCGTCTCGACGTCGACCGAGGGACTGATCCGTGGCCGGCTGCAGGACGAGTTCCAAGTCGACGGCGACATCGCGCGCGCGAGCATGAGTGCCTACTCGGGGATCATCTTCGTGGGCGGGGAAGGCGCGCTCCAGCTGGCCCAGAACCCCGATGCGCAGCGCCTGGCGCGCGAAGCCGCCGCTCAGTCGAAGATGATCGGCGCGTGGGGGCACGCGGTCGCGATCTTGGCGAGCAGCGGGATCCTGAAGGGCAAGCGCGTGACCGGCGCGCCCGAGATCAAGGACGCGGTCGTCCGCGGCGGCGGCAAGTTCAGCGGGCGGCAGCTCGAGCGCGACGGCGTGCTCGTCACGGCGTCCGACGAGGCGGTGGGGATTCGGTTCGGGAAGGCGCTGGCTCAGATCGTCGGGATCTAGCTCCGCGCAGTTTTCCGGACGCTGTATCGACCCCGTGGACTTCCACTGGAGAAGCTCGGCCGAGTAGCATACGGGCCCCCGGGGATCGATCGTCGCAGCGGGCCCTTCACCTTTTCATCCACGTCTTCCGTGACCGCCACCCCGATCCTCGAGAGTCTCGCGCGCGAGTTTTCTGCGCACGTCGATCACGTTCACAGCGCGCTCGAGATGCTCGACGCCGGTTTGTCCGCGCCGTTCATCGGACGATTTCGTCGCGATCGGATCGGTCCGCTCTCCGAGGGCATGATCCGGCGTCTGTCGAAGAGTCGGCAAGATCTCGAGGATCTCGACCGTCGACGCGCGACGATCCTGCGCTTGATCGAGCGCGAGCCGGGCGTCCATGCGAACGCCATCTCCGCGATCCAAGCGTGCATGGATCGCTTCGAGCTCGAGGACTTGTTCATTCCGCATCGCCGTCCCGAGCCGGAGGTGCAGCTCGCGCTCGATCGCGGACTCGGACAGCTCGCGGATCTGCTCGTCGCGCCGATACCGAAATCCGAGCGCCCGACCAACGCCGGAGCGAGCGACGAAGCGGAGCGCGAAGACGATCCCGACGCATCGCTGTCAGCGGCGAGCTCGAGCGCGCCCGAGATCGCCACCGAACTCGCTGAATCACCGATCGAAGCGGTTGCGGTTGCCACTGAGGAAGACGCCGCCGCACCGAAGGGTAGCGAAGATTCGAGCGACCCCAACGAGAGCGCCGAAGACGCGGCGCCGGCGCCCGTCACTCTCGACGCACCGGTGGTGAGTCACGCTCACATCGACGTGAAAACGGCGATGAACGTGCACCTCGCGCGACTCTGCATGCCGTTCGTGCGACCCGACAAGGGAGTGCACACCGACATGGAAGCGCTCGCGGGCGCGCTGCGCATCCTGTCCGATCGGCTGGGCCGCAATCCGCGACTGCGCGGCGCGGTGCGGCGGCTCCTCGCGAAGCAGGGCGTGCTGTCGGTGCGCCCCACGGTCGACGAGAACCGGATCGGACGCAATCGATCGCTGCTGCGCATCCGTCAGCCGTTGCACCAAGTTCAGGGACACCGGCTGCTCGCCATCCGTCAGGCGCAGAAAGAGCGCGTGCTCAACACGGTGATCACGCTGAATCCGGCGCAAGCGCTGCCCAAGGTGCGCGCCGCGCTCGGCAAGCACACGCATCCGGCGCACGAGGAGCTGCTGACCGAGGTCGCGCTGCAGGCGCTGACGTACCGCTTGCTCCCCATGCTGGAGCAGGACGTACGCCTCGAATTGAAGGAGCGCGCCGACTTCGAGGCGCTGCGATTCCTTTCTCAGCATCTGCGTCAGATCCTGTTCACGCCGTTTTTCGGTGCGTGGCCCGTCGCGGGCGTCGACGTGAGCGCGAAGGGCGATTGGACGGTCGCGCTCTTGAACAGCGCAGGCGAGCCGCAAGGCGCCGAGATCAAGCTCGAGACGGGTGAGAAGGACGCGGCTGCGCTCGGTGCCGAGCTCGCCGCCGCACTCGGTCCCGCGAACGTGCGCGCGCTCGCCGTCGGCCACGGCAAGGGACCGCGCGCCGCGATGCATCGCATGCGCGCGGCGCTCAAGGCCGCGGGTTACGACGCGACCGTGTTCATCGTGAACGAGGCCGGGCTCTCGAGCTACGCGAGCTCGGAGATCGCGCGCAGCGAGCTCGGAGACCGCAGCGTGCCCGTGCGGATGGCCGTCAGTTTGGGACGCAGGCTGCAGGATCCGCTGTCGGAAGTTCTGAAAGTGGACCCGCGCCATCTGGGTCTGGGCTCGGAGCAGGGGCTCGTGAGCAAGGCCAACGCGCGCCGCGTGTTCACCGAGACCATCGAATCGTGCACCGCGCACGTCGGATGCGACGTGAATCGCGCGTCGCTGTCGTTCCTGCAACACTTGCCGGGGATCGATCGCGCGGCCGCGCAAAAGATCGTCGAGCGCCGAAAAGAGCGGCCGTTCACGAGCCGCGAGGAGCTGCGCGCGGAAGGATTGCTCACTGAATCGCAGTGGACGAGCGCGATCGCGTTCCTGCGCGTGACGGGGTCGAGCGAACCGCTCGACGCGACGAGCCTGCACCCCGAGCAGTACACCCTCGTGCGCCGAATGCTCGACAGCGCGGGCACGTCGGTCGAGCAGGCGCTCGGACGAGCGGGCGCGACGCGCGGCTTGCGCAAGGCCGACGTCGAGATCGACGACGCGACGTGGCGCGATCTGATGCGCGAACTTGCGTTCCCCGGTCGCGACCCGCGCCTGCGTCTCTTCGTCCCCGCGCTGCTCGATCCGGAGACCGATCCGATCCGGCTCGTGAAGGACCGCGTCGTGGAAGGGCTCGTCTCGAACGTCGCGAGCTTCGGCACGTTCGTCGACGTCGGCCTGCCGGTCGACGCGATGGTGCACATCTCCGAGATCTCGGACCGTTATGTTCGCGACGCGCGCGAGTTCCTGAGCGTCGGCCAGCTCGTGCGCGCGCGCATCCTCGATGCGAGCGCTCCGCGGTTGTCGCTGTCACTGAAGCACGTGCCCCCGCGCGAACGCGAGCCGCGCCCGACGTTCGATCGCGGACAAGGGGGCGCCCCGCGCGGAGAACGTAGCGACCGCGGCGGTGAGCGTGGCGGTGACCGCGGTGGTGCGCGCGATCCGCGACGCGGCGGCGGACGCGGACGGCCGGAGCGCGAAGAACCGAAGCCCAAACCGAATGTGCGCGCCGCGCAGACTCGGCGCGATGGCCTCGCGGGCGGCCGCGGCGGCGCGCGGCCGGGCGGAAAACGCGGTCCCGGGCGCGGGGCCGAAGGGGGCGAGCGCGAAGAGCGCGTCCGTCTCGATTCGATCGAGGCGCTGGGGAAGCCGGCGTTCAGTCCCTTCGCTTCGTTCTTCAAGACGAAGCCGGCCGAGAAGGCTCCCGAAAAGGAGTCCTAGCTCGGCCTCGCTCTCGCGTTCGCGACGTGCGCGAACCGCTCAGGTGTTGTTGCGACCGTCGCCTTGCATCAGCTCGAGCGCCTGGCGGACGCGCGCGTCCGAGAGCAGCGACTTCAGCTGATCAATCTTCTCTCCGATGGGCGCTTCGCGGTTAGGAGTTTCGCGCGGGATGGAGCGCACGCCGTCGCCGGCATCGCGTCCCAGGAGCGCGGCACCCGCCGGTTGGTTGCGGATGATCTTCGGCAACGGTCCGGGCTGTTGCTGTCCGCCGGTGTCTTGACCACGCGGTCGTTCCAAGCTGAGCGACGTCTTCTTGCTCTGCGTCTGGCCGATATCATCGAGCGTGTCGAGCAAGCCGAGAGAGCGCGGCTCGTCCACGTCGAGCTCGACCCACACGTCGAGTTCGGAACCCGGCGCCAGCGTCGAGGAGTCGGTGGAGCGTTGCTGAGTTCGCGCGCGCGGTTCGCGAACGCTCTCGTGCGCCTGCGTCGGCGTCGGCGAGGGGGACGAAGCGATCTCGGCCACCAGCGTGTGCGTCGCGAGGATCGCGTTGCTGAGCTCCGCCAGCGTGTCCTGTAGTGCCGTGCCTTGAGCTCCAAGTCGGTGCTCGATGCGCGCGCCGACTTGGTCGAGGCTGGCCGCCATACGGAAGATGGCATCCTGCCTGCCTTCGGCGTTCTGTGCTTCGCTGAGACCGACCGCGGTCTGCAAAATCGTGGTGCTCGCTTCGCGGACCTGCGCGAGCTCCTGGCGCAAGTCCTGCACACCGTCGCGCAGCTTCGTGAAGTCGAGCACGAGGTGCTCGAGCATCTGGATGTCGTCCGAGCTGTTCTGCTCGGTTGCGGCAGTGGCCTGGTTGACTTGACGCACGACGCGCCCCAAGCCGACGAGGACGATGCCGCTCAGCGCCAGCAAGCCGAACGTCACGCCGTACTGCGCGGCGCTCCTGACGGCCCAGGCGTACTGCGGGACGAGCGTCGGCGCGGCGGCCAAGGCGCCTCCGCCGATCACGAGCAACACGCCGGCAGTGATGAGTAGTCCTCCGCCCGTCGCGGTGCGGGGCGGGTTGCTCGAGGCGCGCGCTTCTCCGCTGTCGGAGTCGACGGTCTCGAGCGCGTCCGAATCCGTCTTGTCTTCGCCGAACATGCCCATCCGATCGTTGATTTGGTTCATGAGCCTGCGGGCCAGGGAGCTTGCCTGCCCGCTCCCGCCCCGGCGCACAATGCGTCCCAGCAGGAGGCGTTCCGGGGACGTGGAGCCCCCGGAGCGGTTCTCCCACAGTTCGGAGGAGCGCCCGGCCATTCTTGAGCCAGAACCGAGAATGAAGCTTCGTAGGGCCGTGGGCCCGGTCGGCGCGGCAGGTCCGCGCCGCCGCGCGGCCCCCCGGGCGGTGGCGGGCGGGCTGAAAAACCAGCGTTTCCGCTCATCGTTCCCCGCGCGGCGTCTTCTGTACTGCGCGCCTCGAGTGTAAATTGGGAGCACCTATCCTAGGCATGGAGGAGATCCGGGCCGTGGAGCGCTGAAAGGGGGGCCCACCCTTTTCGGCTCATGGCTCGTCAGCTCCGTCGAGTCCTCCCTCGTGCCGGTCGGGTCTACGCGAGCTGGGGATTCGGACCGATGGCGCAATTGCGGATGATCAAAGGTTTCGCGGTCGCGCCTGGGCTGGCGATGGGACCCGTTCACGTCGTGCGCGCGACGCCGCACGTCGCTCCGACCTGGTCTGTGCCCGAGGAAGACGTGGAGCGCGAGATCGTGCGCCTCCACGATGCGATCGATCACACCACGGAGGAGCTGCGCCGCCGGCAGAAGCAGGTCATCGCCCAGACCAGCGAGCGCGATGCGGAGATCTTCTCAGTCCATCGGATGCTGCTCCAGGATCCGAGCACTGTGAAACGAGTGGAAGCGACGATCCGCGAGCAGCGCATCAACGCGGAAGCGGCCGTGCAGGGTCTCATCGAGCGGTTCCAGCGCACCCTCGGGAACCTCGAGGGCGAAAGCGTGCGCGGCTACGCGGCGGACTTCAGCGATCCCTGGCGCGGGGTCCTCGATGCGCTCACCAAGCACGAGCGCGAGACCGTCGTCGCGACAGGCGAGCAAGTGATCCTCGCCGCGGCCGATCTCACGCCGCAGGTCGTCACGTTCCTCGAGCGCGAGCGAATTCTCGCCGTCATCACGGAAACCGGCGGGCGCTTCTCGCACGGCGCGGTGCTCGCGCGCTCCTTCGGGATTCCGTGCGTGGCCGGCTTGCCCAATCTGCTCACGCGACTCGAGCAAGGCATGCGTGTCGGCGTCGACGGCGATCGCGGGACCGTGCAGCTGCGTCCCGACCAAGACGACGTCGACGAATTCCTGGCGCGGCTCGAGCGCCGCCGCGCGCGAGAAACGGCCCTGGCCGTGCACGCCGCGCTGCCGGCCGTCACGCCCGACGGTCACGCGTTCGATGTCCAAGTGAACATCGAGAGCGTGCGCGATCTCGACACGTTCGCGCTCGCTCACTGCGATGGCGTCGGCTTGCTCCGCACCGAGTTCCTGTACATGGAGCGCCCGCATTTTCCGTCCGAGGAGGAGCAATACCGGCTGTACCGCCGGGTTCTCGAGCGGATGGACGGGCAGCCGGTGACCCTCCGGACGCTGGACATCGGGAACGACAAGCAGCTGCCGTACTTCAAGACCCCGCGCGAGAACAACCCGGCCCTGGGATGGCGTGGGCTGCGGATCTCGATCGAGTGGCAGGACCTGCTGCGCGTCCAGCTGCGAGCAGCGCTGCGCGCCAGCGCGCACGGAACGCTGCGCGTCTTGCTCCCGATGGTGGGGTCGCTGGAACAGATCCAGGAAGTTCACCGCATGTTCGACGACGTGCGCCGACAACTCTCCGATCAAGGTTACGAGGTCGCGCCGGATGTTCCCGTCGGGATCATGGTCGAGGTGCCGTCGATCGTGCTCGCGCTGCAGCAGGTCGTGCGCGAGGTCGACTTCGTCAGCGTCGGAA
>JANOFY010000440.1:0-1576 GCA_031413895.1 Planctomycetota bacterium | reverse complement strand
GCCGGTGCAGCGCCACGTTGCCTGTCGAGCACCCGCGCGGTGTCGAGCAGTTGCTCACGCGCGATCGCCTCGGCGGAGAGCTCGAGCACGACCGCAGCATCGCGGTTGCCCAAGTCGGCTTCCACGCGCGCCATGCGGTCCAGCACCATCGCGTAGATCGGAAACTCGTTGCCGAGCCTGTGCGCGACGAGCTCCAGCACCGGCGCGAGGCGCTCGCGCGCGCCCACCGCGTTGCCCTGCGCGAGCTCTAGCTCCGCTTGACTCATGGCCAGGCACACGCGCTCGTAGACGTCGGATCCGTCCCCCGTGGCGAGCAGCCGCTCGGCGCGCTTGTACAACTCGGTCGCTTCCACCAGGGCGCCCTGTCCGCAACGGACGTTCGCGAGGCGCACCAAGCGGGCGATCAATTCCGGTGAGTCGCGGCCGGAACGCCCCTCCTCGATCGAGATCGCGCGCGCGAAGACCTGCGCCGCCTGCGCGAGTGACGCGTCCGCGGCCGCTTCGCTTCCTTTCGCTCTCGACTCCGCGGCTTCTCGATACGCGCAGTCACCAATGCCGCAGAGGTAGATCTGACATTTCGCACTGCGCGATCCGCCGGCGCGCTCCTCGATCTCGAGCGCGCGTTGCCAGTGCTCGCGCGCTGCGGGCGCGTCGTTCAGCGCGAGCTCGACCCGCGCCAGATTGTTGAGTGTGGAGGCGACGTGCCGGTGGTCCGGACCATACGCCTGGAGGCGCAGCGCGAGCGCCTCGCGGAAGCACGTGCGTGCGCCGGCGTAGTCGTGGAGCGCCGACAGAGGGTTCCCGAGGTTGTTCAGCGCGCGCGCGATCAACGGATGATCAGGTCGGAGAACCCTGCGCCAGACCGAGAGCGCGAGCTGGTACTCGTCGCGGGCGGTTGCGTAGTCGGAAGCCGAGTGCGCGACGTTGCCCTGCTGCAGGTGGCGGAAGCCGACGTCGCTGTGATGCTCGTCGAGGGTGGCGGCCTGAACTCCGCGCGCGCGCTCGAACAGCGCGTCGGCGGCGGCGCGATCATTCGTCTGCTCGAACGCCAAGCTGGCGAGAAGCGACAGTGTGAAGCCCGCTCTGGCGTCGACTCCCGATTCCGCAGTGTCCATCGCGAGCGACGCTTCGAGCGTCGTGCGCGCAGCGTCGTACTCGTCCCGCATGTAGCGCAGGTGACCCAGGGTCAAGAGGCTCGCCGCGACGCGCTCGCGATCGTGGCCGGGGAGCGCACGCGCGAGCTCGACCGCTCGCTCGGCCGTCGCGAGCGTTTCGTCGCCGAGCACGCGATCGGAGAAGCGCAACGCTTCCGCCAGGAGGAGCGTCGCATCGGCGAGCACGGGCGGCGGAGCTCCGCCCCGCTGCTCGAACTCGGCGACGACCGCGCGCGCTTCGCTCTCGGCGCGCGCGTAGCAGCCGTCGTCGATGTCCGCGCGGATGCTCGTCAGCCGATCGGGAAGCGTGGGCTCGGCCTGAAAGGCCCGTGCTCCGGCAGAAGCGACCAGGAGCACGCTCGTCACGAGTGGCGAGTAGTAGAGCGAGGGGAGTTTCTCGAGGGCGGTGCCGCCCAGTAGGG
>JANOFY010000439.1:0-22228 GCA_031413895.1 Planctomycetota bacterium | reverse complement strand
CGAGCGGCGCCGGGACCCACGCTCCCTCGCCGCGGAGGAAGTCGCGCCAGGCGTCCGGTTCGACTCCCGTGGCGGACGGCGCGGCACCGTCGGCGATGTGGGCCGCGCGATGCGCCGCGAGCACGCGCGCGTCGCCGTCGACGAGTGCGTCGATTCCAACGAGGCGCAACGTGTCGTCGAGCGCGGGGCAGAGGACAAGCTCTTCGACGACCGGCAGGATCACCGCGTCGCGCGCGAGCGGTCGCAGGCTTCCCAGCAGCGTTTCGTCGACGCCGCCGGGCGCGGTGATCTCGAGGCGCGAGCGTCCCGCGATCTCGACGACACCTTCGCGTAGCGATGCGAGTGCGGCGCGTCCGGCGGCGAGGGTCGCGACGAGCTCCGCGACACCCGCGGCGACACCGAGCACCGTCGCCAAGAAGCGCAGCGGCGCGCGACGCATCGGCCGCAGGAAGAGCGCCGCGAGGAGCATCACGCCGGCTCAGCGGAGGCCACCGCGATGCGCCCATCCGCGAGCGCGATCACGCGGTCCGCGCGGCGCGCGACCTCGCGATCGTGCGTGGCGAGAACGAGCGCCGATCCCAGGGTGGCGCGGAGCTCGGCCAAGAGGTCGAGCACCGCACGCCCCGAGCGCGAGTCGAGGTTCCCGGTCGGCTCGTCCGCGAGAACGATGCGCGGGCGGTGGACGAGCGCGCGCGCGATCGCGGTGCGCTGCTCCTCGCCGCCCGAGAGCTCCGACGGATAGTGCGTGCTGCGGTGCGAGAGACCGACGCGCTCCAACATCTCGCGTACGCTCGCAGGGTCGCTCTTTCCATCGAGAGCCAGCGGCAGCGCGACGTTCTCGGCGACGGTCAAGTGGGGGACCAAGTGGAAGGACTGGAAGACGATCCCGATGTCGCGGCGTCGCAGGAGCGTCAGACGCTGCGCGCTTGCGTTCGCGAGATCGACGCCGCACACGCGCACGCGCCCGCTGTCCGGTCGGTCGACGCCGGAGATCAGGTTGAGGCACGTCGACTTGCCGCAGCCGGACGGTCCCATCAGCGCGACCATCTCGCCCGCGGCGACCGACAGCGAGACGTCGATCAGTGCGTGCACGAGTTCGGCACCGCGCGCGTAGGCGCGACCGGCGTGCTCGAGCGTGACGACGTCCACGCGCGCACCGTCAGACATGGTTGCGCAGCATGAGCTCTTTGGGATGCGGGTCGAGGTAGCTCTGCCCCTGCAGGTACGTGATCCCGTGCACGCGCACGTGGTGTCTCGCGAGCGTCAAGGGGACGACCAGCGGCACGAGCCCGAGTCGATAATCCCGCACGACGGCGAGCATCTCCGCGCGATCGTCCGGTGTGAGCGCAGCGCTGAAATGACCGAGCATGTGCTCCATCACGTTGGCCTGGCGTCCAGGCGTGGCCTTGCGCTTCAAGGCCGTCATGAAGAGCGTGCAGTAGCGCTCTTCGAGCTCGCTGCGCGGGAGCGATTTCGCGGATGCGACCAGCCGTCCGAGCTCCCGATAGCCGTCCGGATGGTGCGCGAGGAGCAGCAGCTTCTCCGCGGTGTGAAACGCGACGAGATCCGCCATCCGCCAACGCGTCGCAAAGAACCGTTGCAAGCGCCGGTATCCGAACACGCGCTCGTAGAAGTTCTCGCGCAGCGGCGGATCTTGGAGCCGACCTTCTTCCTCGACGGGCAGAAGCGGCAGGCTGTCCATCAATCCGGCCGCGAACAATCCGCGACCGTTGCGCGTGGCCCCGCCGCTCGCAGCGTAGACGCGGACGCGCTCCATCCCGCAGCTCGGCGAGTCCTTCTTGAGGATGAAGCCGGAGATCTCGAGCGCGGAGAGTTCGCGAGCGCGCCGCTTGGAGAAGCGCTGCATCGCCACCGTGTGATCGAGCCCGGACCGCGGAGCGACGAGACGTGGCGTGTCGGATTCAGGGTCGACCAGGAGCCGCATCGACTCGCGCGGGCTCGGGAGGCCGATCTCCATCTCCGGGCACACGCGCACGAAGCGCACGAAGCGCGCAACCGTGTTCGCCAGGAACGAGTCGAGCTTGTGTCCGCCGTCGAAGCGAACGTTCTCGCCCAAGAGGCAGGACGAGATGCCGATCAGGACCTCTTCGCTCGACGCTTGGATTTCGTCCGCCACGCTGGGTTAGTCTGCGCCAATCTCCGATCGCGATCCATCGCGCTCGTCCAGGGCGAGATCCTCGCCAAGTTATGGAGAGAGTTCTCGACGCAGGCGCGCGCCTCCCCACTTTGCAGCGCGGGGTGGAGTTGGCAAACTGTTCGCCCTTTTCGAGCGGCGCGCGGTGCGCGCCGCCTCCGCGCAGCCCCGTCGTCTTCACCCTTCAGGCATCCCATGTTCGTTTCCCTTCTCGTTCTCGCGTCTGCTTCCGTCGCGCTTCCCGTTCCCGCTCCGACCGGTTTCGTCCTGAGCGAACCGACGCCTACCACGGTCGCGCTGGCCGACCCGGATGGGCCGGTCATGAACAAATGGACGGGCGCGGTGAACGCGGGCGCTTCGATCTCGAGCGGCAACACCGACGCGACGAACGCGTCGGCGGGCGCAGACGCGGAGTACCGGCGCGAGAAGGATCGCACCACGCTGAAGTTCCAATGGAACTACGCGGAGGATGAAGACACCGTCACCCAGCGCCGCGTCTACGGCTCCGCGCAGTACGACTACTTCATCAGCGACAAGACGTACGCGCTCGCGCAGACGAGCGGCGAGTACGACACGAAAGCGAATCTCGACTTGCGCGCGACCCTCGGCGTCGGCGTCGGCCAGCAGTTCCGTGACGACGAGAAGTGGAAGCTCTCCGGTGAAGCCGGTCTGACCTACTTCGACGAGAACTTCGTGGGCAGCGTGGACGACGACTCGTACGTCGCGGCGCGGCTCGCCTACGGCGTGGAGTACAAGGCGATCGAGAAGTGGCTGCTGTCGCAGACGGGCCAGGTCTTCCCGAGCCTCGAGGACTCAGACGACATCTACGCCAAGCTCGACACGAAGGCGCGCGTGAGCTTGACCGAGAAGATGTTCGCGCAGGTCGAGTGGATCTACTCGTGGGACAACACGCCGGCGACGGGCGCGGACCGCGTCGACAACCTGTACCTGTTCACGCTCGGCTGGAGCTTCTGAGCGCGGCGGCTACTTGGCCGCCGGTGCCGGACCACGCATCCGGTTCATCTGCTTGATCACCAAGAAGATCACGAACGCGACGATCAGGAAATCGAGCACGGTCTGAATGAAGAGACCGTAGCGGATCACCGGCGCGTTCGCCGCAGTGGCTTCCGCGAGCGTCGCGTACTTCTCACCTGACAAGTTGATGAAGAGCGTCGGGAAGCTGGTCTTTCCGAGGATCAGCCCGATCGGGGGCATGATGATGTCGTTGACGAACGACGTCACGATCTTGCCGAAAGCTGCGCCGATGATGATGCCGACGGCCATGTCGACTACGTTGCCCTTCATGGCGAATTCGCGGAACTCTTTCAGCATATGGATCCTCCTGCGTGTTCAGAGACGATGGAGCGCGTTCGAAGTCGCGCAGACAAAAGCAGAGGCGTCGCGCGGAGTCAAGCAACTTGACGCGTGAACGCGAGATCGATTCGTTTCAGAGCAAGCCAGCGACCCGCGTCAGCCAATCCGCGGACTCGATTCGTCCACCCGGACGATTGCGGGCGTTCCAGAGGCGCCCGTGCTCAGCGATGAGCGGCGTGAGCTCCGCCCTGAGATCGCGCGCGCTCGCGGCTGCGCGAGCTCCGAGTCGCGCGATTCCGAATCGGCACGCGAACGCCAAGACGTCGGCCGCCCAGCGCATCTCGTCGACGATGAGCGCGGAGTCAGCGGCGCGCGGTCTGGCGCGCTCGAGCGTCGCTCGCAGTTCACGAATCGTCTCGCTCGTGGAGTCCAGGTCGCTCGCTCGAAGTCCGGGCATGCGCGCGTGGGGTAGCGCTTCGTCCGCGAACGCGAGCAAGAAGAAGAGCGCCGAGCCGTTCGTGCTCGAAGCGCCCGTCGTTCGGTAGACGTCGCCGAGCTGCGTCGCGACCTTGCCGAGTACGCGCGCGTCGTCGCGGAACGCGTGCCGATCGAGCTCCGCGCCGAGGTCGAAGCTCCGGGACGACACGCTCTCGGCGTTCCACGCACAGGCAGCGCCCGCCAAGATGCCGGCGTAACTGACGGACAGCGGTTGCAAGTGTCCTCGATCGCCCCAGTCGGTGATCAAGTAGCCGCTCGCGCCGGCGGCTTTGCCAGACAGCGCAGCCGACCGCAGGTTCGCAAGCGCGTTCTGCGTCCGGCCTGCGATGGATTGCCAACTCGATGTTCCCGGACACACGCTGAACGTGTGACCGCTTTCCGCGAGGATTGCCAAGTGATCGCCGAACGGATGATCCGCTTCGTAGCCCCACTCGAGCAGGTGCACGTCGGCCGGGATCTCGCGCGCGAGCGCCGGCTCCTTCACCACGATGTCGGCCCACATCTCCATGCGCAGGCCGTGCGCGCGCACGCGCTCCGCGATGGCGCGCACGAAGTCGAGGTACACGCGCTGTGCTCCGCGCTCCGCGCACAGCGCCTTCGAACGATCGAGCCCGAGATCGACGGGCTCGTCGAGCCCGACGTTGAAGCGTGAACTCGAGAAGTGCGGGAGCAGCTCATCGTAGAGCGACTCGAGGAACACGAGCGACTTCGGGTCGGTGGCGCACAGTCCGTACGGCTCGCGCTCGCGGCTGAACGCGTGCGCGATCCCCTCCGGCACTTCGGCGAGATGCCGGTAGCGCTCGTGCTTCAACCAGCGGTGCATGTGTCCGAGGCTCTGCTGATTCGGAACGAGCTCGATGTGGCGCTCGCGGCAGTGGCGATCAAGCGCCTCGATCTCGTCGCCCGTGAGCGGGCTCGAGTCGCGCCACACGGTCTCGTGATCGCGGTACGCGAACGTGTGCTCCGTGTAGAGCTGGAGCTCGTTCAACTTCAGGTACGCCATCCAATCGACGAGAGCGAACAGCGTCGCCTGCGTAGGCACCTTGCTGCGGCTGATGTCGAGCAGGAAGCCGCGTCGTGGAAAATCCGGCCGGTCCTCGATCGTGAGCGAGGGGAACGGTATGCGCTGCTCGATGCACCCGCTCACGATCTGCGACAGCGTCGTCAGGCCGTACGACAACCCGGCCGCGTCACCGCCTTCGATCGTGATTTCGCGCGCGCCCGACCGCAGTCGGTAGCTCTGCGCGCCCTGTGTGTGCGTGAGCGAGAGCGAGACTTGGATCGCATCGGAGCTCGTCGGTGTGCCGACGAGCAGCGTGCACCCGGCCGATTCGAAGTGCGACCGAGCGGTCCGAACCACTTCTTCAGCGTCGACGTCCGAAGACGCGCGCAGCGCGAAGTGGCGGGGTACGGCGCGCGCGGGTCCCGACGCGTCGATCGAGTGTGGTTGCGGCAGCAGGGTCGAGGTGAGTGCTCGCGTGCCGTCAGCGTCCATTGTGGATCACGAGCGCGCCGCCGCCGCTGCGCGTTGCGTGACGTAGAGCACGAGCGCGCAGCCGACGGGGAAGACGAGCTCGTTGGCGCCGCGCCCGACGAGTTCAGCGATCGGCACCGGCTTGACCGCGCGCGCAACAGTCCACGCGAGCAAGACGCCGCCGAACACGGCGCCGACCGCGAGGCCGGAGACGAGGTACGAGCGCAGCTTCGCGTCCGGCCGCCGGCTGATCAGGGCGAGCAGCACGCCGAACACGGCGTACTCGAGCGTTTTCAAGGCTGCGAGCTCGAACGGCAACAGCACGCCGGCCGCGGGATTGTCACTGTTGAGAGCCTGAAGCATCCCCCGGTGCAACGCGCGGGCCGCACCGAACGCGAGCGGGCCAGAGCACAGGCCGGCGAACCCCATCGCAGCCGTGCGTGCGACGCGCGCTGCGGAGCTCGCGACGAGGCCCAGACACACGAGGAACGACCACGACGTTCGCTGGACGAGATCGGCGGCGATCTGAGCCGCGGAGGGGCTGAGGAGAAAGCTCGCCGCGATGGCCAGCGAGAGCGCTTCGAGCAAGAGTCCGAGCCCGACCGACCACAGGGCGACCTGACGAACGCGGACCCAGAAGTCACCCACAGGCTTCGACGGCGTCTCTCCGGCTGTGGCGCGTGCGTCGGTCATGGGAGCGGGCGAGCCATGTGAACACCCGTGCGCACCGCTCGCAAGCGTTCAAGCGACGACTTCGATCCGATCCTGTGCGACGAACCACAGCTCGAAACGCGGATCGCGATCGAGCTCGAGCGCGTCTCGAACGGCGCGTTGGTACGCGCGGCCCTGCGCCGCGTAGCGCGCAACGGCGAGCTCGGCCGGCGCGGAATCGGTCTTGTAGTCGGCGATGACGATCTCGCCGGTCGATCGCTCGCGGTAGACAAGATCGATCGTGCCGGAGACGAAACGGGTCGCCGCATCTTCGGAAGATGGGGGAAGGATTACCGGCAGCTCTCGCGCGAGCACGTCGCTCCCGAGCTGCGTCAGCTTCTCGTGGAGCGCCCCGGCGACGAATCGATCGAGGAGCGCGGCGGCTTGCGCGAGCGCGCGCGCAGACGGGACGGAGTTGAGCTCGCGCTCGAGCGAGCGCGTGAGCAGCGCACGTAGCTGCGTCTTGTCCGCCGTCGCTCCAGACGGAGCGGCCAGCGCCTCGAGCAAGCGATGGAACGCGCGGCCGATCGCCGTGGCCTCGTTGCGATCGAGCCGAGACGTCGATTCGACTCCAACGGCTGGGCCGTGGTCCACGCTCGCCGACGCGGCGCTCGACCAGGGCCGCTGCATGCGCGCTTGCGCCGCCGCGCGCGCGTTCGCCAGCGCGAAGATCGAGCGCTCCACATCGACTTCGTCGCCGGCCTCGTCCGTCGAACGAGTGGTCGTCGATGCCGGCCGCGTCGATCCCGGCAAAATCCACAGGTTGTCGCCGATCGTGCGCGAGCTTTCACCCGCCGCATGCGCGGCCTCGAGCTGTGCCCGTACGCCCTCCGCGATGCTGTGAGCGAGCAGCTGCATGTGCGACTTGCACTTGTCCCACGGCGGAGCGTGAGGTCCCGTCGGCAAGGGGCCCGAGAGCACGAGTCGCTCGCGCGCACGAGTCATGGCGACGTAGAGCGTGCGCACGCGCTCGGCAGCGGCGACCCGCTCGCGCGCGCTCTCGACGTCCTCGTAGCCCGGCGTCGCAGTCCCGAAGAACGCGTAGCTCGTGCGGCCGTTCACGCTCTCGACGTCGCAGATCGGGACGTGGCCGGCTGGACTGCCCCGGTCCAGATCGGCGACGTAGACGTGCGCGAAGTCGAGGCCCTTGGCCTTGTGGATCGTGAGCACCTGGACGGCGTCGAGCGCGCTGTCTTTTGGACGCGCCTCTTCCGCTTCGCGCCGCTCTGAGCTGGCCGTGCGCAGCGCGCGCAGACACGATTGCACGTCGGCGCCGTGCTCGTCGAGCTCCTCGGCGAGACGGCGGAAGAAGCGCTCGAGGTTCGACACGCGGTAGGGACCCAAGTACAGCGCTGCAGCGCGCGACTCGACGAGGAACAGAGTGCGCAGCTCCTCGACGAACACGTCCGACGGATCGTGGGCCAGGCTGTGCCGCGCTCGAGCGATCGCGTGGATCGCTGCAACGAGGCTGGCTCCGAACTCCGCCACGCGCTCGATGCCGGGAACGTCGCGCGGAACTTCCGGCAGCGCCGCTTCGACGGCACACAGCGCCGCTCGAACCGATGCATCGGCGGGCGCGCAAAGCTCCGTGACGTGTTCGTGGAATCCGTGTCGCCACAGCGGGATCAGCGCTGCGTCGGGAACGCCGACCAGGCTCGAGCGCAGGAGCGCGACCAGCGCCACGTGGTCGCGTGGATCGACGATGGTGCGCACCAGGACCGAGGCCTCGATGATCTCGCGGCGCTGGTAGAAGCTCTTGTCACCCGCGACCTCGTACGGCACCGCCTGCGCGCGCAGTGCCGAGAGGTACATGTCCAGGTCTCCGGTCGCGCGCAGCAGGATCGCCATGTCCCGCCAGGGAGCGCCGCCTGCGTGTTGCCGTACGAGATCGGACGCGATCCAGTCGGCTTCGATCGAACGGCTGCCCTTCTTCGTCGTTTCGCCGAACGCGTGGCTCGCGTTCACGTCGAGTCGCCACGGGACGACGCGCTCGACCGGCGAACCGTCGACGTCGCGCGAGGCGACGAGCGGCTCGAACGCCGGCTGCAATCCGGCGTGCGCGTGCATGATCGGCGACATCGCGCGCTCGACCTCGGCCAGGATGCGCCGCGTCGAGCGGTGGTTGACCGAGAGCCGCTCGCGTCGACCGCCGTGCTTCTCGATCTCCTCTGCGAAGCCCTCGTAGGCCTCGAGATCGGCGTTGCGCCAACCGTAGATCGACTGCTTCGGGTCGCCGACGAGGAAGAGGCCGGGTGTCTCTGTGCCCGGCACGTCGTCGAGCGCGATGCGCCGGATCAGCTCGCACTGCAGCCGGTCGGTGTCCTGGAATTCGTCCACGACCAATTGGCGTATGCGCGCGCGCAGCCCGGCCACGACGCGCGGGTTGTCGCGAACGAGCTGACGAGCGTCGTGCAGGAGGTCGGTGTACGACTCGATGCCGTGCGACACGAGCTCGGCGCGCACGCGGGCGAGTAGCACCGACAGCGTGCGGCGCGCGCTGTCCTGGAGCAGCGGATGCATGCGTCGGAACACGTCGATCTCGCGCTCGAGAGCTGCGGCGCGCGCCGGCAGGAGAGGTTCTTCGTCGCCTAGGCACTTGGTTTCCGACGCGTTGAACGTGCCGTCCGCCCATTCGTGGAGTCGCTTGCGCGAGGTTTCGGACCAGCGCCCGCGCAATAACTCGGCGGTCGCGTCCAGCGCTTCGATCGAGATCGGTCGCGCGGTCGGCAGTGCGTCGACTACCGTCCTCAGTTCGTCGAGCACTCGCACCGTGACCTTGGAGCGCGCACCGACCTTCGCCAGGTGCACACCGGGTCCCTCCAAGAACTCGCGCACGCGCGCCGACAGCGCATCGACGAGAGGCGCGACTCTCTCGGGTGTGTAGGGATCGACTTCGAGATCGCCCGCGCGTCTCCCGTTGGAAGCGAGCTTCGACAGCGCTTCCTGCAGACGCACCGGGCCGATGTCGCGCGCGAGCAGTCGTGCGATGGACGCGTCCGGTTCACTCGCCAGTTGCGTACCGAGCTCCGTCTCGAGCACCTCGCGCGCGATGCGTTCGAGCGCGCTGCCGTCCGCATCGACGTCGAAGTTCGGCGAGAGGCGCGCCTCGAACGGATGCTCGGCCAGCAAGCCCCGACAGAACGCGTGGATCGTGTGCACGACGGGGCGGTCGAGCGCGCGCGCCAGCGAGCTCGCACGCGCCCTGCGCGTCGCGAGGTCGCGCGGCAAGTCCACGCCTGCCGAACCGCGCGGCACATCGTCGAACGTGCGGCTCTCCGCGAGCTGCCGATAGGCGCTTTCGAGCCGGTGTCCCATCTCGGAGGCCGCGGCTTCCGTGAACGTGATCGCGACGATGCCGTCGAGCACTGTGCGTGCGACCCTGGCCTCGTCCGAATCTTTGCACTCGGCCGCCGCGCGCTCCCAACCCGGCCCGAGCGTCCACGTGACGAGCCGCGCGATCAGGGTCGTGGTCTTGCCGGTGCCCGCGCCGGCCTCGAGCAGCAGCGGAACGTCGAACGTGCAACGCGCGACTGCGCGCGCGGCTTCGTCGGCGCTGCAGAGGTCGCGGTCTCGATCGGTCGTGCTCACGACTCGTCGCCTCCGTGCGCTTCGGGCTTCGATCCGCCGAGCCGCCAGAGTCGCTGCGCAGGATCGGGATCCGTTCCGGTGGAGTCGCCGCGCACCCAGTCGGCGAGGCGCGCACGCGCACCGGAGTCGCCGCGCACACACGCGTCGGCGACCTCGCAGTACTGGCAGTGATCGTGCTCGTCGTCGAGCTTGGCGGAGAGCAGCCGCGGAAAGAACGCACCCGCTTCGTACGCATCGAGCAACGTGCCCACGGTGCGCTCGAATACGCGGCGTCGCTCGTCATCGTCGCCACGAACGATCGCGACACGCGCGTCGCTGGCGAGATCGGGCTTGAGGAACAAGTAACGCCCTTCCGCTCCCTCGCCGGCCGCGAACGCGTAGGCCGCCGCCTGGAGACTCAAGCCGCTCTCGATCGCCCCCGTGAGCTTCTCGTCGCGCTTGGCCTGCGTCTTGTGCTCGGAGATCGCCTTCCCGGTCTTGAAGTCCACGAGCCGGAGCCCGTCCGCGCCGCGATCCACGCGATCCGCGCGGAATTCGATGCTCTGCGCTGCGGCTCCGAGTCGGAGCACGCCGCTCACTTCGGATCCGCACACGCCGATCGACGGGTCGAGCACGTCGAGCTCACGCGCGATCGCGAGATACGGCCGCGCCTCGTGCGCGAGGACGTGTGCGAACCCGGGCAGCATCCAACCGTCTTCTCGAAGGAGCTCGGCGGCGAGCTGCAACACGGTCGCATCGAGCGAGCACGCGTCGGGCCACACGATTCGCTGCGGCGCGCGCTCGGCTGCTTGAGCGAGCTCGCCGCCCGTCGACTTCGCGACCGCGCTCAACACGCGGTGCACGAGATTGCCGACGAGGATTCCGTCGATCGCGGGCAACGCGTCGAGCGGATCGGGAGGCGGCTCGAGGCGGAGGAGCTTCTCGAGGAACGTGCGCCAGCCGCAGTCCGCGAGCCTTTCCAGCGTCGTCACGAAGAGTTCGCGGTCACGCGGATCGCCGCGTGCCTGACGCTTGCCGACGATCCCGAAGTACGGCGTCAGTCCGGGCCTGACGTGCGCCGGCGTATCGAGCTCCGCGAGGATCGACAGAGTCGCGCGCGTGAGCTCGGCGGCCGAGGGACGTTCATACTGCGCGCGTGCGGCGACGTCTGCGAACGCGATCGGCAGGATTCGGGCATAGCGCGCCCGCTGGCCGGCGAGTGCGGCGAGCACCAGCAGCTCGTGCGCCGGACGCGGTGCCGGCGAGGCCTGGGCCGGATCGTAGAGCGCTCGTGCGTCGTCGACGGCAGCGGTTGCACCGAGTGCGAGGAATGCCTCCACGAACGGCGAGGGTTCGCGCGCGCGACCTTCTTCGTCCATCGTCTGCCAGGCGAGCGTGATGTTCCGGCTCGAGCGCACGAGCTCGTCGAACAGCACGCGCTCCTCCTCGTGACCGAGGGCTTTCAGCGGCAGGTCCGGTAGCAAGGCCGCGAGCGAGGAACGCAGCGCGTCGGGAAGCAGCGCATCCTCGCGGACGTGCCTGGGAAACGTGCCGCGATTGAGCGAAACCACGAACAAGTGCTCGAACGTGCGGGCGCGTGCCTCGACGACGGAGAGACATTGCACGCCGCTGCCCGCACCACCCAGCAGCGGGGTGCGTCGCTCGCGCCAAGTGTCGATTGCAAGCCGCAAGAACTCGGAGCGATCGAGCGCGCCGGCGCCTCCGCAGTCGTGGACGATCTCGTCGAACACCGTTTCGAGCCCGCGCGCTTCCGGAGCCGCCGCGTCCCACGCGAACGCGCCGGCCAAGAGCTGGCGCAAGCGCTCGCGGTGAAATGAAGCGAAAGCCTTGGCCGGCCAGTGCTCGATCGCCGCGCGGAGAGCGCGGGCGGCATCGCGTGCGCGTTCGACCGCCGCGCGCGGCACGCTGCGCCGGGCGAGCGCCGTCCTGCGCTCACCGTCGTCGGACCACGATCCGCGCCGGACGGGCAGCGGCAGCGCACCGTTTCGAAACGGTGCTTGGTCGACGTCGAGCTCCGCGAGGGCGCCGAGGCGCGCGACGCCGAGCGATCGCAGTGCGAGCGGCAGATCCCCGGTGATTCCAGAGGCGGCCACCCAACGTTCGACCGGCGCGCGCGCGGGATCGCGCAGGACGTCGAACATCGCCTCGATGCGCCGTTCCAGAGGGCCAGGCGAACCACGCGTGGAGAGACCTGAAAAGGGAAGCGCGAGGCGCGCGAACGAACGACGGATCGCGAGGCGCAGCGGCTCGAGATCGCGCGCGACGACGCCGATCGACTCCGGGCGCACGCCGCGATCGAGGAGCGCGCGGATCCGCTCGGCGACGGCGCGCACTTCGGCCTCGGGCCCGGGGGCTCGCAGCAGCGTCGGTGAGACCGGCGGCACAGTCGCGTGCGCGCCTTCGATTCCGAGTCGCTCCCGGAAGCGCTGACCGAACGATCGTGCGCGCGCGTTCGCGCCAGCGGGGATCGTCGCAGTGTCGACGTAGATGCGCGTGCCGTCGCTGCGTGCCAATTGCTCGACGAGATCGCCCGCGCGTCCGGTCGCATCCGCGAAACCGCGGATCCAGAGGTCGCTGTCCGCGACGAGCGAGGGATCGTCAGCGAGCGCTCGCGTCGCCCGCGATAGCGCGCCCGAGCGGTGTTCTGCACCGAGCGCGGAGAGCTCGTGCGCACACGCGCGCGCGACTCGGACGAGCGCGCGCACGCGTTCGAGCGTCCGCACATCCGAAGTGCGCACCGTCTGCGGATCGGCGAGGACGTCGAGCAGCGCGTCGGCGTGCGCCGGTTCGAAACCGGCGTCGAAGAAGTCCGCCACGCTGGCGACGACGGAATCGAAGCCGTGCTCGAAGTGCTCGAGATCGCGCGCCAGCGCGGGCTCGGCGCGTGCAAGACGGCGCACCGCAATCGCAAACCAGGCGCTGCCGCGCGCGGGCGCCGCACCCGAGCGATCGAGTACGCGCGCCGCCAGGCCGTGCAGCGTCGTGACGCTGACACCGGCGAGCGCGCGGCCGCGGGCGGCGACGAGCGCGGCCGCAACGTGAAGCCGCAAACTCTCCGACGGGACGACGATGGTCAACGTGCGCGACAGGGCACTTGGGTCGCGTGCGAGCGCTCGCACGCGCTCCGCAACGTCGGCGAGGAGCAGCGCTTCGACCGCGAGCGGTCCGTGAGCAACGCGCAGGATCGCGGCCATCGCGCAAGGCGACCAAAGCCGCGTCGCGACGTCAACTGCCTTGGGCTCGCGCGCCGGCGACCCAGACGCGCAATTCGGCGAGCGTGGGCAGCGGGGCGACGCCGCGCGGGCGCCGGTGGAGCTCCTGCGCGAGCGTTCGTGCGAGCTGGGCCGGGTCCGCGCGTGCCAGATCGCCGACGCTCTCGATGCCCGCCAGCGCGAGCCAGCTCAGTCCGCGTGCGCCCAGTCCCTTGACCTGCATCAGGGCGGCGGCTTCGATCCAGCGTTCCACCCGCTCCGGGTCGACGTCACCGACGAGCGCGGTGAGCGATCCGTCCCCGGCTCGCTCGAGGAAGCGCGCGCTCGACTCGACCCCCGCGGATGCGAGGCGAGCCGCGACGTCGGCCGGCATGTCGGGGATCTCGGCGACGCGCGGCGCGGTCGCGCGCAGCGTCCAGACGTTCACGGCGACGATCGCCGGGATCGAGAGCGCGAGCGCGCAGACGGCGCCAATATTCTGGCGCGCGACGGCGCTCGATGCGGTCGGCGGCTGATCAAGCTCCCACTCCGGCACGAGACGCAGCGCGACGAGGAGCCGCGCGAACGTGAAGCACTCGAGAGCGAAGGGCGGGAAGCCGACGAATCCCAGGTACGGCATCTCGAAGAGCTTCGAGTCCTCGAAGAACGGCACCGTGTAGATCCAGCGCGCGAGCGCGAGATGGTTCCAGCTCTCCCAAAGGACGCCGCACACTGCGCCGGCGAGCAAGAGACGCACGATCGTCGCCGGTTCACCGCGCGCGCAGAGTCGCAGCAGTGAGCGCTCGCCGCGCGCCGCGAGCCACGGCTCGGCGAGGAGCACGAGCGCGCCCCATATCAATGGATACGCATGGCGCGGAAAGGCGAGCGGTAGCACGAGAAACGCCAGGCCCGCGATCGAGAGCGCTCGCAGCAAGCGCGGGGAAAGCTCGCAGGGACGCGTGCGGACGCGCTCGGCGACGCGCAAGCAAGCGAGCAGCTCGAGGGTCTCGAAGATGCCCGGAAGAACGGTCGCGAACGACAGGAAGACACCCGGGCCGCGCGCGAGCCAGTCGGCTGGGATGCCGACGTAGTACCAGTTCTGCAGCCGGAAGTTGACGACCTCGAACGCGAGCCAGAACGCGGCCGACCAGACCGCGAGCAGCGCGAAGGTCCGCGGGCGCGTGAGCAAGAGCGAGCGGCCGCTGCGCAAGTACACGATCGCGTCGACGGCGACGATGTACGGCCACCACGCGAGGTCGTAGAACCACGCCGCGCCGCTCTCGCTCCCCGAGAGCGCACAGGCCAGCGCAGTCACGTGGACTGCGCCGGCCAGGATGAGGAGCGCTCGTGCGGCGGTGCGGCGATCTGGAGTCGCGTTCATCGTGCTCGCGGACACGATAGCCGGAACCGGCCGCGTGCGCCGCGCCGCGCGCGCGCGGCGGGCTCAATTCGCCGAGAGATTCGCGATCTGCTGCGCGATCTCCGCGTTGTCCGGGAACAGGCTGAGCCCGTGTTGCCAAGCCGCCAGCGCCCGCTCGCGATCGCCGATCTGCTGGTACATGTTGCCGAGCAAGAAGTGCGTCTGTGCGAAGTCGGGTTGCTGCGCGGCTCCTTCTTGCTGCGTCACCAAGACCTCGAAGTGCTTGATCGCCTCGGTCTGCTTGCCGAACACGGCCGGCCAGTGGGAGAGGCTCATCGCCTTGCTGAAGCGCGCGGACCAATTGCGGTCGTCCAGCTCGAGCGCGCTGTCGAACGCGGAGTCGGCTTTCATCGCCCATACGCCGGCCTCGGGTCCGGCTCCGGCGTGGAAGAGCTTCTGCAAATACGCGTGGCCGAGTGCGACTTGCGCTTTGGGATCGTTGGGATCGGCCTTGGCGTTGGCCTCGAACATCGCGAGGACGGCGTCGATCCCGCCCTCCGCTGCGATCTCCTTCCACACGACTTGCGCGTCGTCCCAATCGAGCGCGCTCACGCGATCGAAGGCGGCCTTCGGCGCGAACTTCTTGGGCGCCGCGTCATGCGTCGCCGCGGAGGACGATGCGTCGGCGAGGGCCGGCTTCGAACGCGCGTCCAGCGCGCGCGCGACCGCGGCTTCGATCTCGCCGAGCGGGATGCGCGCGCTGTCCGGTTCGGAGAGCGGCGTCGCACTGCGAAGCTCGGTGAGCTCGCGCTCGAGCTTCGACTGCTGCGCGGTCAAGCGCTCGAGTGCCGCGGTGAGCGCGGCATCGGGCTGCAGCGCGGGGGGTGCGTTGTGCTCGGTGCGCTGCGCGAGCCGGCACACGGCGAAGCTCGTGGCGCCGGCGGCGATCAAGGACACGAAGATCACGGCGATCGGTTTCATGGCGAGTGGAGTGGGGCTTGGGAATGAGGGAAGGAGTGGGATCTATTTGGGTGCGGAGAGCGGCGTCAGCGAAATCTCCAGGGCTCGTTCTTCGCCCGTGGTGAGCTCGATCGGGACCGCCGCGGGCGCGAAGCCGCGCGCTTCGACGCGCACGGTCCAGCGGCCGGGTCGGATGCCCGGGATCGCGAGTTCGCCGTGCGCGTCGGTCACGTCGTCTTGCGTGTGCTGGACGACTTCTCCAGCGCTGCTCTGGAGCGCGATCTGTACGCGCGCGAGCGGCGTTCCCCCGATGTCGCGCACAAGGATCTTGAGCGCGGCGCCGGGCGCGAGCGCGATCTCGACGTCGCGCGGTCCTGCGCCCTGTCCGACCCACAGGTCCGCGGTGCGCTCGGGGCCGTACCGGCCCGCCGTCGCGTAGGCGTGCACGCGGTAGTTTCCCGCGCGCAGGTGGGAAAAATCGAAGCGGCCGCTCGCGTCCGCGAAGCCGCGTCCGCAGAACTGCCATTCGCGCTCGCGCTGGACCTCGAGGATCAACACCGTGCGCGCGAGTCCGTCGCGCGACTCTGCATCGCGCACATGGCCCGCGATCACGCCACCGTCGAGGCGCATCTCGATCCGCTGCGTGGGCGCGTCGGGCACTTCGACGTTGCCCGCCCACACGAAATTCTGTCCGAGGCCGCGACCGACGAACACCTGGTAGGTCGCGGGCTCGAGACCGGGGAACTCGAAGTCGCCCTCGGCGTGCGTGCGCTCGGCGCGCCAATCGTTCGCGCCGCGCGCGCTCAGCGCCTGCACCATGATGTCGGCGTCTGCGAGCGGCGTCCCGTCGGCGGCGAACACGCGGCCGGAAAGACGCGTGCCCCGTTGCCGGCCGGGGAGCTCGACCTCGGTCGAGCGGCCGCGCTCGACGCGCACTTGGATCACGAGCGGGTCGATGGGCTCCGCGCCGGCGTCGGGCGCGTGCAGCACGACGTACATCCCGGGCGCCAGGTCGACGATCGAGAACGCCCCGTCGGCATCGGTGAGCGCGCTGGCGTAGCTCATGCGCGCGTGCGTGACGTCGCTCGGCATGTGGCTCGCGATCACCGCGGCGCCGGCGCGCGGGCTGCCGTCGCTCCGCGCGACGTGGCCGAAGACCGTGCCGCCGGGTGCGAGCGTGATCTCGACTTCGTTCGCGAGCGCGCCGTCCGAAAGCTCGAGGCGCTTCGACCAACTCGCCCCGAAGCCGGCGCGCGTCGCGCGCAGCACGTGCGAGCGAGCGCTCAGCGCGGGGAGCTCGAAGCGACCGTCAGGTCCCGTGCGCGCGAGCGCGAGCCAGGGCTTCATCCAATCGACGTCGGACGCGAACGGCACGATCTGCGACGGCGAGTCCGTCTCGCTCAGCACGACGGCGCCTTCGATGGGTTGGTGCGTGTCGGCATCGACGACGCGCCCGCGCACGCCGACTCCGCGGTCGAGGACGACGTCGATCGCTGGCGCGGCACCCGCGTCGAGCACGAGCGGAACGTCGACCTGCCAAACCGCGAAGCCGCGCGCTTCGACGAACACACGGTATGTACCAGGACGAACCGCCGGCAATTCGAACCGGCCCGCGGTGCCTTCGAACGGGTAGCGCTCGGGGTGGGACACGTCGGGCAAGCGCACCTCGCGCAGCAGCGTCACCGCGAAGCTTTCCTGGAGCACGTCGCCGTCGGGAACGTGCACGAGACCGGCGAGCCGCGCGGTCTTGGGCGGAGCGTCGACCGGCGCGCTCTCCGCGCTCGGAAGCACCGCCGCGCTGCTGCGCTCTCCGCTCGCGAGCGCGGATCCGTCGAGCCCCGGATGCGCCGCGGTGACGATTCGACCGCGCTGCACATAGACGTCGCTCGCGAGACCGAGCAGCGTGCGTCCCGGGGAGGTGTCGAGCCACGCCAGTCCCGACGCGAGGCGCGCGCGGACCGCGGGCCCGGGCTCGAATCCGGCCGGCAGATCGCTCGCCGTCACGGTCGCGACCGTGAGCGCGCCGTGCCCGAGCACGAGACGACCGTGCGCCGTGACGATCTCGAAGCTTCCATCAGGAGCGTAGCGCTCGAGCGAGATCGCGCCGGCGTCGAGCGCGAGAACGTGCGATCCGACGTCGGAGCCGCTCTCGATCGCAAGGCTCGTGCTCGGTGCTGCGTCCAGGCGACCCGCGGACGCTAGCCAAACGCGCGCTTCCGACGTCGATGCGGTCGCGAGTTCCAGACGTCCGGCCGTGAACTCGATTCCGCGCGAGCGCTCGGCGTCGCTGAGCGCGCGCCATCCGCCCGCCGCATCCTCGCGGACCGCGGTCTCGCCGCGCGCGAGCAATCCCTCACGGCTTGCGGTCCGGGATCCACGCTGGGCCGCGAACCACACGGCGAGAGCGACACCGGCGAGGAGGAGCACCGCCGCGGCGATGCGCGAGACCGGAATCGGCCGCGGTGCGCGGCCTCGGCCGAGCTCACGCGTCAAGCGTTCGACGAGGTGCGCGCGAAACGCCGGGCTGGCGCGGACGGGGACGTACGCGCGCGTGAACAGCGCGACGAGGTTCTGCTCGAGGATCGCAGGCTCGTGCTTCACTCGAGCCCTCCGCGTCGCTTCGCGAGCAGCTCGAACACGCGCGCGAAGGCGACCCGCGCACGGGTGAGCGTCGATTCCGTGGCCTTGTTGCCCTTGCCCGCGCGGCTCGCCATCTCGTCGACGGAAAGTCCGTCGACGTACTTTTCGAGGAGCGCGCGGCGGTAGTCCGGTGGCAGCGACGAGAGCGTCGCGCCGACGAGATCCTGTGTCTCGCGCCGTTCGAGCACCGCGTCCGGCAGCGGCTCGCGCTCGACCTCCGCCAGGATCGCGTCGATCTCCGAATCAGCGCCCGCGAGCGCTTCGTCGAGCGAACGAGGCTGCTTCGTTCGGCGCGCCATGCGGATCCGGTTCTTCGCGATCCCGCACAGCCACGTGTAGAGCGACGAGCGGCCGTCGAAGGCGTGGATGCGCTGCAGCGCGACGAGGAACGTGTCCTGCACGACGTCCTCGACGCGGCTCGAGTCGGAGCCCACGCGTCCCAAGCGATAATGGACGAACTCGTGGAGTGGGTCGAGGTGTTCGCTGAGCAGCGCGTCCGCCGCACCCTGTTCGCGCGCGACCACGCGGTCGCGCAGGCGCCGGTCGAGAGCATAGGGATCGTTCATGCGCATGGGTTCGAGACGTTCGTGTCCCGACCCTCGGAGATCCTTCGAGCAAAATCGAGTCGATCGCGGCGGTTGCTGCGGGCTTGCAGCGCTGGCTAGACTCCGCCTGGCGCCCTGCAACTGGGTGCCATCGAAAGAGGCCACACTATGCGACACCCCTGGATCCTGCTCGTCCTCCTGGCCGTGGTTTCTCTCGGAGGCTGCGATGAGACGGACCTCGTCGCGATCCGGATCCGCCTGCGCGAGGACCTGGGCGGCACCGTGACGACGAGCGCGCTCGCGCAGCCGACCGCCGACGGCGCGATCCAAGCGCAGAGCCACGGGGCGGCGTGGGAGAGTCGCGTCGACGTCGCGTGCGCGGCGGGGCGCTTCGACAAGCTGTCGGACCTGAAGCTCGCCGATCTCTCGTTCATCGCGGGAGAGGCCGGTGACGGGCTCTATTTCATCAAGGTCGTGCTGCCGCGCGGTGAGAACGCCCAGTGGCCGCGCGCGCTCGTTCCGCTTTCGACCGAAGAGCGCACGCGCGCTTCGTCCGCCATCGATCCCTCCGGCAAGAGCAAGAGCATCGGCTCGGTGATCAAGCTCGAGATCGAGCTGCCCAGGGCCGTCGTGAGCAGCGGTCTCACCGGCAAGACGCGCGGAACCAAGGCCACGTCGGAAGCCGAGGTCGCGACGCTCGTGATCCCGCTCGAGACGGCCATGACCGCGGGTGAGTCGATGACGTGGCACCTCACGTGGCAGCAGTAGACGCGCCTCCGCTGTAGCGCCGCACGTACGCGTCGACGTCGAGCTTGCGCGCGGTGTTCTCGGACGTCATGTAGCGGACGGTTCCGAAGATCGGGCGCTCCGGTCCCCACGGACGGTCGTAGCGTCCGAGCACCCAGAAGATGCCGCTGTACGAGTTGGGATCGCGTCCGTCGAACGCGAACTTGTTGTTGAGTTCCACCATCACGGCGAGCGCGACTTGCGGCGACGGTGACCACTGCAAGATCTTCTTGCCCCACAGCATGCGCAAATAGTTGTGCATCTTGCCGGTGCGCACGAGCTCCGTCTGCGCGGCGTTCCACAATGGATCGTGTGTCGCAGCGGATTCGAGCTCGGCGAGCGAGTACAGGTGCGGGCGCTTGTCGGCGGCGTGCTTCGCCAGCGTCGCGAGCGCGAAGCTCGGCAGCGACTCGTAGCGATCGTAGTCCGCGCGCTGCGAGCAGAAGTTGAAGCCCAGCTCGCGCCACGTGACGAGTTGATCGAGGTACGCCTCGGCCGATTCGCCGACGCCCCAGAAGCCGGCACGCTTCCCCGCGCTCTGCGATCCGAGCGCGCCGATCGTCCAGCCTTCCCAGCGCGCGATCGACTCGAACACCGTGTGGGGCGACAGATGTCCGAAGTGCAGGTACGGCGACAGGCCGCTGGACGCGTCCGCCTCCGGTTCGTTGCGCTGCTCGGCGTAGCGCGGCAGCACGTTGCGCACGAAGCTTTCGAGCCGCGCTTCACCGGCGCGTGATCCGCCACGGAGAACCGTGGGCTCCGCGTCGTGAGCCGTGTTCGCGCGCGGCCAGCGACGTTCGATCTCCGCGGGCAGGCTCGCGTGGGGTACGAGCGGCGGGCCCTCGAACGGCGCGGCCTGCGGGAAGCACGCCAAGTGCTCGCGCAAGTTGCGCTGAAGAAAGCGGCGGAACGCGTACGCGGTCGGGTACACCTCGGGCGCCGCGCGCATCGGCAAGATGCCGTTCGAATCGACGCTCTCGACGCACACGCCGACACGCTGCGCCGTCGACGACGTCATGCGCGGCAGGAAGTAACACGGGAAATCATCGGTGACGACGACGCACGCGCGCGCCGCGAGCGCTTCGACGAGCCCCTGTCCCGCACCGGCGTGAGGTTCGACGTAGGGGTGGTAGCGCACGCCCGTCGACTCGAAGGCAACCTCGTTCGCCGCCATGCCGTCGATCACGAATCGTTGTAGGCGTGCCGAGCTCCAGCGATGGTCCGCGCGCAGCGCCTCGAGGATCACCAACGGGCGTCCGAGCTCGCGGCAGTGATCGATCGCGCGATCCAATGCGAAGTTCGCGCGCGCGCGACGGTGCGCGATCATCCAATACAGGACGTAGTCGCCGCCCTTCCGTACGGGACGATCGTTCAACGCGCGAACGCGCAGCTCGGGAACGCTGTTCACCGGCGAGCTCATGGAGCTCAGTACTCGTAGCTCGGCGCCGAAAGCTGCGCGACGACGACCGCCGCGGCCGCGGGCAGCGCGGCGAGCAGCGCATACACGAGGACCCGTCTCGACCGCGACCACGCGTCGATGTGGAAAAGCTGCGCGCACCAAGGCGTGACGAGCCCCGCCATGAGCAAGACGGCGGCGGGCGGCGTGAGATCCGCGTAGTGCACGGCGTTGATCCAGCACACACCGAGCACGGTCAGCGCGATCGCGACGCATCCGCCGGCTGCGCTGAGGAGCGGATTCCACAGCGCGACCACGATGCACGCACCGAGGCACGCCGCGAGCGTTCCCGCGAGCTGCGCGATCTTCGCGCTGTGGGAGAGGACCGTGGCCACGCTCGTCGCGGTGACGACGACCCACAGCACGACCGGCACCGCCGGGCCGGGCAGCTTCCGCGCCAGCGCATCGGTCGATTGCCACAGAGCGAACAACGTCGCCGCCATGAGCGTGAACGCGAGCCAGCGCGGATCGGTCGAGATCCTCCCCAAAAACGACAGCGCGACGACGAGCGCGCACACGAGCGCTCTCCACGCCCACCCCGGCACGCGGCGGCCCGCGCTCAGCGATTGAACCAGCGACACGACGAGTGCCGAGAGCACGAGCCACGGCATCCAATCGAGCGCCGCGAGCTGCCGGTTCTCCGACGGGAGAACCGGCAGGCCGACGATCGCGTGGTATCCGATCCACATGCCGGCCGCGAAGGCGAGCGCTTGGAGGTGACGGCGCGGGAGGCTCTTGTCCACGCCGCTCGCGCGCGACATCCACACCGCCGCGAGCAGCGCGCCGCACACGAGTGCGGGCACGAGCACGAAGTGGAGGAACTCGTTTATGCCGGGCATCGCACTGTGGGAGGCGCCGTGCGCGTCACGGTCACTTCTTCCCGCCGCCTTCGTCGCTCCGAGCGCCTTCGACGCTCACGATGACGAGGATGTCTTCGCCGAGCGCGGTCGGGCCGTAGCTCACGCCGAACTCACTGCGCTTCAGCGTGAACGTCCCATGGAAGCCGGCGATCTCGCCCGCGCGTTCGTCCTTGACGCTGCCGACCGATTCGACGTCGATCGTGACCGGCTTCGTCACGCCGCGCAGCGTGAAATCGCCCGTGACGTCGAAGTGTCCGTCCTTCGTCTTTTTGACGCCTTTGCTCTTGAACGTCGCGGTGGAGAACTGCTTCGCATCGAAGAAGTCGGGGCTGCGCAGGTGCGCATCGCGCTTTTCGATTCCTGAATCGATGCTGTCGATCTTGATCTCGACCTCGACCTTGCTGCTCTCGGGCTTCGCGGCGTCGAACGTGAACTGGCCCGAGAACTCGTTGAAGCGGCCGTAGACGTACGAGACGTTCAAGTGCTTCGCGCGGAAGAGCAACGACGAGTGGCCGGTGTCGATGTCGTACGTGATCGCCGCAGGCGGAGTCGGCTGGGGCGCGAGGGACGCTGGCGGCGCGCGGAGAGCGAAGCCGAGAGCGACGCTCGCGCAGGCGACGAGCGTGAGGAGGGAGCAGAGAGCTTTCATGTGCAATCCTTGAGCGTGACAGAGTGGAGGGGGGGGCGTGA
>JANOFY010000438.1:0-4378 GCA_031413895.1 Planctomycetota bacterium | reverse complement strand
CCGGGCCTCGGTGTCGATCAGGCCGTGCTCGAAGAGCTCCGCGCACAAACACTCCAAAACGGCGGGCGATACTTCGAGGTGAGCCTGGGCATCGGGCAGCTCTCGGTCGCCAACCGCATCGCCGATCGAGTGCTCACGTTCGCGCCCGAGGCCTTGACGTACGAGCTGCTCGTGCGTCACGCGCTGCGCGCCGGAGCGAGCGACGCCGCACGCGCGGTGGCCAAACGCGCCGAGGCGACACCGACGCTGTCCGCGGTCGAGAAAAGCCGGATCCGCCGCGCCTCGATGGCGCCGCCCAGTGCACACTGACGGGTCGTCATGGAGCGATTTCTGTGCGTGTGCCTGGGTGGCGCGATCGGTTCGGGCGGTCGCTATCTCGTGTCTCTGTGGGCCGTCGAACGACTTGGCAACGGCTTTCCGTACGGAACGTGGATCGTCAACGCGCTGGGATCGTTCCTGCTCGGAACGCTGCTCCAGCTGACGTCGCTTTCGCCGACGCTGCGGCTCACGCTCGCCGTTGGAGTGCTGGGTGGTTTCACGACGTATTCGTCGTTCAATCAGGAGACGCTCGTTCTCGCGCAGCAACACAACTGGACGCTCGCCGCGGTGAACGTGCTTGGAACGGTGAGCCTCTGCCTCGTCGCGGGTTGGCTGGGACAAGTCGCTATGAACGGAGTGGTCGCGCGATGAAGGCCGGTCAGCCCGGTGCGCCCGCCGTGATCCGCGAACGCATGCTCGACGCGGGTGCGAAACCGCCGCACGTCGCGCTCGTCGTGCGCTGTTGGCTGCTCGGAAAGCCACTCGAATCGCTGCGGCACACGCGCGAGCATCCGTTGCCGCGCGCGGTGCTCGAGATCCTCCCCGCGATGCAACGATCACTCGACGAGATCCTTCGCCCCGTATCCGAGCACGCCGGCGAGGACGGCTCGCTGCGCTCCGTGCTCACACTCGCGGACGGAAAGACCATCGAGAGCGTTCTCCTGCTGCGCGAAGGCGTGTGCGTGTCGACGCAAGTCGGTTGCGCGGTCGGCTGCACGTTTTGCATGACGGGCAAGTCGGGTCTCCTGCGTCAGCTCACGAGCGCGGAGATCCTGGCTCAAGTCGTCCGCGCTCGTTCACAACGGCCGCTGCGGCGCGTCGTGTTCATGGGCATGGGCGAGCCGTCGCACAACTTGCCCGCCGTGCTCGAAGCGTTGTCGCTCCTCGGCGGCCCCGCTGGCTTCGGGCACAAGCAGCTCGTGTTCTCGACCGTCGGCGAACGGCGTCTCTTCGATCGATTGGCGGCGCACGACGTCAAGCCGGCACTCGCGCTGTCGCTGCACACGACCGACGCGCGGCTGCGCGAGGAACTCTTGCCCAACGCGCCGCGCATCGCGCCGGAGGAGTTGATCGAACTCGCGGATGCGTATGCGCGCCGCACCGGACATCCCGTGCAGTACCAGTGGACGCTGATCGAAGGCGTCAACGACGGCGACGACGAGCTCCACCGCATCACCGAGCTCCTCCAAGGGCGGCACGGCATCCTGAACTTCATCCCATACAACCCGATCGAGGGCGTCGATTACCGCCGGCCTTCGATCGAGCGCGCGCGCGCGATGTCGCAGTACATGCACGCGCACGGTGTGCTCGCGAAGCTGCGTCGCTCGGCCGGACAGGACGTCGAGGGCGCGTGCGGTCAGCTGCGCGCGCGCCACGCGGTCACGCTGGACGCGATCGTTTAGCGACCGTGTCGCGCGTTCGATGCACGGAGGGGCACGCCGCCACCGTCTTGCGTCTCCGTCGACAGCGGGTCTAATGCGTTCCCCCGCCGCCGCGGACGAAGCCCATGACGGAAATCGACATTCATCCAGCCGACATCCAACCAGCCTCCGTTCCCGTCGGCCGCCGATCGGTCGGTCTGATCGAGCTCGACGGCCAGGCGTTGATCCACGACGACGAACGCCGGCACTGGGTCGTGTTGAATCCGACGGCGTTCGCCGTGTGGCGTTGTCTCGACGGGTCGGGAACCGTAGCGGAAATCGCCGACGACTTGAGCGAGGTCTTCCGCGGGGAGCCGAAGCTCGTCCAAGAACAAACCCTGCACATGGTCCGAGTCCTCGGGCAGCAAGGGCTGCTCGAAGGCATCGTTCCCGTCCCGGGCGGCCCCGGGTTCGTGGCGCCGATCGAGGCACTCCCGGGAACGCCGCTCTTCCCGCACGTGCCGCCCACGACATGACTGAAGAAACTGGACCGCCTCGGGTGGGCGGCGACGACTGCGTACCACATCGGTCCCCATTATCTAGGCGTCCGCTGCGACACTGACGAGCTGAACGCCGCTGTGCGCCGCGCGCTCGCGAGCTACGCAGTCGAGGACCTGCCCGCTCCGCCCAACTACTCGCTGCAATTGTCCCGTGGCGAGGGCGCAGATAGTCACAAGCTGAGATTCCTCCATCGCGCCCACATCGGCGTCATCCGCACGCGCTGGCGCTCGCGGGCGTTGCGCGGCCTGCTGAACTACCTGAACGAGTTTCTCCCCCGTCCCGACGGACTGCTGCAAGCGCAAGCGCTCGCACTCGTGAAGGACGGCCGGGCCTACCTCGTTCCGCGCCCGCTCGAAGTCTGGCTCGAGCTCCTGAGCTCGCCCCTGCACCGGGCCGGATTCCAATTCGTCGACCTTCAGACCGTGCTGGTGGATCTTGGCGCGCGCGAGCTCGTCGTCCCCGAGTTGCAGTTGGAAGTCGACGCGCAAGCGTTGCCAGACATGCACCGCTCTGAGGGTGGAGCGCGCGAGCCCGCGCCTGTCGCTCCCGGACGCTACCCGATCGAAGCCTGGGCGTTCTTCGAGAGGGAAGGACGAGCACCCTCCGCACAGTCGACACTCCTGCAGCTCTTCGAGAGCACGAACAACGCGTTCGATTTCGGCGTTCCGGAGACGCTACGCGCGCTCGCGCCATTCGCAGCCGCGCTGCGCGTGAGCAACATCGGGTCGCCGCGCTACGACGACAGCCTCCCGGCCAAGATCGCAGCGCTCGCAGCGCGTTGATCTCCGACACGACGCCTACCGGTCGCAGTTCCATGCAGCACCCACCGCACTCCGAGCAGCCCGCGCCGGATCTTCCGACGCTGCGCAGTGATCTCGTCTTCCGCGTCGTGGACGAGGACCTCGTCGTCTACGACCCACTCACCGATCGTACTTCGCTGTTGAACCAGTCCGCGGCGACGATCCTCGACCTCTGCGATGGAACGCGGGACGCACGAGCGATTGCGCGCACGATCCGAGAAGAGCTCGCGGGCCTGCCGGAGAGCCTCGAGCGGGACGTCGAACAGCTGCTCATCGACCTAGGCCGACAGGGCTTCTTCGAGGTTCAGCGTCCATCGGGTTAGGGCTCGCAAGTTGACCCGCTTCATGGATCGATATAGGATTCGTCATACGAGCAGCCAATCGATCGAAAATCCCTCTACCCATGATCACCGTCGTCATCTCCCCCAAGTTCCAGGTCGTGATCCCCAAGGCGATCCGCGAGCTCTTGGGACTCCGTCCCGGTCAAAAGGTGCAAGCCATCGCTTACGAGGACCGGATCGAGTTGATCCCTGTGCGCCGGCTCAAGGAGATGCGCGGATTCCTGCGCGGGCTCGACACGACGGTCGATCGGGAGCCTGACCGCGCGTGAACGTCGTCGACTCCTCCGGCTGGCTCGAGTACTTCGCCGGCGGGAAGAACGCCACCTTCTTTGCGCGCGCGATCGAGGACACGCCCAAACTGCTCGTGCCCACCCTGAGCTTGTTCGAGGTCTTCAAGCGTGTGCTGCAGCAGCGTGGAGAACCTGCGGCCCTGCAGGCGGCTGCGCTGATGCACCAGGGTCGAGTCGTGGAACTGGACGCGAACCTCGCGCTCAAAGCGGCGCGCTTGAGTGTCCAGGAGCGCCTGCCACTCGCGGACAGCATCATCCTCGCCACGGCACGCGCCCACGAGGCGCTGCTGTGGACGCAGGACGCCGACTTCAAGGGCCGCGCGGGTGTTCGCTTCGTCTCAGCATGAGCAGGCCAAAACTTGCCGCCCTCACCGCGCCTGGCCGAGTTCGAGCGCGACTGGGTCGCGGCTTTCCTGGTGCTGGAGTAGCGCGGCCACGTTCACCGCCGTCCGCACTCGTGCTGTTCCGCGTACGAATGGCGGCCGAGGACGATGTCCGGGTGCCCGACGCCGCCGGGTGCTCGCCTATCTCGGCGTCGAGCGCGACTTCCGCAGGAACGCCCGCAGGCCGCCCGAATCCCGCACGATGCCCCGAAGGTAGATGGCCTTGTCGCGCAACCGTCCCATTTCGAGCAAATACAGGCGCGGCGATTCGTGCTCTTGCGGTCGCCGGGGCGCCTCGAGTGCTCGCACGGCAGCCGTGTTCCA
>JANOFY010000437.1:0-2711 GCA_031413895.1 Planctomycetota bacterium | reverse complement strand
CCGGGTGGTCGTCGGGCAGCATGTGCTCTCGGACCTTGAGCACCTTTTCCTCCAACGCTCGCGCGCCCGCGAGATCCCCGAGCTTCCACATCGTGACGGCGAGGTTGAGCCGCGCTACTTGCAAGTTCGGGTGGTCGTCGGGCAGCGTGCGCGCGTAGGCCTCGACCACTTTGTTTTCCAAGGACCGCGCACCCGCGAGATCGCCGAGCATCTTCATCGTCACGGCAAGGCCTACTCGCACCGCCTGCAGGTCCGAGTGGTCCTCCGGCAGCACCTCGTGCAATCGGCCCCATGCGCGGTTCGCCGTGCGCACATCCTGCGCGTCGTACGCCGCGCGGCCCGCTGAGTTCAACAGCGCGAGCCACGTCGCGTCTTGCTCTGCGGGTGGACGCGCGAGCAAGAAAGCTACGACCTCAGCCACCATCGCGCGCGCAGTCGCGTAGTCACCTGCGGCGCGTGCGTTGTTCGCACCGTCGATCAGCTCGCGCTGGATCGAGAGATCGGCCGCCGATGTCGGGGCGTTCCCTACCTGCCTCGCCGGCATAAACCGAGCCGAGCAGGGCAGCGCACACGCGCATGCCGCTAAGAAGATCTGTAAGACCGATCGTGTGCGGTGTGTGGGTAGTGCCATCACGCTCACTGACTCTGCGCGCGACGCGACGCATTAGAGCGTCCTCTCCCGCGGCGCGCCCATCCTACTCTGCGTCGAGCCGACGCGCAGACGACCGACTCCAGGGGAGATGCGTTTGCGAGCGCATGCTTGAAGGGTCCGGCACTTGGATGACAAACCTGACTGGACATATGGTTGAGGACTTCTTTGCGCGGCGGATCATCGAGGTGTTCGGGCAGGCTCGGTCACCGTGCGCATGAGTACATCGAACCCCATCGCGGAAAGCTTCTTGTTCACTTGCTCGTGTCCGGCGTTGGCCGTCCCTCCTGCTGGCGGGAACAGCGCATTCAATTCGGCAACCTCGGGAACAGTGAGCGCTCGCTCGCGGACTCCGATCACGAGATCGACGGAGTGCGCGCCCAGCGGGATCGCGGAACCGGAAGAGAAGTCCACCAACTCGACGGTGGAGTCGTTCGTCGCGGGAAACACGCGTCGTTCGGGAAACACGTGGCGTCCGGCCGCAAGCTGCGCGCTCTTCGCTTGCTGCTCAGGTGTCGTAAGTGCGTCTTTGCTCGGGGACATCCACCAAGACGCACCTTCGCTCGGGATCGCGAGCACGACAACACAACGGCGTTCGGCCAGCTCGACTACCACGTGGAAGAACTCGGACTCCAGATCCTGAGTGTGCGCCTCCAACGAAGCGTCCTGCTCCCGCGTCTCGATGCCGGCAGCTTTCGCGAGGAACTCTTGCGCCGTAACGTTCGCCTCAGCTTCGCCACCGCGCATGGCGTCGGCCCAGGGAGGATGTTGTCCCGCCAACGCCGGATGCGCGTTGGAATACGACTCACCGGTCACAAACCCGGGAAGCAACCCGACGCGCACACCGGAACCTCCGCCGCTCGACACCAAGAACATGCGCAAGCCAAGCGCTACGAGAACCGTCGCGGCGGCCGCCATCACCGGGACTCGCCACGACCGGCGCGCCCGAACAGAGGCGCGCGGACGCATCACCTCACGATGCCTCCACAAAAACTCATCGTCGTCCAGACACGCTTGCACGAACGCCGCGAGCTCGGGATCTTCGGCGAGTCTGCGTTCGAATGCCAAGCGACCATCCGCGTTCATGTCGCCCGCGACGAACGCCAGCGCAGACGCCATGTCCGCCTCGCTCGGCTCATAGTTCACTCGAGATCCCACGACTCGAAGCCTTTCTTCTCGAGGCACGTTCGCAGCGCTCGCATACCTCGAAACCAGCGCACGTAGACCGTGGGGCGCTCGATTCCTAGAACCGCCGCGATCTCGTCGCAGGTGTGCTCGTCGGCATACCTCATTTCGACCACGCGACGCACGTCTGGCTGAAGCCCGCCCACGCACTCGTGCAAAGCGCCGGCAAGCTCCGCGCGCACCGCGCGGTGCTCCACATCCGGCCCATGTGCCGGCGAATCCATGGCTTCATCGATGGGGCGCTCGCGACGACGGCGAGCCTGCTTCCTGTGGTCCGAGAGGACGCCCCAAGCTCGGTATTTCAAGAAAGCTCGAAGGTCGCGCACTTCGGTCCGCTCGCGAAGAAGCGTCAGCACCGTCTCGAGGCTGGTTTGGAGCAAGCCGTCCAGCTCCTGTCCCCGCACTCCCCGCGCTCGCAGCTCGGACGCCAGGACCTCCTGCGCGATCTGAACGACTCGGTCGGCTGCGTCCTGATCACCCAGGCAAGCCGAACGCCACAGATCAGCATTGCGGGTACTTTCCTCGAGCACGACGGGGGATCCCGGGGTTCCGTGCCGGTCAAGATAGCGTTCAGCCTGTGGGGCGGCAGCTCGGGATTGCAGATGCGTGGCGCGATCCCCCGCACGGGGCAGAGCAGACGAGGTGGGCATGTCTGACCCGACGCCGCCAATTGCGCGCGGCGCTGGCGCTACTTGGCGCGCCCAGTTTCGCATTTCCTAGATCATGGGAGCGCGACCTGAGCGCCAACGCGGTCTATCAGGAGTATCTGAGCTCGGACAACAACATCCAGGCGCAGCGCGACATCGGCGTTTCCGCGGCGGGAAAGTTCGTGATCAATGCGCGCGGCAGGGGCTACATCGGCCTCGAGGACACGATG
>JANOFY010000436.1:0-6169 GCA_031413895.1 Planctomycetota bacterium | reverse complement strand
CGCGCGCGCGGCGGGGATTTCGGAGATCGCGACCCGCGTGCTGCACAACGTCGGCAACGTGCTGAAAAGCGTGAACGTGGCCGCGGCGCTCGTCGCCGACAAGACGCGCAACTCGGGGATCGCCTACTTGCGGATGGCGATGCAGACCGTCCGCGACAGTCAAGGCGATCTGAGCACGTTCATCGCGAACGATCCGCGCGGCAAGTACCTCTATCCGCTCCTCACGTCGCTGACGGAGCAGCTCTCGGCCGAGCAGCGCACGATCGTCGACGAAGTGCGGACGCTCACCGACGGGATCGAGCACATCAAGGAGCTGATCCAATCGCAGCAGAGTTACGCGGGACGGTCCGGCGTGCTCGAGAGCGTCTCGATCCAGGACGAGATCGAGAAGGCGCTCCAGATCACGGCGCAGACCGAAGCGGCGCCCGTGGAGATCGTGCGCGAGTTCGACGACTCGGCGCCGTGTCTCGTCGACCGGCACCGGCTCCTAGAAATCCTCGTCAACGTGATCCAGAACGCGCGCCAAGCGCTCGCGGCGGCGGAGCGTCCCGACGCCAAGCTCGTGCTGCGCGTGCGGCTCACAGAGCAGGGCGAGGAGGAGTGCGTGCGCATCGAGATCGAGGACAACGGCGTCGGCATTCCGCCGGAGAACCTCGACCGCATCTTCACGCACGGCTTCACGACCCGGAAGGAAGGTCACGGCTTTGGCCTGCACACCTCCGCCAATGCTGCGACGGAGATGGGCGGATCTCTGTCCGCCACGAGCCCCGGTGCAGGTCTCGGTGCCACGTTCCTCTTGAATCTGCCGATCCAAACGCGAGTGACGACATGACCGATCAAGTGAATCGCAGGATCCTGCTCATCGACGACAACGACGCCATCCACCAGGACTTCAAGAAGATCCTGGGCGGCGGCAAGACAGAGTCCAGTGCGGTCATGGACGCGAAGGCAGCCTTCTTTGGGACAGCAGCCGCGCCGGTCAAGCCGTCGGCGGTCTTCGACATCGACAGCGCCTTCCAAGGACAGCAAGCCGTCGAGAAGGTGCGCGAAGCCAAGGCGCAAGGACGTCCCTACGCGCTGGCGTTCGTCGACGTGCGCATGCCGCCCGGCTGGGACGGCGTCGAGACGATCGCGCGCATGTGGGAGGTCGACCCCGATCTTCAGACGGTGATTTGCACGGCGTTCGCGGACTACTCGTGGGACGACATGGTGGCGAAGCTCGGTTCAGGCGATCGCTGGCTGATCTTGAAGAAGCCCTTCGATCCGATCGAAGCGTGCCAGCTGGCCGGTGCGCTGACGGAGAAGTGGAACGCGACGCGCGGCGAGCGCCTGCGGCTCGAAGAAGTGCGCTGCGCCGAACAGGAAGCGCGCGCGTACGCGTCGTCGCTCGTCACCGTGAATCGCGCGCTACAGACGGCCAAGGCCAGCGCGGAGGCTTCGGCGCGAGTCAAGTCCGAGTTCCTGGCCAACATGAGCCACGAGATCCGCACACCGATGATCTCGATCCTCGGTTACGCCGACCTTCTTAAGGATCCGTCGATCACGGCGAGCGGCAAGGTCGACTGCGTCGAGCTGATCCGCGGTCAAGGACAGAACCTGCTCGCGATCCTGAACGACATCCTCGACATCGCGCAGATCGAGACCGGGCGGATGGAGATCCAGCGCGAGCGTTGCGCGCCGACCGCGGTGCTGGACGAGGTGTGCGCGATGATGCGCCCGCGCGCCACGGAGAAGAAACTCGCACTCGAAGTCCAATACGCGAGCTCGATCCCGCAGTCGATCCAGACCGATCCTCGCCGACTGCGGCAGATCCTCGTGAACCTCGTCGGCAACGCGATCAAGTTCACGAACGCGGGCTCGGTGAAGATCGTGTCACGTCTCGACACGTCGGACGGACGACGCGGGCCGCGCCTGGAAGTGAGCGTGATCGACACGGGGATCGGCATCAGCGCGGAGCAACGTAGCCAGCTGTTCGAGGCCTTCGTCCAAGCCGATGGCTCGCTGACGCGCGAGCACGGCGGCGCGGGCCTCGGGCTTGCGCTGTCGAAGCGCCTGGCACTGATGCTCGGTGGCGACATCCAAGTCGAGAGCACCGTCGGCCAGGGCAGTCGGTTCACGCTGCAACTGTGCACCGGCGACCTGGCGGACGTCGCGATGACCGAGACACCGCCCGCCGCGCCTCTCCCGAGCGCACCGGCGCGGAACAACGGAGCGACGAGTCCGCAGCACCTGCACGGTCGCGTGCTGCTCGTCGAAGATGTTCCCGCGACGCAGCGGCTCTTCGACTACTACCTGCGCGGCGCAGGCGCCGAGACCACGCTGGCCGACAACGGGCAAGTGGCGTGTGACTACGTCGAGCAGGCCGAGCGCGACGGCCGTCCCTTCGATCTGATCCTGATGGACATGCAGATGCCGGTGCTCGACGGATACGAAGCGACGGGTCGCTTGCGCGCGAAGGGCTTCCGCGGACGCATCGTGGCGATCACGGCGCACGCGATGAAGGGCGATCGTGAGAAGTGCCTCGCAGCGGGCTGCGACGATTTCCTCGCGAAGCCGATCGATCGCGCGACCCTCGTGGATGCGTGCGCGAGCGCGCTGACCGTACGACGCTGATTCGGGCCGCGTTCCCTAAACGGGAGCCAAGCCCTTCGCGAGGAGCGCCCCGGCTTCAGTCGCCGGTAAAGGCCGGCTGAACAAGTAGCCCTGCGCCTCGTCGCACTCGAGCACGCGCAAGAACGCCAACTGGCTGCGCGTCTCGACTCCCTCGGCAACGACGCGCAGCTTCAAGCTGCGTCCCATCAGCAGGATCGACGTCGTGATCGCCGCGTCGTCGGGATTGGTGGTCACGTCGCGGATGAACGATTGGTCGATCTTCAGCGCATCGACGGGGAACCGCTTGAGATACGAGAGCGACGAGTAGCCCGTACCGAAGTCGTCGATCGAGAGATGCACGCCCATCGCTTTGATTGCGAGCAGCGTCGCGAGCGTCTCTTCGACGTTGCGCAGCAGGATGCTCTCCGTCAGCTCGAGCTCGAGCCACTCCGGTGCGAGTCCTGTGTCCGCGAGGGCGCGCGCGATCCGTACCTCGAGCCCCGGCTCCATGAGTTGAACCGACGAGAGGTTCACCGCCATGCAGACCGGCGGGAGTCCGTCGTCCTGCCAGCGCTTGGCTTGTGCGCAAGCGATCGAGAGCACGTGGTCTCCGATCGGAATGATGAGTCCGGTGGCTTCGGCGAGCGGAATGAACTGCGCCGGCGAGATCATCCCGAGCTCGGGGTGCTGCCAGCGCACGAGAGCTTCGAAGCCGACGATCTTTCCGGTCGCGATCTCGACGCGCGGCTGGTAATGCAACAGCAGCTCGTTGCGCTCGACCGCCGTGCGCAGACCCGCTTCCAGCGCACGTGACTCCAGCGCCAGAACGTTCATCGATGGCGTGAAGTAGCGGATGCGCTCGCCGACGTACGTGCGTGCGGATACGAGCGCGGTTTCGGCAGCTGCGAGCAGCGATTCGGACCGTGTTGCATCGCTGGGTGCCAGCGCGATGCCGATCGCGATCGAAGTGCCGTGCGACAACACCTCGTCCGGCGTGCGAAGGTCCTCGTAGATTCGGTGCGCCACCTTGTAGGCGTCTTGAGCGTCGACCAAGCCGGGCACGACGACCGCGAACTCGTCGACGCCTATGCGTGCGAGGCTGATGTCGTATCGACGGCTACCGAGGTTGCCGAGCGTGTCACGATCACGCACGCAGTCCTTGATCCGTCGCGCCACTCCCGCGACGAAGCGTTCGCGCGGTCCGGTGTGAGAGTCGGCCGGCGAATCGATGCCCGCGACTCGCTCCGCGTCGATGTGAAGCGTGAGGACCGCGACCTTGTCGCGCGGCAGACTCGCTCCCTCGAGCGCGTCGGAGAGGCGTTCGAGCAGTCGTTGCCGGTCGGCGATGCCCATCGGGCTGTCGGCGTCGAGAAGTTGGCGCACACGTTCTTCGACCTCACGTGTCGAGGGCACTTCCTGAATCACGCCGGCGATCGAGCGGCCGTTGACGGAGAAGAGGCGCGCATCGCCGAGCTCGAGCCGCACGGAGCGCGTTTCGCCGTTCTCCAGAAGCACGCCACATTCGAGCGGCGCGATGGACGAGCCGCGCGCGGCCTCGTCGAACCAAGTGAGCAACTCTGGGCGAGCCTCCGCGGTGATTCGCTCGGCGACGGTTGCGCGTGCGACCCATTCTTCTTGTTCGGATGTCAGGCCCAGGATGCGGCACGCTTCGGCCGAGAAGCTCATGCGCTCTTGATCGACGAAGAGCTCGAACGTTCCGAGCTTCGCGCAGCGCTGCGTGATCGCCAGCATCACACGCGCGCGATCCGCGTCGGATTCGGCGCGCGCCGAGCGAACGGCGGCCCGTGCACGCCGCGCGAGGAGCGCGCTGTCAGGACTGGCCGCGAGGCAGTCGAATGCGCCGGCATCGAGCACGGTCGAGTGCTCCGGATCCGTGGACATGACGAGCACGGGCAATCGTGCGGTGCTCGGCGACGCGTGTAGCTCACGACACGTCGACGCGGCGCGGTCGTCGGCGACGCGCGGCCCGAGGATCACGAGATCCGGCCAGAGGGCATCGCACAGCTTGACGAGCGACGTGTCGTCGTCGACTTCCTCGACTTGGAACGCGGTCTTCTCGAGCGTGCTGCGCACCGTGGAGCGCTGCGTGAGGTCGAGCCCTGACACGAGGACGAGATGGAGTGCGCGCGGAACGTCGGAATGCATGGGCACGGGCTTTCGCGTCCGGCCTTATCGACGAAAATGCGCGGCGTGCTGCACCGGCGTGACGAGACTTCCCTGCCGCGTGCGTTTCTTTCCGGGAGCACCGGTCGCGGACGGGCCTGTACGAGCGTCGCTGGGAACCGGACGCTGGCCCGGTAGCGGTCAGGCCTTGGCGAGCGTGCCTTGGACGCTCTGCGCGACCTCGGCGGTGAACTCTCGCGTGCCGAGCTTGCCGCCGATGTCGCGCGTGCTGCGACCGCTCGCGATCGTCGCGAAGAGCGCCTTGCGCAGCACCTTGCCCGCTTCGATCTCGCCGATATGGCGGAGCAAGTTCGACAGCGAGAGCAGCGCCGCGGTCGGGTTGCACACGTTCTTGCCGGCGATGTCGGGAGCGGTGCCGCCCGCGGGATCGAACATCGCCAGCGCGATGTGCCCGTCGTCGTCGAACGCGTACGAAGTGCTGTCGCCGAGACCCATCGAGCCGATCAGGCCGCACGCCATGTCCGACAAGAAGTCGCCGTACTCGTTCGGGCAAACGATCACGCCGTAGCGTTCCGGGTTCATGATCACGCCCGCGAGCAGCGCATCGAAGAGCTCGCGCCGGTAGGGGATCGACGGATAGTCCTGCGCGACCTGTCCCACGACCTCCTCGAAGAGCCCGTCGGTCGCGCGTTGGATCGTGTACTTGCTCGTGGAGACGACGCCGGTTCCGCGCACCATCGCGAGCTTGAACGCGAACCGCGCGGCGAATCGACTGGGCCCACGCTCGATGACGCGCAGCGATACCGCCGTGTCGCGACCGATGCGCCGTCCGGCGTCGTCGTACGTGCCGCCGGTCGCGATGCGCACGACGTCGATGTCGAGCGGCTTCGTGAAGTTCGACGAAATGCCCGGGATCGTGCACACCGGACGGTGGATCACCGCGAACTGGCAGCGCTCGCGCAGCACTTGATTCGGACTCTCGCCGGTGGTCGCCGTCGGGTACTTGAGCGCAGAGCGATGGCGGCGCATCAATGCGACGGTCTCGTCGTAGAGCACCGAACCGCGCGCGTTGCGGTTGGGTTCGGACAAGTCGACCTGTTGGAATTCGAGCCGGCACGGCAGGTGTTCCGCAACGGTGTGAACGCTCTGGCTGAGCTCGGCCGAGATGCCGTCCCCGAGGAGCTCGACGATGGTGTAGGTCTTCATGTGCGGGAGAACGCTTCTGCGAACGACGGAGGGCAAGCAGGATAGCGGCGCGGTGCGCGACCACAATATCGGAGGCCCCGGAGCTGCTGCGACGTGATGCCGGAGCTGCTGCGACGTGATGCCGGAGCTGCTGCGACGTGACGCCGGAGCTGCTGCGACGTGATGCCGGAGCGGCTGCGACGTGATGCCGGAGCTGCTGCGACGTGATGCCGGAGCTGCTGCGACG
>JANOFY010000435.1:0-2244 GCA_031413895.1 Planctomycetota bacterium | reverse complement strand
AGGAGCAGCTTGCCGGAGAGATTCTTCGCCGCGGCCGTCACGGACGTGCGCGCGTAGCCCTCGGGGTTACTCTTCGGCAGCTTCATCAAGCGCTCGGTGTAGATCGAGTCGTACTCACGCCAATCGGTCACCGAGCCGCCCGCGATCCCCATCGCGAAGCTCGTGCTGTGCGTCATCGCGTACGCGGTCATGAAGCCGCCGTAGCTCCAACCGCTGATGCCGATGCGCGTCGGATCGACCCACGGCTGCGACTTGAGCCACGCGAGACCGTCTTCGATGTCGGCGAGCTCGGGCTCGCCGAGGCGCTGGTACGCAGGCCACTCCGACTTCGTCCCCTTGCCGCTGGCCGTCGAGTTGTCGCACACCCACACGACGATTCCGCGCTGCGCCAGGAGTTGAAAGAACATGCCGTTCGAGCCGAGCCACTTGTTCTGGACCTGCTGCGCGTGCGGACCCGCGTAGGTCCACTGAAAGACGGGGTAGCGCGCGCTCGGATCGAAACCGACGGGCTTGATCAGCATCGCTTCCATCTCGAAACCGTTGCGCGTCTTCACGCGCAGGAACTCTGGTCGCGAGAGCGCGTACTCGTCGAGCGCTGCGACAGGGTTCGCTGCGATGGTGCGCACGCGCTCGCCGGAGCTCTTGTAGAGGTGCACCTGCGTCGGCGTCGTCACGTCGCTCCACGCATCGACGAAGTACGAGTACGCCGGGCTGAAGCCGAGGCTGTGCGTACCCTCTTCTTGCGTCAGGCGCTCGAATCCGCTGCCGTCGAGCTTCACGCGGTACCCATCGCCGCCGATCGCGCTGCGCTCCGTCCCGGAGAAGTAGACGAAGCCGGTCTTCGCGTCGATGCCGTGCAGCGTACGCACTTCGAACTCGCCGCCCGTCACCGCGCGGATCAGCGTTCCGTCGGCGCGGTAGTGGTAGACGTGCTTCCAACCGGTGCGTTCGGAGAGCCATAAGAACGTGCCGTCGTCGAGCCACTGCGGACTGCCGTTCACGTTGACCCACGCCGGTGACGTCTCGCGGAAGAGCGTCTTCGACGTACCCGACAGCGGATCGACGAGCACGAGATCGAGCCACGTCTGCTCGCGATCCTGCACTTGGAACGCGAGCTCTCCGCTCGGGCTCCAAGTTACGTCGACGATCAAGAACTCGATCGACGCGTACGCCGAGAGGTCGACCCAATGCACGTTCGTCTGGGCCGTGTCGCCCGCATCCGCCGTGTCGGCGATCGCGATTTTCACCGTCGGATTGGGATCGCCGGGGCGCGGGTACGGCGACACCTCGACCTTTTGCTCGTGCGGCACGTCGTCGACGAGCGTGTACATCGGCACACCGGTTTCATCGAGGCGCAAGAACGCGATGAAGCGCGAATCCGGGCTCCACCAGTGCGAGCGAAACGTGCCGCGGCCGAACACCTCTTCTTGGTAGAGCCAGTCGAGCTTGCCGTTGAGCACGAGCTCACTGCCGTCGGTCGTCAGCCTCCGTGCAGACGACGAGCTGCCGCCGGCGGTCCACAGATCGTTGCCGCGCACGAACGCGACGCTGCGTCCATCCGGCGAGAGCGCGGCCTCTTCCTCTTCCTCGGGCGAGTCGGTGAGCCGCACGATCTGGCCCGCGCCGAACGTGTAGGCGTAGAGATCCGGCTCGATCGTGAAGAGCTGCGTCTTCGAGTCGCGCGCGAAGACACCCGGATCGTCGTGCGCGAGACGCTGCGCTTCGTCCGCGGAAACCCCCGGCATCTGCGCGAGAAGCGTGAGCGTCTGCGCCGCTCCGTCGAAGGGCCGTTCCTTGCCCGTGGCCGCATCGACGGTGATCCAATCCGGCTCCTTCGTCTTCGGATCGCTGCGCGGCCACAAGTAGCGGGTGTCGTCGAGCCAGACGAGCTTGGGCGCCGGCTTCCCGCTGAAATCGATCTTCTTCTCCGGACCGTAGAGGTCGTCGAGCGTGAGGAGCTTCTTCGAGTCGACAGGCGCCGCCGAAGTGCGCTCGCGCGCCGCGGGATCCGACACGCAACCCGCCAGCACGAAGGCGAAGGCCACCAGACACGAAACACCAAGACCGCGATTCATGCGCGAAGACTCCAGAAGAAGATGTCGGTGAGCGTACCAGAGCCCGCGAACCCAATATGCAAGAGCTACGTGATCCCAGGCACGTCCTTGTTGACCTCCGCACTGCGCAAGTCCGGCGCGTCAAGTCCGGCGTCCGAAGTACGGCGGTCTGGAATACGGCTGGAATACG
>JANOFY010000434.1:0-6032 GCA_031413895.1 Planctomycetota bacterium | reverse complement strand
CCCCGCGGCGGGGCGAAAAAAAGTGTCTGACACCGTACTTCGCCGTACTTCGCCGTACTTCGCGCGCGACGCGACTCGCTGCGTCACACAAGCTCCAGCATCAGCTGCAGCCGCACGAAATCGACGTCCTTGAGCTTCACGGCGATCGGGTGCCCTTCCGTGAACGACAGCGACCTCTTGCCGGCCTTGATCACGAGCACAGGCCCTTTGACCTCGCTCTTGTCGCCGAGGAGCTTGGCCGGCAGGAAGCCGCTGACGTTGTAGGCCGTGAGATGGATCTCGAGGCCGGCGGGCGACACGCGGACCACTCGGGCATCGAGCTTCGCGCCGATCTGCGGTTCCATGTACTGGCATATCTTGAGGTCCCCGACCGCCTGCTCGGCCATCTCGGCGAGCTGCGCCTGGAGCGAGCTGTGCGCCGCGACCTCGTTGAGATCGTCGATGAGTTCCTGCGCTTTCAGCTCGCCCTCGGCGTCGCTTCCGCGGCTCTCGATCGCCCACAGCCAGCGGTGAACGGTGAGATCGGGATAGCGACGGATCGGAGACGTGAAGTGGAGGTACGCCTGTCGCGCCAGGCCGAAGTGCGTCGCTACGTCGTCGCGGTCGCGCACCTCGTACACCGCGCGCTCGATCAGGCCCATGATGCGTTGGATGAGCGCTTCGGCGTTCTGCTTCTTGCGCGCGGCTTGGATCAAGCGCGCGATGTCGCGCCCCGTGAGCCGGTCCTTCTTCGGCACGTGGATGCCGTGGTCGGCGAGTGCGTCGGCGACCGCCTCGATCTCCTCGGGATCCTTCTCCGGGTGCACGCGGTAGATCGTCGGCAGGCCGCGCGCGTGAAACAGGTCCCCCACCGCTTGGTTCGCCGCCAGCGCCGTCTCTTCGATCAGCGCCATCGAGAAGTAGCGCGGCGCGTCGACGATCGCGCGCACGTCGTGCTTCTCGTCGAACTGGAACTTGCGCTCGCGCGACGAGAGCCGCATCGAGCCCTTCGCGTCGCGGATCTTCTGCTGCACCTTCGTCCACGCTTCGAACGCGCGCAGCGAGGGCTCGAGCACAGCTAGATCGCGCGGCGCGCTGGCGCGCCCACCGTCCAAGAGCGCCTGCACTTCCTTGTACGTGTTGCGCCGCACGCTGCGGATGACGCTCTTCGCCACGCGCGCCGCGGTGCGCGTCCCGCCGGCATCGAACTCCATGAGCACGCTGTACGCCAGCCGGTCGCGGCCGCCGACGAGCGAGCACAGGTGGTTCGAGATCTCCTCGGGGAGCATGGGCACCACCTGATCGGGAAGATAGACGCTCGTCGCGCGCGCGAGCGCCTCGTCGTCGAGCGCGGTCCCAGGTCGCACGTAGTGCGCGACGTCCGCGATGTGCACGCCGACCTCGACACGACCCTCTCCGAGATCCTTGATGTGGATCGCGTCGTCGAAGTCCTGCGCGTCTTCGCCGTCGATCGTGTAGATCGTCTCGCCGCGCAAGTCGAGGCGACCGGCGCAGTCGGCCGGATCGGGATCGCGCGGGAGCTTCGACGTCTCGGCCCTCACGTCGTCCGGAAACACCGTCCGCAGCCGGAACGATGCGAGGAGCTGCATCTCCTCGGAGTCGACGTCGCCGTACACCGCCGGCCCGTGCGACATCGGACCGAAAGCCGACGGCCGGTTGACGATGCGGTCGCGAGCCGTCGCGTCGAGCGCGCGCTCGCCGAATTGGTCCACGGCGTCGCTCATCGACAGATCGCGCGTGTCCGTTGGCGGGGGGGGCGGAGTGGGCGCGGCCGCAGCGCTCGGATCACCGCCGCGCGACTTCAAGAGATCCTTGAAGCTCTTGAAGGGTTTTCCGCTCGGATCGCTGCCGCTCATGCGCGGGAGCATACCGGGCGAGCGCGCTCACTCCACGCGTGCGAGGGATTTCGCCGAGCGGAGTCGATCGACTCCGGTAAGCACGAACCAGGTCGCCGAGAGCACGAGGAGGGGCTCGATCGGGAAGCGGTAGCGCTCCATGAAGTGCGTGACGTAGTACGCGAGCGGGTAGCAGACGAGCATCGCGAGCAAGACTCGACCCTCGAAGCGCCGCCGCGCCAGCGCGATCGCACCGGCGATCGCCAGCAACCCACAGAGCGCGTGCTGGCCCCACTTGACCCAGCTGTTCGGATCGTCCACCGGTCGACGGATGCCTTCGCGGCGCGGGTCCGACCAGGGAGCTTCGCCCAGCCAGAAGATCCACGCGCGCTTCAGCGACAGCTGAACGAAACGCAGGGGGTGCGACGCGATCCATGCGCGCGCCTCGCTCCTCCGCTGGTCGGCGTACGGCACCTCACCGAGCGCGCGATACGCCGCGAACTCGTCCGGATTGAAGCTCGGGTGCCGCGCCCGCTGGTAGTGCCCGTTGGCGTCGTCGTTGTTGCCGACCGCGAGTTCGACGCCCAGGTTCGTGCGCATGCTGAACGCCCCGACCACGCGCAGATTGCGCAGCATCCAGGGCACGCACACCGCGAACGCGACGACGCAGAAGATCGCGGCGGAGCGCAGGCCGCGCGAACCGATGCGCGATCCTCCGTGCGCGACCACGATCGCCGCGACCGGCGCGATCGAGAGCGGCGCCGGGTTGATCCACAGCAAGCACCCAAAGCACGCCCCCAGCCACGCGGCACGGCCGGGTGACGCGCCCCGTCCGTACCGGAACAGCAGCCACAGGAACGCCGTCAACGCAAACGCCGCGAGCGTCGTGTCCCACACCGTGTAGATCGAGTTCCAAACCGACAGGGGGTAGAGCGCGAACGCGAGCCCTGCGACGCGCCCGGCGCGCGCGTTCCCCAGCGCGGATCCCAGCGCCGCGACGAGCGCGCAGGTGGCGGAGGAGATCGCTGCCTGCAGCGTGAAGAGCACCAGCGCGAACTGTGGCGTGATGCCGCCGAGGAGTCGGATCAGCCCGGCGAGCAGCGCCGGATAAACGGGCGGCAACCACGCGGTCGGACCGGAAGGCTCGCTCCAGGGACCGTGCGGACGCATCCACTGGTTCCCGAACCCGAGGCCGTCCGCGAGCGAGCGACCAATGTCGGTTGCCTCGTATCCGAACGTCCACACGTCGAACGAACGGACGCGGTTCTCCGAGTCGAGCAGCCACAGTGCGAAAGCGCGGACGAGAAACGCGAGCGCGACGATCCCCCACATCTCCTGCGAGCTCGTCGCGCGCTGGGTCGATGCTCCTGCCGAAGCCGTGTTCGTCACTGGTCCAGCGACGATAGCTGGTGCGCGTGTGTGATCAAGCGATCACGGGGCACGATCTTCGTGGGCGCACTCGGAGTGCGACGAGCTCCTCCTCCGGAGCGTGCGCGATCAGTCCTTGCGCACGTTGCCCGAGCCCGCGACCGAAGCCGTCACCTTCGGGTCGCCGCTGTAGTGCACGTCGCCGCTACCCTGGATTGCGATCGAGAGCGACTCTACGGCGTGGATCGAGGCGTCGCCGCTGCCGGCGATCTGGACCGAGGCCTCGCGCGCGCTCAAGTTCGAGAGCTTCAGATCGCCGGAGCCCGCGATCGACGCCGTCAGCGCGTCGATCTCCCCGCGCGCGCTGATGTCGCCCGAGCCGGCGATGCGCGTCTCGAGCGGCCCGCCCGAAAGCCCGGTGATCTGAACGTCGGCACTGCCGTTGACCGCGACCGCCGCAAGGCCGGGCGTCGTGACGGTGACCTTCAGGTTCTTGGACGAGCGATACTTGCCGGGCTTGAAGCCGATCACGAGACGATCGTCGATGACCTGCGTCTCGAGCTGCTTCACCAAGTTCGCGTCGCCGCTCACCGCGACGGTCGTGGCCTCGCCGACGCGGACGGTCACGTCGGTCGATCCGTTGACCTCGATCCGCTTGAAGTCCGCGACCGTCCGCACCTCCGTGGTGTCGATGCCGGAGTCGTAGAACTCCTGGTGGTAGTCGCCGTCATCCCAGTCCCAGTCGGTGCCGGGGCCGATGTGGATGATGCAGCTGCTCGAGAGCGCTGAGAAACCAAGGGTCAAGGCCAGGAACGAAGCGCGGAATGTCATGGGGTCCTCGAGTCGATGGAGCGTGTGGGAGGCGACCCTAGCGAAAACACGTCGCCGAGAGTCGCCTGGAGTACGAGCGTGCGCTGACGAGATTTCACAGGTGCGCGAGCGGACGAGCAAGCGGTGCCGATCTTCAGCGCGCGGCGAGCCGGCTGATACGCGCTCGGGCCGCGCTCGCGTTACCGGTCTTTGACGACTTCCCCGGATCCCGCGATGGATCGTTTGACCCGCGGTTCACCGCGGTAGCGCACGGCACCGCTGCCGAGGACTTGTGCGTCGAGCTCTTCCGAAACGCTCACGTCGATCTGCCCGCTGCCTGCGATCTGGACATCCGCCGAGCGCGCCGCGAGCGAGAACAGCGCGGCGTCGCCGGAACCCGCGATCGCAACCTTCAAGCGCTGCGTGCGCCCGGCTCCCTGGACGTCGCCCGAACCCGCGATCGATACCTCGAACGCGTCGCTGTCGATTCCGATGACCTCGAGGTCGCCGCTGCCGGCGACGGATGCGCCGGTGAGACTCGGGACGGAGATCTCGAGCCGCAGCCCCTTCCGAATTTGGTAGCGGCCCGACTCCATCCCCACCTCGAGCGTTCCGTCGACCACGCGGGTGCGCACGTGCTCGAGGAGATTGTCATCGCCCACGATCGTGACCTTCTGCGTCTTCCCTATCATCACGACTGCGTCGGCGCTGCCTTCGATACGCACGCGCTCGAAGCGCTCGACCGTGCGCGTCTGGGTCGCCTCGACCCCGGAGCCTTCGATTGCAAAAGCCTGCGAACAGGCGGTCAGAGCGAGCGTGAGCACGACGTGCAACTTCATGGGGAGCTCCAGTGTGTGTGGCGATAGCACTGCGAGTGGCGCCCTGCGCAGTCCTTCGCCTGTTATTCGCGCAGCGCTCGCGATTCCGGGCGCGCGCTCGGCCGAGCTCGATCAACGTACGAACGCGACACCCTGAAAGCGCGCCGGCGACGCGCCGTGGCTCATCTCCGCGAGCTGGATCGGATTGCCCTTTCCGCAATTCGAAATGCCCCAGAGCTCCATGTGCTGCGCATCACAGATCGCGTCGCAGGCCCCCCAGAAGCGGGGCGTGGTGTCCTGGTACGTCGGGTCGCGAAGCACGCGCCCGAGCTTCCCGTTCTTGATCTCGTATCCGATCTCGGTCGTGAACTGGAAGTTGAGTCGCCGTTGGTCGATCGACCACATCTTGGAGGTGTCGCACAGGACGCCGTCCTCGGTGTCCGCGATGAGTCGATCGAGCGTCCAACTGCCAGGCTCGAGCGAGAGGTTTGTGATGCGCACGATCGGCGGGTGGAACCAGCTCTCGGCACGCGCACTGCCGCGACTCTCCGCCTCGCCTATCCGCGCCGACCATTCACGACTCGTGTGGAAGCCCACGAAGATCCCGTCGCGGACGACGTGCCAGCGCTGCGAGGGCACGCCGTCGTCGTCGAAGCCGCGCGTGTCGAGACCGCCGGCGATCGTGGAATCCGCGACGAGGTTCACGATTGGTGATCCGAATCGAAGCTGGCCGAGCGCCTCCGGCGTCGCAAACGACGAACCGGCGAGGTCCACTTCGTGACCGCACGCGCGATCGAGCTCGCTCGCGTGCCCGACCGACTCGTGGATCTGCAGCATGAGTTGGCTGCCGAGCAAGATCAGCGAGCGGCGGCCGGCCGGGCACGGATCGGCGGCGCACAGAGTCACCGACTCGTTGCGCAGTCGCGGCCCGTGCGACGGAAGGTCGAGCGCGAGCGCGCGCTCGAATCCACCGGCTTGGAAGTTGCCGCCGAACGACGCCGGAAAACTGCGCCGCTGGACTTCGCCGTGAGCCGCGGCCGTGGTCGAGAGGCCCGCGCCCGTGCGCACCAGATGTTGGAAGACGCGCGCGCCGTCGCTCGCTGCGAACCATTGCTCGGAGCGTCGAAAACTGAGGCTCGCCTCGCGGACGACCGTTTCGCTCGCGCCCGCGAGCGAGGCGTCCGCGGCACGCAGGAGCTCG
>JANOFY010000433.1:0-7870 GCA_031413895.1 Planctomycetota bacterium | reverse complement strand
GAAGGTTACCGCCTTGCCGTTGATGTAGACTGAGAAATTGGGGTCGGTTAGGAAGCGCATGCCGAGGACTTCGCGAGCCTGCTCCTCACTCAGGCTGCCGCCCCCGGAGGCGGCAGCCTCGATGCGCGTACCGTGGCCCGGCACATCCACGTTCTTTTCGAGCTGCTTCCAATCAAAAGGCTTGTTCTCGGTGCCGAGTGTGACTTCGTATTTGGCAGAGGTGCCGTCGCGCCATGTCAGCACCGTGTAGGACTTCGAGAAACAGAACGATGCGTGCCGCCCTTTGCCGTTGCGACCGTAAACTTGGCGGGGCGGCAGGTGCGACAATTCTGGAGGCGGCATGGACCGGCTTCCGCCATCGTCGTCCTTCCGATTGTAGTCGAATGTTGTCCAGCGACGCTCGAATTGCTGAGGCGTCATTCCCTTTCCATTGTCCTGGATCGAGAACGGCACCCCCGCTTCTCTGTTCGGGGGCCTCTACCGCAAGCGTTGATCAGCGGTCACTTCACTGCTCGACCGCGGCCGCCACGCGGCGGGCAATGCTCGCTTCGCATGGCTCACGACGTGGCCTGCCACGGACCTTGCGGAGGCCAATTCTGCGAAAACGACTCGTCACGTGCAGCCGCGCGGAGCACCGGCAGCAAGAATCTCCGCAGCAGGTCGGCGAGCTCAACAACGTTCGGCGTCGCTTCCAACCGTCCTCTCCGCAGGAACGCCCGCCATTGCGTCTGGCGTTCCGGCGCCGCGAGGAAACCGAGTGTCAGCGCAATCGGTTCGCCTTCGCGAAGCGGCGTCCCGCGACGCTCGAACGTTGCGCGCACCGCGCTCACGAGGGTCGCGCCGTCGAATGTGAACGACGACGCGAGGGCGTGCACATCGTACAAGTCCTTCATCCGGCTGTTGGTGACGCCGAGCGAAACCATCGCCTCGCATTTCTCGGCGATCACCGACTCACGCGGGTACACGAGAATGTGCGCCGCTTCGTGATCTAGCAGCGTTGGGTAGTTCTGCCGTCGCGGTGCGGGCACGACGGCGTCACCGAAGCCGACATCGACTTGCACCGGGATACGTGCCTCAGCCAACCGTGCATCCAGTCGGACACGCACTCCCGCGTACTCGTCCGCTGCACGGATCTCCTCACCGACGAGCGAATCGAGGTCGAATGCGATCCCGTCTTCGGCGTGAATGACGCAGATCTCGCGGAGACTGGCGACGACCTCGGCGACGCTGTCACCGCCTCGCCCGAGCAGATCGAGATCCCACGTAGCGCGACGTCGATCGTTCGACCACAGCTTGAACAGCATCGCGCCCTTGAGCACGAACTGCTCCGCATGGGGCGAGACACCGAGTCGATACAAGAGCCGCTCGATCGCGAACTCGGCGAGCACGAGCTGGAACTCCACTCCATTTCGGCGTGACAGGTCGAGCAGTCGCGCGCGGACCGATGCTGCGACGTTGGTCGGCCGCCGTGCCGCACTCATCCGATCGCCTCTAGGTAGGGGCGGATCACTTTCGTCACGCGGCCGACCTCGGCGAAGCGCCAGATGGCGTCGAGGCGCTTGGGATGCGCGCGGCGGTACGCCCGCAGCGCCTCGATTGCGACGTCGGTGCCGATCTTGTTGCGGAACTTGAAGCAGTCGGCGACGGTCTTTGCCGCGCTGAACACGCGCACCGAAACGCCGCCGACGTCGTGCTTCTCGACTCCTTCGCGCAACGCACTGCCCGACAGGTAGACGAGGCGCAGCGGGGGATGCTCGAACTTGGGCCGCCACGCTTTCCGATCGATGGCGAGCCAGATCTCGAAGGGGTTCTGCGTCGTGAGGTTGTGGAATCGGAGTGCCGAGAGCAGGCAAATGATCCCGCCCGGGACTCGCCGGGCGGCTTCGGCGAGCTGGTGTTTTTCCGTCAGGACAGCGCCGGGCACGATGTAGAGACCTCGTCCGGCCCGCTCGATGACACCTTTTTCTCGTAGTCGGCGGATCTCGGTGCGGGAGAATCCGGCCTTCTCCAGATCCCGTGAGCGGGAGATCCCTGAACGCTTCAACAGGCGGAGTACTCGATCGGCGCGGGCTCGGTTGGTCACAATCTCTCGGCCTCCATGATTAAGTGCCGAGGAATTGTGGCCGTCCCTGGCCGCTAGCGTCAAGTCCTGACCCAGCGCGGTAACGGCGCAAAGTGTCGAGACTTGAACGCAAGTCCCGACACTTTGTCATCCAGACGATTGGCGGGTGCTCTCACCGCCTTCGGCGTCGCCGATGAATGTGGTGTCGGCGAGCACGCCATCGAGCCGGCGCGCTCATCGAGTGCGCTGCCTAGATCCGATCGGACGTGGGCCGTAGTCTGGACTTCGTGTCTCGAGTCCTGAAGATCGCTGCTGTCTTCGTCGTCGTTCTCGCGCTCGTTCTACTCGTTCGCTCCGTGCGTCGCGATGTGTCGCGGGCGACGCATCGTCAAGAACGCGTGCGCGTGACGCCACCCGGCGAGCACGAAGACGTCTTGGTCGAGATGCAGCGCTCGCGCCGCATGGAGTCGCGCATCACGTCCGACGTGCGCGACGCGTGGACCACGCCGGCGTTCGGGGAGACGTCGTTCGAGGTCCCGCTCGTGGAACGCGGGAGCGTCGGGATCGCGACCGCGTTCACGATCGTTCCGGTCGAGCCATCCACCGAGCTTCCGGCTGCGCGAGTGGAGTATGTGCTGCAGCTCTGGTCGGGGGACAAATGCGTGGTCCATGCCGCCACGAAGTCATCGCTGGCCGATGCGGCGGCGGAGTGGCACTCGATCCGCCTGCCCGCGAAGCTCGACGAGGGCGGCGAAACGCGACTCGTGTTCTGGACGAGCGTCGTGCCGGACGCAGGAGTCGAGATTTCACCGACGGCGCTCCGCGCGTGCTGGAGCGTCCCCGAGATCACGAAAGAGCGTCCGGACGGTCCGAACCTGCTCGTGATCTCGATCGACACGCTGCGCGCGGACCGCCTCGGTTGCTACGGCTATTCGCGCGGCACGTCACCGAACATCGACCGATTGGTCGCACGCGGCGCCCTGTTCGAGGATGCGATCTCGGCTGCGCCGTGGACGTTGCCGTCCTACGCATCGCTGTTCACCGGGCTCTATCCCGCATCGCACCGCGCGGGAGTCATCACGGGACGCGAAGCTCTGTGGGGGAAGGACGAGATCGCGCAGGGCAAAGGGCAGAAGCTCAGCGAGACGCTGCGAACCGACATTCCGACGCTCGCCAGCGTGCTCGGCGGCGCAGGTTGGAAGACCGCGGCGTTCTACAACAACGCGTTCCTCGATCCGTCGCGGCGTGTCGACCGTGGCTTCCAGCAATACACGTCGTACCAATACAACGCCGCGTCGGGTGTCGATCTGGCTGAACGTTGGATGGACGCGCACGCACAGAGCCGCTGGTTCCTGTTCCTGCACCTGATGGATCCGCACGGACCGTACGCGCCTCCGGCACCGTACGACGAGAAGTTCGCGGGTCGCTCCGTCGATTCGATCCAGGGTTGGCCACCGGATCTCGCCACGCTGCGCGCCGGGCCTGTGAACGACGAGACGAAGAAGCTCATCAGCGATCTGTACGACGGCGAGATCGCGTTCGCCGACGCTCAGATCGGCCGTGTGCTCGACGCGCTCGACAAGTCGGGCGAGTCCGCGCGCACGCTGATCGTGTTTCACTCCGATCACGGCGAGGAGTTCTGGGAGCACGGCGGTTTCGAGCACGGGCACGCGCTCCATGCAGAGCTGCTGCACGTACCGCTCGCGATCGTCTTCCCGCCGCGGTTGAACGGCGGCACTCACGTGGACTCGCGCGTGCGCACGGTCGACGTGTTCCCGACCGTGCTGGAGCTCATGGGCCTCGCGCTTCCGGGCGAGCTGGACGGCCAGAGTCTGCTGCCGCTCCTCGACGGCTCGTCGACACCGCCGCGCGACGCGCTCTCGGAAGGCATCCTGTGGGGCGAGCGCGAGGTCAAGACCTACGCGCGCGGAGAGTTGAAGCTCATCGCGGCGGGCAGCGCCGACGACCGTCTGTTCGACCTCTCGGTGGATGCTGGGGAACGCACGAATGTGGCCAGTTCGAATCCGGACGCCGTGCGGGAGCTGCGCGCTCTGCTGGCGAAGCGCCATGAGCACCTGCGGGCGATCGCGCCCACGGGGCCCGCACAGGGACAGACGCCCGGCGAGATCCAGCGGCTGCGCAACACGGGCTACGCTGGCGCGCCGGGCGACGAGTAGCCCGCGCGAGATTCGGGGCGATCCGGGGTAACGGCCTACGGACGCACGCCGTAGGAGGGGCCATACTCGACCTCCAACTAGAAAGTGCTCTCATGCGCAAGCTCTCCCTGGTTCTCGCCGGCCTCGTCCTTCTCGCGCCGCAATCGCGGTCCGACGTCCTCCAGAAGACTCGTGTGCCCGCGGGCGCGCGCTGGATCGCACACGTCGACGTCGAGCGCCTCATGAGCTCGGAGCTCTTCACGGCCCTCAAGTCCGAGATGGGTGAAGAGTTCGAGATCGGCCTCGACGACATCGACGAGCTGTGCGGCTTGAATCCCATGACCGACGTGAAATCGGTCACGTTTTTCAGCACGAACGAGTCCGACGAGAACACCGTCGGCGTGATCGTCGTCAACGCGCGGGTCGACGCGGCGCTCGCCTGCTTCCAGCGCGAAGCCGGCTACCACACGCTGCAGGTCGGCGCGCGCACGCTGCACGTTTTTCAGGAAGGCGAGGAGGACGGAAATAAGTACGGCTACCTGCTGCCGATCGCGGGCAGTGCCGACCGTCTGGCCGTGATCGCGGGCAAGCCGGAAGCGCTCATCGAGTGCGTCGAAGTCTTGGAAGGCAACGCTCCGAGCGTGGCGACCGCGGCGAAACCGAACTTCTCGGCGTCTCCGGGACCCGGTGCGATCGCATTCGCCGCGGCGTGCGAGCCGATGAGCCGACTGGCCGAGATCGAGCCGGCGTCCGCGATCGTGAAGCTCGCGCAAGCCTGGACGTTCGAGATCGGCGAGTCGAGCCGCGCGCTTTACGCGGACCTGTGGATCAAGACGTCGACGAGCGAAGAAGCGCTGCAGGTGCAACAGATATTGCAAGGCGCGACGGCGCTGCTCGGCCTCATCGCGAGCGATCCCGAGATTGCTCCCAAGGTGCAATCGCTCCTTTCCGCGCTGACCTTCAATGCGAGCGGCACGCAGATGACGGCGCGCTTCCGCTACAACGTCCAGGATCTGATCGGGCTCGTGCGCTCGCTCGAGCAAGCGTCGGGTGACGATCAGCACGGCGAGAATTCGGGCACGGAGAAGAAGGTCCGGCACGAGAAGAAGATCCGCAGCGGTGACGAGAAATAACCCGCGGGCACAGCCGATCCCGTCTCCCTCTCCAAAGTCACTGCGTGCAACCCTCTCAGCCGTTCCCCACGCGCCCCGCGCCAGCGGATCCACGGGAGCTCGCCTTGCAAGCTCAGGCGGGCTCCCGCGCGGCTTTCTCGGAGCTCGTCGAGCGCTACGAAGCGCCGCTCTTCCATTTCCTCGCGCTGCGCGCGAATAGCCGTTCCGAAGCGGAGGAGCTCGTGCAAGAGACCTTCCTGCGCGCTTGGCTGAAGATCGACCGCTACCGCAGCGAATGGCGTTTCTCGACGTGGCTCTTCACGCTCGGGCGGCGGATCGCGGCGAGCGAGCGACGCCGAACGCGCGTGCGAGCGAACGGGGCGAGCGAGCTCGACGAGCTACCCGTGATGTCGGATCCCTCCGGTGGCCTGGTCGCGCGCGAGGACCGCGCGCAGATCTGGTCGATCGCGGAGCGGCATCTTTCCTCGGAGCAATGCTCCGCGCTGTGGCTGCGCTACGCCGAGGATCTGCCGCTCGATGAAATCGCGAGCGTGCTCGGCAAGAGCGCTGTGGGCGTGCGCGTGCTTCTTTTTCGCGCGCGCTCCAAGCTTGCGCAGCATCTGGACCCGGCCCACGAGGGTGACAGCCGCAATGCGACGAGAGGCGTCGCCGGCGCGCGGCGCGAGCCGCTGACTGGAGAATCGACGTGAACCCGCTCTTCGATCGACGCACGCGTGAGAGCTTCGAACGAGTCGACGCCGCGCTGTCACACTCCGCTGCCGACTGGCGACGCTCGCCCTCGCCCGAGCTCCGCGGGCGCATCCTCGCGTCGATCGACGCGTCGCCACGGCCTCGATTGGAGTCGGTGCGCAGGCCCCTCATGCCACGCGCGACGCTCTGGCTCGCGCTCGCGGCGTCGTGCTTGATCGCGTGGCTCGCGTGGCAATCGCGAAGCTCGTCGCTCCCGTCCGGGCCGCCCGTAGCGGGCGGCGCAGGGCCGAGCGTCCATCGAACGGTCGTGCACGTCTCTGCCGAGAGCCTCGTGCGCCAAGCGTGGGCGCAGCTCACGGCGCCGTCGATCGCCCGCTCGCTCGATCGTCCGCTCGTGGCCGAGGTCGGTCACATGCGCGCGGATGCACAGCGCGCGGTCGATTTCCTCGTCGCGCGCGTTTCCCTTCCAGCTGGAACGCGCGCGCACGGCGACTGAGGAGCGATCGATCCTGGCGGGGGCGAGCGCGCTCGCTAGAATGCTCGCCCTTCGAACTGGCCGGACAGGCGGGCGATTTCTCGTCGCTTCGCTGTCACGAGCCCGTCGAGCGCACTCCCGTCCCCTCCATGAGCGTCGCCTGCGGCATCGTCGGACTTCCCAACGTCGGCAAGTCCACCATTTTCAACGCCATCACCGCGGCCGGCGCGGAGAGCGCCAACTACCCGTTCTGCACGATCGAGCCCAACGTCGGCATCGTCGACGTGCCTGACGACCGGCTCGAAGTGATCCGTCGGTTCATCGAGACCGAGCGCATCATTCCGGCCTCACTGAAGATCGTCGACATCGCCGGTCTCGTCGCCGGCGCGTCGAAGGGCGAAGGCCTCGGCAACAAGTTCCTCGGCACGATCAAGGAGTGCGACGCGATCCTCCACGTCGTGCGCTGCTTCACGAAGGGCGACGTCATCCACGTGTCGGGATCGATCGATCCGCAGCGCGACATCGAGGTGATCGAGATCGAGCTCGGGCTGGCGGACCTCGAGACCGTCACGCGCAACCTCGACCGCGTCGCCAAGAAAGCGAAGGCCGGCGAAAAGGACGCGATCGTCGCCAAGGCGGCGTACGAGCGTGCGAAGAGCGCGCTCGAAGAGGGCCAGAAGCTACTGGGTCTCTCGTGGACGAAGGCCGAGCTCGAAGCACTGAAGCCGCTGTTCCTGATCACGATGAAGCCAGTGCTCTACGTCGCGAACGTCGGCGACGACGACCTCGAAGGCCAGTCGGAGATGGTCGAGATCGTGCGCAAGCACGCGGCCGCGACGGGCGCGGAACTCGTCGCGCTGTGCGGCGACATCGAGGGCGAACTGATGAAGATGCCGCTCGAAGAGCGCACGCCGTTTCTTGCCGATCTCGGCTTGAAGGAGCCGGGGCTCAATCGCCTGATCCGCAAGGCGTATGACCTACTCGGTCTGCAAACCTTCTTCACCGCGGGCCCGAAAGAGATCCGCGCGTGGACGATCCACAAGGGCGACGCCGGACCGACCGCGGCGGGCGTGATCCACTCCGACTTCGAGAAGGGCTACATCCGCGCCGAGGTGTACTCGATCGACGACCTCGTGCAGCACAAGACCGAAGCCGCGATCAAGGCCGCCGGGAAGATGCGCGTCGAGGGTCGCGAGTACGCGATGCGCGAGGCCGACGTCGCGCACTTCCTGATCGGGAAGTAGCGCCGAAGCTTCCGAAGCATCGGAGGCTCGTTCCGGCGCTCATCGCGGTGTCATTCAAGTCCGGCGTCCAAGTTCGGCGTCCGAAAGTAAAGTCCGGCGTCCGAAGTACG
>JANOFY010000432.1:0-5038 GCA_031413895.1 Planctomycetota bacterium | reverse complement strand
CCCGAGGGCGAGGGCGCGAGCTCGACGAACGCGTCGAAGAACGGCTCGAGCCCGAAATTGGTCAACGCCGAGCCGAAGAACGTCGGCGTGATCTCGCCGCGGATGAAGCGCTCGAGGTCGAACGCATTGCCTGCGACCTCGAGGAGGTCGAGCTCGCCGCGCACTTGTGTGGCCATTTCCCGCCCGAGGCGCTGCTCGAACATTGGGCTGTCGAGCGGGATGCGCTCGAGCTCGGAGCGCTGCGCGCCGCCGGACGCCATCTTCGTGAACAGGATCAGCTCCTTGGTGATGCGGTCGACGACGCCGGCGAAGTCGCGGCCCGAACCGACGGGCCAGTTCATCGCGCACGCATGGATGCCGAGCGCCACCTCGACCTCGTTCATGAGGTCGAGCGGCTCGCGGCCGGGCATGTCGAGCTTGTTGATGAACGTCAAGATCGGGATGCCGCGCAGGCGGCAGACCTCGAACAGCTTGCGCGTCTGCGTCTCCACGCCTTTGCCGGCGTCGAGGACCATGATCGCCGAATCGGCTGCGGTCAACGTGCGGTACGTGTCTTCGCTGAAGTCTTGGTGCCCCGGCGTGTCGAGCACATTGATCACCGTGCCCTTGTACGGAAACTGCATCGCCGACGACGTGATCGAGATGCCGCGCTCCTGCTCCATCCCCATCCAGTCGGAAGTGGCGAGCTTGCCCTTGCGGTTCTTCACCATGCCGGCTGTACGGATCATGCCCGAGTAGAGCAGGAGCTTCTCCGTCAGCGTCGTCTTGCCCGCGTCGGGGTGCGAGATGATCGCGAACGTGCGCCGGCGCGCCGTTTCGCGCGCGAGCTCGGGGTCGGTAGGGCGTGCGCTCATGATTGCGGGGCGAAGAGAATGGCCGATGCGCGCGCTTCGTTCCAGACCCAAGACCGAGGGCGGCTCACTCGCTCACTGGATCGAGGAAGACGTTGACGCGATCGAGCTCGAGCTGGAGCGCGAGATAGGACTGATCGTTGATCGCGCCCTTGTCGCGCAGCGAGAGGAGCGCCGTCTGCTGCGCGGCGGTGACCGCGCGCCGGACATCCTGCGAAACCGCGAGTCGAACCCCCGCGCGCTGTCGTTGCTCGACGTCTTGGTCGCGGAGCGCCTCGAGTTCGTCGGACATCAGCGCGCGGAAATGATGCACCGAGATCGGACAGCTCGTCTCGGAGCAGAATGCGTCGAGGCGCGCGATCCCGGCGGACAGGATTTCTTCTCGGGCTTGGCGGACCTCGTCGGCGCTCGTCTCCTCTTCCCGGATCCCGAGCAGACGGATCAGCGGCAAGAGCGTCGGACCTTGCACGAGCAGCGTGACGGAGATCACGGTCAGCGTGCAGATCAGGATCGCCTCCCGACCGGGAAACGGCGAGCCGTCGGGAAGCGTGCTCGGAAGCGCGAGCGCCGCCGCGAGCGACACGACGCCGCGGACTCCGCACCACGACGCCACCGTCACGCTCTGCCACGACGGATACCCACCCTCGCGCTTCCTCGCGCTGCGCAGGAAGTAGAGCGGCAGGTACGCGCCGGGGAAGATCCACACGACGCGCACGAGGATCACGGCCAGGCTGACGCCAAGCCCGGCGATGACGAGCGTGCGTCGCTGGTCCCCGTCGAGCTCCGCGAAGAGGTGCGGCGTCTCGAGCCCGATGAAGACGAAGCACATCCCGTTGAGAACGAACACGACCAAGTTCCACGTCGCGTAGAGGTCGATGCGCGCTTGCGGCGTGACCTGGTGGATGCGCCACGCGACCACGAAGCCGGCGACGACGACCGCGAGGACACCCGAAGCTCCGAAATGGTGCGCGAGGACGAACGCGAGGTACGGCGAGAGGAGCGAGAGGACGAACAGAACCGGTGTGCCGCGCACCCAGCGATTCACGCCGGAGAACACCGCGCCGACCGCCGCGCCGACGAGGACTCCGCCGCCTGCGACCCACGCGAAGTTCAGCGCGACGTGGCCGAGCTCGAACGCGCCCGAGAGCGCCACCGCGACGCCCAGCTGCACGCCCACGAGCCCCGTCGCATCGTTGACGAGGCTCTCGCCGCCCAGGATCGCGGTCACGCGACGCGGCACGCGCAAACGTTCGATCACGGCGTGGATCGCGACCGTGTCGGTGGGCGAGACGATCGCGCCTAGGATGAAGCACGCCGCCCACGGCAGCTCGGGCAAGAGCGAGTGCGCGACGACTCCGACGATGAGGATCGTCGCGGCGACGAGCCCGACCGCGAGCATCAAGATCGGGCGCAGCCAGCGCCGGAAGTCGGTCCACGACGTCTTGAACGCGTCGGCGTACAGGATCGGCGGCAGGAAGAGGAACAGGATCAGATCGGGGTGCAGCGGAACGCGCGGGAGCTGCGGCACGAACGCCAGCACCATCCCCGCGAGCGCGAGCAGCACCGGCGCGGGAACGCGGATCCGCGGCGCTGCGAGGCTCGCGACCGCGAGCACCGAGAGGATCGCGATCAGGACGGGAAGGTCGGCCTGCATGAAGGCGGCTCATGCTGCTGCGCACGATCCAGGAAGGGAAGAGCGCGCCTCCTCTCGTCGAGGACTAGCTGGTGGCGTCGACGCGCGACATCTCGGGCGCGTCCGCGAAGCCGCGCTTGCCGAGGATCAAGTCGAGCGCCGGCGAGCACGTGAACGTCGTGACGAGCGCCATGATGACGAGCATCGTGAACAGCGTGGGCGAGATGACGCCGAGGTCGAGCCCTAGATTGAGCACGATCAGCTCCATCAAGCCGCGTGTGTTCATCATCGCGCCGAGCGCGGCCGACTGCCGCCAGCCGATCCCCGAGATGCGCGCGGCCGTGAACGCGCCGCCGAACTTGCCCAGGGTCGCGACGAGCAGGATGATCCCGCATACGAGCCAGTCTTGCGCACCGCTGACGAGTCCGAGCTGCGTGCGCATCCCGGTGAACGCGAAGAACGACGGCAGGAACAGCACGACGACGACGTCCTCGAGCCGCGCGCGCAGTTGTTCCGCGAGGCGCCCTCCGTGCGGCAAGATCACGCCGAGCATGAACGCACCGAACAGCGCGTGGATGCCGATCGACTCGGTGGCGTAGGCCGACAACAGGAGCAGCACGAAGACGGCGGCCATCGCCGAGCGCGAGAGCGGTCCCTGCCAACTCTCCTCCCACGCTGCTGCCCGCACGATCAGTGGTCGCGCGACGAACAGCATGAAGCCGATGTACGCGATGACCGCGGCGATGGTCCAGAAGACGCTCTCCATCTCCGAGTTGGCGACGCCGGCGACGAATGCCAAGAGCGTCCACGCGGTGACGTCGTCGACCGCCGCGCACGCAAGCGCGGTCGCACCCAGGCGTGTCTGCTGCGCGTTGCGATCCGTCAAGATGCGCGCGAGTACCGGGAAGGCGGTCACCGACATGGACACGCCGATGAACAGCGAGAACGCCGTGAACGACACGCGATCGTTCGAATAGACGGGATAGAGGCCGAGCGCGAGCGCCGCGCCGAGGAGGAACGGCGCGATGATGCTCGCGTGCGAGATCGCGATCGTGGCGTACGTATTGCCGCGCAGGAGCTTGGGGTTGAGCTCGAGCCCGACGAGGAACATGAACAGAACGACGCCGACCTTCGAGATGATCCCGAGGAACGGCGCCGTGCTCGACGGCAGAACGAATTCGAAGGCCTCGGGCGAGATCGCGCCGAGCAGCGACGGGCCGAGCATGATGCCCGCGAGAATCTCGCCCATGACCGGCGGCTGTCCCAAGTAACGCCGGAAGATCCCGCCGACGAGGCGCGCCATCAACGTGATGACGTCCAGCGCGAGCAAGACTTGCGCGAGCGTGCTCGTGTGCGAGATGCCGGTCGGTGCGGGTGAGTCCGCGGCGGCCGGCGGCGCGACGAGCGTTTCGCCCTGCACGCGAATGTAGAAGAGGTAGATCGCGACGGCGATCGCGGCGACGGCCGTGTATACGAACGCAGTGCGCGCTCGACTCGTGCGGGGGAGGATGCCTTCCATACAGGGGAGCGCGCGTACTCTCGCGCTCCGTATCCTATCTCGCTCGCTCGCTCCCTCGCGCGCGTCGTCTCGACAATCCACGTGGAGTCGACCGACGATGCGTCGGCACGGACGCGCGTGAAGTTTATGATCGGGTCGGCGGAGCGAGTCCGCCGGCAGGCGCGACAGCATGCGTTCGACGATCGCGACGCGCAAAAGGAGTGTGCGCTCGCAATCGGTCTCCCCGGACCGGGCGAGTGCGCGACTCGTCTCGAAACGGCTCAGCGCGGCTCGGGCTGCGCGTCCACGCGCTGGATCGACAGGAGCACGGCGACATCGTGCTCGTCGTCTTGAAGCGGGGCGCGGAAGAGCGCGGTCTCGCCGGCTCGCAACGTGAGCGTCGCGGAGAGGCTGACCGTGGTCGTCTCGGGGCTCGCTACTTCGACCTCGCGATTGTCGGGAGTCGCGAGACGAATCTTGCGCGTCGGGATCGGGCGCTTCACCTGACTTTGCTTGACGTCGACGATCGCGCCGAAGAGCGCGTCCTCGAGCAGCACGGCAGTGACGTCGATCGTCACGCCGTCCGAGGCTTCGCTGATCACCGGATCCGCGATGACTTGCTTGCCCGGTTCGACGATGCGCACGTCCCAGCGTTCGACGTAGGCGATCTTGTCGATCACCGAGATGTTGCTCGGCAAGCGCGGCCAGACGATCATCCGCGGCGCGGTGACCGTGGCTGCGTCACCGAGCTGCTTGGCGGATTCCTGCAAGATCGCCACGACGTCGGGCTGAGACAACACCGCGGTCGCGCTGCCCGCGAGTCCGAATCGATCGAACGCGTGCCGCGGACCGCGGACGAATCGGAACTGCATGTCGAGCAGGCAGTCCGTTCGGCGTTGGAGCGTGAGAAACGAGCTGAGCCACGCTCTCTGCTGGTCGTCGCTGAAGTTGCCAACAAGGTTCCCGTTCGTCGTCACCTCGACGCGGTTTACGTCGGGACGAAATGCAGGCTGCATAAACGTCTGAACGAGCGTTCCCAGTACCTTGCCTCGCTCG
>JANOFY010000431.1:0-2140 GCA_031413895.1 Planctomycetota bacterium | reverse complement strand
GGCCCGCGCAAGCCTTGGAGGAGAAGGTGCTCGCGGTCTTCTCACGCACATTACCAGACGAGCACCCTAGGCTGCAGCGGACGCGAGGGAGTCTCGCCGGGACGATTCTGATGCAGCAAGCTCGCGAGCTTCATGCCCCAGGGGAGGAGGGCGAGATTCTCAGCGGAACGCTGCGTGGCAGGGAGCGATGCATGGAGTTGATCGCCGCCGTGTGCCGGGCGCAGGTGCGGACAGCCCGCGCGACGATCCTGACAAGCCCCGCTCGTGAAGCTGAGGATCGTTGCTCGAGCCTGGCGAAGCGCCTCGACGTGTCTCTTTCGTTCGCGCAGGACTCCGGCGTGTTCGGTCCGCTGCGGGAGCTCGAGTGGCCCATTTTCGCATTTGCCGAGACGACACGCGGGGCGGCGATCACTTCAGCCCAGCTCACGCGCCGGGCGGCACACTCACCGAATTACGGAGGGTTGCGTGATGCGCTGAGAGAGGCAAGCGACGTGCTCGTAGACCTCGTGCAGAAGGGCACGACAAGCGAGGAATTCGATCGCGCTCGTGTAAATCGCGAATCGGTGGAGCGCGAGCTCGTATCGCTAGCGCGCACACTCTCGGGCGGAGTCGAGAGCGGGGTAGAGATCGATGTCGAATCGCTCGCGAAGAGACTCGACGAGCACGAAGCGGCTGTTGCGTTCCGGCGCTTCAAGAAAAGCCTAGTCAACGTCGTGGACGAGCTCGATTCGACGGGACGGCCCGCGGTGCGCGTGACGTCAGTGGAGAGCTTGTGCGCATTTGTAGTGCGGAGCCCGAAGTTCGCTGCGAAGCAGGACTCGATGCCCGGCGCGGTGCTGACGCTCGTCGACCTCGGGCCGATCGAACCGATCGAAGAAGCGGCGCGCGCTTGGCGCGCAGGGCTGGGAGCGTCGGAGAGCAGCCGCGGTGTGGCGGCGAGCGCGAGCGCTGAGTCGGCACCGAACGTGCACGCGCGGGGTGCGCTGCTGCGCGAGAAGATCCTCGACCCGCTTCTGCGTGTGCTTAGCGGAGCGGAGCGGATCATTGTCGTGCTCGACGACGTGTTGCACATCGTGCCGCTCGACGCGCTGCCGCTGGACGAGAAGACACTGGTCGGCGACCGCTGGCGGATCGAGACGCGCACGACGCTGACGGAGCTATTGCTCTCATACGATCTGTTCGAGGGGCCGGGCGAGCTGGTTGCGTTCGGCGACGTCGAGTACGAAGCGAGCGGCGTCGAAGACAGTGGAAGCACTCCGAGCACGCCCAACGCAGCGCCTGCGCTCGCCGCGGCGGATGTTCCACAGGAAGCCGCCGACGACGGGCGGCGCGCAAGCGCTGGCGAAGTGCGTGCAACCGACACGGAACAGCGCACGACCGGCGATGGACTCAGCACGGTCGACATCACAGCCGGTGCGGCCGATGTCCATCGAGGTGCTGCCAACGGCGGTTCTCACGCAGTCCACGCGGATTCCCGCGCTGCCAGGCACGCGAGCATTCTGCGGGGTGGCGCGTGGGCACAGGGATTCTCCGCTCTGCCCGGCACCGGTGTCGAAGTGCGCGGCATCGCGGGCTGCTTCTCGGATCAGTTCGGTGGCGATGCTGCGCCGACGCTGTGCGAGCATGCGAGTGCGACGCGTGAGCGGCTCTTCGAGCTCGCACCGAAAGCTCGCTACCTGCACGTCGCGACGCACGGTTGGTTCGCGCCGGAGTCGATCACCTCGTGGAGCGATCCGGAGCCGATCGACAAGCTGAGCGGGCTCGGCATGCGCATGACCGGTGCAGAGCAAGTGAAAGGCATGAGCCCGATGCTCTTGTGTGGCCTCGCGCTCGCGGGTGCGAACTTGCCGGAGAACGCAGTCGGTCGCGTACCGGGCCTCGTGACGGCGGACGAGCTCTCGACGCTCGACCTCACGAACTGCGAGCTCGTGGTGCTCAGTGCATGCGACACGAACGTCGGTGAACGCAGAGCGGGTCAAGGAGTCGCGAGCTTACAGAAGGCGCTGCAGATGGCGGGGGCGCGGTCGGTGATCACTTCATTATGGAAAGTGCCCGACGAAGCGACGAAGGAGCTGATGCTCGACTTCTACCGGCGTCTGTGGGTCCAGAAGAAGCCCAAGGCCAAGGCGCTTTGGGAAGC
>JANOFY010000430.1:0-17638 GCA_031413895.1 Planctomycetota bacterium | reverse complement strand
CCCTGGCCGCGTGCAGCTCGGCGAGCTTCTGGTTCAGGCGCTCTTCGAGGGAATCGGCGACGAGACGGTTCTTGGGATCGCACTGATCGAACTGCTCGAAGACGCGATCGGCGCTGTACTGAAGAGCTTCGACCTGGAGGTTCTTGCTCTCGATCTCGCGTGCGTGCTGTGCGCTGGTCGTGAGTGCCGCCTGGCGAGCTGCGCCGAGCGCGTGCGGTGAAGGGGTGACGCACACCTGCTCGCCGATTTCGTGGTCGATGGCGCCGGATCCGAAGGCGAGGCAGCGCCGGGTGCCCTTCTCGGCGCCAGCTTCGGCCGAATCCACCCGGAGCAAAGGGGCCGCGGTCCGCGAGCAGGATCGCGCCGCTGTTCACCTCAGCAGCAGATTTCTGGTAGATTTGCTGCCGATGGTGCAACGCAGCCTCGAGGCCCCGGACAGCTCCTTCTTCCTCCTCGGCCCGCGCGGCACCGGGAAGACGACCTGGATCGGCCAGCGCTTCCCGAAGGCCGCCGTCTACGACTTGCTGCGGGCGGACGAACACCTGCGCCTCTCGCGCGACCCGTCCGCGCTCGGCCGTGAATGCGCCGCGCTCCCCGAGAAGAGCTGGATCGTGCTGGACGAGGTGCAGCGCGTCCCCGCACTCCTCGACGAGGTCCAGCACCTGATGACGAGCCGGCGCCAGCGCTTCGTCCTCTCCGGCTCGAGCGCGCGCAAGCTGCGGCGCGGCGGGGCGAACCTGCTCGCGGGCCGGGCGGAGATCAAGACCCTGTTCCCGTTCACGCTGTCGGAGCTCTCCTTCGAGCGCGACCTCGGAGCGACGCTCGAGCACGGGCTCCTGCCGCTCGCGGTCGCCAGCGCGCGACCGCGCGCGTTCCTCAAGGCCTATGTCGAGACGTATCTGCGCGAGGAGGTGCAGGCCGAGGCGCTGGTGCGCCAGATCGGGAGCTTCGCCCGATTCCTCGAGGCGGCCGCGCGCGTCAACGCGCAGGTCGTCAACGTTTCCGGCATCGCGCGCGACGCGGCCGTTGCGCGGCCGACCGTGCAGGACTACTTCCAGATCCTGGTCGACACGTTGATCGGCACGTGGCTCCCCGCCTGGCGCCCGAAGAAGGGCGTCAAGCAGGTCCTGCACCCCAAGTTCTACCTCTTCGATTGCGGCGTCGCGCGGCACCTCGCGGGCTACGGACACCTGCCGGTGCACCCCGAGGAACGCGGCTTCCTGTTCGAGACGCTGATCCTGCACGAGCTGCGCGCGCACCTGCACTATCAGGGGCTCGACGCGCCGGTGTTCTTCTGGCGCACGCACGATGGAGCGGAGGTCGACTTCGTGATCGAGACGGAGCGCGGCCTCGTGGCGGTCGAAGCCAAGTCCGCGGAGCGCTGGGACGCGCGCTCCGGCGCGGGGATCGCCCGCTTGCGCGCCGAGCACGGTCCGCTGCGCGCGGCCTTCGGCGTCTACTGCGGCACGCGCGCGCTGAAGGACGGAGACTTGCGCGTCCTCCCATGGAAGACCTTCCTGAAGGAGCTCGGAGAGGGCACCATCGTGGGCTGAGATGCCCCGGCTGCTCCGGACGCCGGCGGCCGGCGTGCTCGATGCGCTTCGACTAGTCCTCCCGCTGCCACACCTTCACCTCGCGCTCAAGGTCGATCCCTGTCTTCTGCGCGACGAGGTCGTGCACATCCTCGATCAGCGTGAGCACGTCGACCGCGGTCGCGTGTCCGCGGTTCACGATGTAGTTGCCGTGCTTCGGTGAAACGATCGCGTCGCCGCGCTCGCGGCCGAGTCCGCCGCACTCTTCGACGAGGCGACCGGCCGAGCGACCACTGCTCTTCTCTTTGTCCGGGTTCTTGAACACGCAGCCGGCCGACCATTCGGTCACGGGCTGCACGCGGTTCTTCTCCAGTAGATATTGCCGGCCGCGCTCGGTCACCTCGGCGATCGTGTCGAGCTGAAAACGGAGCAGCGCGCTCGCCACGACGAGACTTTCGAGCCCGCCGTTGCGATAGCGCGGCTGGAACTGACTGCGCTCGAACTCGAGCAACTGTCCCTGCTCGTCAACGACGAGCAATCGCTCGACGACATCCCACATCTCGCCGTAGCGACCGCCCGCGTTCATCGCGATGCCGCCGCCGACGTTGCCCGGCACGCCGGCCAAGCATTCGACGCCTTTCCAACCCATCGCGGCGGCGGAGCGCACGAGCTTCGGCATCGTCACGCCGGCCCAGGCGACGAACTGCAAGCCTATTTCGCGCGGCAGCGGCGTCAGGCGAGCCGTCATCTCGTCGCCGTGACGCAAGCTGTCGGACGGCGATCCACCAGGGAGCGGCCGGAAGAAGCGCGACACGCGATCCGTAGTGATCACGACGCCCGGCAACACGCCATCGCCGACGATCAAGTTCGCGCCTCCGCCGAGAATGCGCGGCACGAAGCCCTGTTCGCGCGCGGCGACGATCGACGCGGCGAGCTCGTGCGGATTCGCCGGCTCGAGCAGCCATTCGACTGCTCCGCCGACGCGCATCGTCGTCCTAGCGGACAGGTCCGCGAGCGCCCGGGCTGCGCAGGGCCAGCTTTTCAAGGAGCTCATCTTTGTAGAGGTCGATGTCACCGGCGCCCAGGATCAACGTCGCGCTGCCACCAGGCAAGCGTTCACAGAGTTTCTTCACGCTCGACGAAGGAGAGCCGCCGTACTCGGCGTCGAGCCCGGCCTTCTTCAGGCGCATCGCGAGCTCCTCCGAGCCCGCGCCGCGCGTGTCGATGTGCGCGCGCGCACCGTACACGTCGGCGACGACCACGCGGTCGGCCGCGCGCAGGCTCTCGACGAAATCGTCCATGAAGCGCGCGGTGCGGCTGTGCTGGTGCGGTTGGAAGAGCACGTGCAAGGGCTTCCCGGGCATCGACCGACGCGCGGCCTCCAACGTGGCGCGCACCTCCGTCGGATGATGCGCGTAGTCGTGCACGACCTCGACACCGGCGACGGTCCCCCACGGCTCGAAGCGTCGCTCGGCGCCTTTGTATCGGTGGAGCGTGCGCACCGCGGGCGCGGCCGCCACATCGACGTCGAGGTGCCAGTTGCGCGCCGCGAGGCCGAGGCCTAGCGCGAGCGCGAGCGCCGCGTTGTCGACATTGAACGAGCCGGGTACGGCGAGTGAAACCTCGGGTGTCTTCCAACCGGGTCCGCGCAATCGGAACCGGAAGAAGCCGTGGTTGTCGCCCGTGAGCTCGACGTCGATCTCGCGTCCGAGCTTCCATACAGGGCACGGGCTCGCGGCCAAAATGCGCTCGGGAACTTCGCGGCCGACGACGAGCAAGCCGTCGGGATGGATCCGATCGACGAACCGCGCGAACGCTTCCTCGATCGCGTCGAGGCTGTGGTAGTAGTCGAGGTGATCGGGCTCGACGTTGGTGACGATCGCACCTTCGGGCGCGAGCTGCAGGAAGGAGCGGTCGTACTCGCACGCCTCGGCCGCGAACCAGCCGCCGTCCGCGTGCGGCACCGCGTTCGCGTTCACCGTCCGGCATGTTCCGCCGATCAGCGCGCCGGGCGCGGGCGCGCCGCGGCCCGCGGCTTCGGCGATTCCGCGCAGCACGTGATACAGCATCCACGAGCTCGTCGTCTTGCCGTGCGTGCCGGCGACTGCCAGCGTGCGGCGCGCGGGCGCGATGTGTGCCAGGAGCTCGCTGTACTTGAGCACTCGGATGCCGCGCGCGCGCGCATCGACGATCTGCGGATCCTCGTTCCCGATCGCGGCCGAACGCGCGACGAGCTCCACATCGCGCGGAAGATTCGCCGCGCTGCTCGCGCCCAGTTCGATCGAGAGGCCGAGGCCGCGCAGCTGTTGCACGAACCGCGAATCGGCGCGGTCATGTCCCGTCACGCTGTGGCCGCGCGACGCGAGGATCGTCGCCGCACCCGAGAGTCCCGCGCCGCCTGCGCCGAGGAGATGCACGCGTCGCGGGATGCCCGGAACGAGCGACGCGGCGGAAGTCTTGTCGTGCGGAGGGTGAGCGCTCATCGACCGAGCGTACGAGAGCGATCTGCTGGGGAACAGGTTTCGAGTCAACGGTGGCCTTCCAAAGGATGGAACGAAGAGCAGGGGGTGGTGAACGAGAGGGACGGATCAGCTGCTAGGACAGATCGCGCGCGCAGGCCGTCAGGTCCGCGCGATGGCAACGAGCTCGGCGTAGAGGCGCGCGGCGGCATCCAACGGAACGGCGGCGCGCAGCGCGTCGCGCATGCGCTCGCGCTCCGCGCGGCCGGCATCGCTGGCGAGTTCCGCGAGTTCCTGCCGCATCGTCGTGCCGAGGCGCGACTCGGGCACGATCCGCACGCCGGAGCCGAGCTCCTGCGCGTTGCGCTCTTGGTGCCGATCGGCGTGGTGCGGGTACGGCACGACGATCGCCGGACGGCGCAGCGCGGCGATCTCTGCCAGAGTCGATGCGCCGCCGCGGGAGAGGACGAGCGTCGCTGCCGTCAAGGCGGGCGCGACGGGATCGAGGTACTCGAGCGCGCGGTAGCCGCTGAACGGCGCCGCTGCCTGGCCCAGTTTTCCCGGTCCCGTTTGGTGCAGCACTTGGACGCCTTCCGCGACGAGCGCGGGAGCGTGCGTGCTGACGAAGCGATTCAGCGCGCTCGATCCCTGGCTGCCGCCGAGAACGAGGAGCAGCGCTCGCGCCGGATCGAAGCCGAGCTCGGCGCGCGCTCGAGCGGACGCACCGCGATCGTCATCGGTCGATGAGCTTGCGGTGAACGCGGGCGCGAGCGGTGGACCGATCCAGCGATGAACCTCTCTGCGGCGTGGATCGCCGCCCGCGACGGCGCGTTTCCATGTCGACGGCCACGCGTGCAAGACGCGCGACGCGTAGCGCGCGAGCCAGCGCGTCGCGCTGCCCGGCTCGGCGTTGATCTCGAGCAGCGCCACCGGAATACCGAGCGATCGCGCCGCGATGACGCTCGGGAGCGACGTGAAGCCGCCCAGGCCGAGCAGCACGTGCGATCGGTGACGCCGGAGCGCGCGCCGTGCGCGCAAGATCGCGGGCGGCGTGCGCAGAGCGAGCGCGCTGCGCGACGGAGCTCCACCGCCCTCCGGTTCCAAGGGCAAGGACACGCGCTCGAACCGCGCGTCGCGGCCGTCCATGCACGTACCGCTCATCACGCGGTCCTCGACGGCGCGTCCGCTCGTGAACCAGAGGACGTCGTCCAGCGCGCGCGGCAAATGGGCGCCGTCCTCGCCCTCGGACCGCGTGTGCGCGAGCAGATGGAGACCCGGCAGGATGTGTCCGCCCGTGCCTCCGCCCGCGAGCGCTAGACGCAGTCCCATGGTCGCTCCCGGCCGCGCGTCGAAACTCACAGTGTCGCGCGGCGCGGGAAGGGTCGCGCCTTCGATGCTAGGGCGAACCCGGGACGAACCATCCCGCGCGTTCGACGTCCGAGTCGAGATCATGCCCGCTCTCCGACAGGTACGGATTCGAGGTCGAGGAAGGCGCAGTCTGCGCGGTGAGATCCTGCAGTCCGAACACGAAGAGGCCCGCGTTCACGACGGGCCTCTGAAGGGCCGCAACCCGTGCGGCCGATGCACGCGGTTCGTCCAGGCGCCCCGATGCAGACACCGGGGCCTGGGCCGCGTACGGCCCCGCGAGATCCTCGAGCACGAGGATCCCCACTTGCGGCGCTTGGAGCGCCACGAGCAGGAGGCATCCAAGGCACAGCTTCCAACGCAGGCTCTCGCTCATCGGACGCGCGGCTTCTCGCTGGTCGAGCGGGACGGCAACGCAGTCGCGACGAGCGCGCGGTTCTCACCCGCCGGCATCTTCAGCGACTTGCCGACGATGAGCCGCTGGGGATCGAGGCCGGGGTTGAGCGCGACGATTTCCTTCCAACGCTGGCCGTTGCCGAGCACGCGCTCCGCGATCCGCGTCAGACTGTCGCCACCCTTCACGACGTACGTGCCGCCGCTCGGCTTCGAGGTCGCCTTCGCGGGCGACTTCACCGGCAGGGTCGCGCCCGACTTCGACTTCGGCGCGCTGATCTCACCCTGCGCGTCACCGGGAAGGTTGAGCTTCATGCCGACGCGCAGGCTCTTCGGATTGACGCCGCCGTTCAAGGCTTGGATTTCCGTCCAACGTTGCTCGCTGCCGAGCTTCGCGCGCGCGATGCGCGCCAGGCTGTCGCCCTTTTGAACGACGTAGGTCGACGTCGCGCTCGAGGCGACGGACGGCTGCGACGGCTTGTGCGCGACGCGTTGCGTTGCAGCCCCGTGGGTCGAGGCTCCTTGGGTCGAGGACGGTGTCGTGAATTGCTCTGCCGCGACGCTGCTGATCGGGTCGGTGTGCATCACGGGCTCGAACGTCGGCGCGAGCGAGATCCCGTTGGCGGGAGGCGTCGAGGTCGCAGGCGTCAGCGCGGCGAACGGATCGGCGGCCGGCTGTTCGAAAGCCAGCGTGTTCGAGGTCGCGTCGCCCGCAGCCGGCAACGTCGCCGTCAGCGGCAGCGGATTCTGCAGCGCGTGTTCGGCCGCGGTCGACGGCGGCAGCATGCTCGAACCCGATTCGACGGCCGCGGTCTTCTTCGCGTCGCCGCGTCCCATGAGTTTCGACCAGAAACCGGGCGACTTGTTGTCGCCCCAAAAGGACACGGCCACGATCGTGACGAGCAGGAAGACGAGTGCGATGACGCCGTAGCGTTCGATCTGTTGCATGGGGGGAGATTCCAGATTGCGGTTCAGGTGAATTGGGATCCGAAGCCGTGGCTCCGGGCGAATGGTTGAAAACGGGGAAGCTCGACGCGGCGCGGGAGCACGACGTCGAACCGAGCGAGATGGCGAGAGGCGCTCACAAGGGCACCTCGTCCTTCGACAGGGGCGCGCGATACGACCGCGCCGCGCCGAGCGCCAGGCCGATCGCGAGCGACGACACGACGAGCGCCGTGCCGCCGTGCGAGATGAACGGAAGCGGCATGCCCTTCGGCGGAGCGAGGCGCGTCACCACCTGTACATGCACCATCGCCTGCAGCGCGACCGACAGCAGGAGCCCGAACGCGCACAGCGCGCAGTAGCGATCGCGAATCGCGAGCACGAAGCGCAGCCCGTACCACACGAGCCCGAGCAGGAGGCCGAGGACCAGCCACACGCCGACGAGACCGAGCTCCTCGCCGACGAGTGCGAGCACGTAGTCGGATTCGAGGTACGGCACGCGTGCATTGCGAAAGAGGCCCTGACCGAGTCCGACGCCGAAGAAGTCGCCGCTCGCGAGCGCGTCCGCGGTGCGATCGACTTGGCTGTTCGTCGAGTGACCGAACCACATGAGCACGCGCTGGCGCACGTACGACACGAAGGTGAGCAGCAGGAGAAAGGCCGTGCCGCCCAGGCCGACCACGGGGCCCGCGACGTGCCATGACTGCGCGCCTCCCACCCACATCGTTCCGAAGAAGCACGCCAAGAAGAGCAGCGCGCCACCGAGGTCCGTCTCGACGAGGATCAGCGCGAAGAACACGAAGCCGAGCGCCAGCATCGGCAACACGCCGCGGCGCATGTCGCGCACCGCCGGTCCGAGGCGAATGCAGCGATCGGCAACCCACAAGATCATCACGATGCGCGCGAGCTCCGACGGCTGGAAGCTGAGCGAGAGTCCGGGCACGACGAGCCAGCGGTTCGCGCCGTTCTTCGGATCCGCGAAGCCGGGCACGAACACGAGCACGAGGCACAGCCCGGTGAACACCACGAGCGCCGGAATCGCCCGGCGCAAGCCCTCCGGTCCGATGCGGTAGCCGACGAGCAGCGCGCCGATCGCAGCGATGCGAAAGCGCATCTGGCTGGTGAAAATGCTCCAGAAGTCCGCGCTGCTCTGCGTCGTCGCCGCGTGATTCGCCTGGATCATCAAGCCCAAGCCGAGCAGCGCGAGCACGCACAGGAAGAGGCCGATCGCAGGGCGCGTCGGATCGGCGGTCTCCGCGCTTTTCGTCAGCGAGTCGAAGCGCTCGAGGATCGTGAGCTGCTTCTCGCGCGGGCGAGTCACGCCCTCGGGGAGCGCCACGGTTCCGTGGAAACGAGCCATCAGCGCACCTTGATGAGGGCTAGGCTCGCCATCGCGCACGCAGCCGCGACGATCCAAGCGCGAACGACGATCGTGACCTCGTGCCAAGCGGGCGGCGAGGCGTGGAAGATGCCGCCGTGCAACTGCAGTCCATGGTGGACGGGCGCGCACGTGAACAGCCGCTGGCCTTTCGTGAACTTGAACCAGCGCGTCTGCAGGAAGCTCGAGCCGAGCTCCGCGAAGAACACGAAGCCGATCAGCGGGAGCACGAGCTCCTGCTTCGCGACGAGCGCCATCCAACCGAGGAGACCGCCGAGCGGCAGCGATCCCGAGTCGCCCATGAACACTTTGGCGGGGAACGCGTTGTACCAGAGGAAGCCCATGCACGCTCCACATAGAGCGCCGCCCACGACCGCCATCTCCGACGCCGCTTCGATGTGCGGCAGGTTGAGATACCGCGTCATGTCGGGCCGACCGGTGATGTAGCAGAAGATCGCGAGCGCGAGTCCCGAGATGATCATGCAGCCCGCGGCGAGACCGTCGAGGCCGTCGGTGATGTTGCACGCGTTCGACGTCCCGACGACGACGAGCCACTCGAACGCGACGAACAAGAAGAGGCCGAAGAGACCGAGCCCGGCGAGCCCGATGCTCACGTCCTTCAAGAACGGCGGATGGAGCGCGAGGAGCGCCCCGCGCCCGCTCGTCCCAGCGTAGTAGCCGAGCGCGGCGAGTGCGGCGAGCGCGACGACCGACAGTCCGAGCATCTTCGCGCGCGGCGTGAGGCCCTTGGACTTCGGGATCGTGAGCTTCTTGTAGTCGTCGACGAAACCGACGGCGGCGAATCCCGCGGTCAAGAGCACGCCGAGCACGACGTGCAAGTTGTCGAGCCGGCCCCACAGGATCACGGACGCCAGCAGCGCGGCGACGAGGAAGCTCCCGCCCATCGTCGGCGTGTTCTTCTTCCCCATTTTTTCCGAGAGCTGCGCGAGCTCGAGCGAATCGGTCTTCGTGACGTCCTCGCCGACCTTGTGTCGCCGCAGCCACGCGATCGTCGGCCGGCCCCACCACAGAGCGAGCGCGAACGCGGACAGCGCCGCCATCGCCATGCGGAACGAGATGTAGCCGAAGAGCTGCAGCCCGAACACGTCGTCGAGGATGCCCGGGATCATCCGAGCCTCACGGCGCAGTCGGTGACGGTGGCCGTCGGCGAGCCGAGAAGCTCGCCCGATGAAGAGCGCGTGAACACGGCCGGCCCTTAGGCTGCGTCCTCGCGCTTCAATTGGACGAGGTGTGTGACGAGACGATCGAGGCCCGTGCGCCGGCTGCCCTTGACCAGCACGACATCGCCTTCGCACAAGAGATCCGGCACGCGGCCGATCGCTTCCTCGGTGCTCTCGACGTGCACGACTTGTTCGAGCGGCAGGCCGCCCGCGAGCGCTCCCGCGGCCGTCGCGCGCGTGAGCTCGCCGACCAAGACGATCAAGTCGAGGCCAGCGGCCGCGGCTTCACGTCCGATCGCGTAGTGCATCTCGGCCGCGAGACCGCCGAGCTCGAGCATGTCGCCGAGCACGAGCACACGCCGCTTGTGACCGTGCAATCCTGCGAGCACGCGCACGCTCGCGCGCGCGGACTCAGGATTGGCGTTGTAGCTGTCGTCGATGATCGTCCACGGACCGGCTTGCAAGCGCTCCATGCGACGGCGCGTCGGCGCGAGGCGCGAGACCGCGGGCAGCACGTCGTCGAGCGATTGACCGAGTCCGCGGCAGGCCGCCAGCGCCGCGAGCAAGTTCTGCACGTTGTGAAGTCCCAGGAGCGGCGACGTCACTTCGCGGCCCTCGAGCCGGAACGTCGTGCCGCCGGGGTGGAACCAGACGTCGGTCGCGTTGAGATCGCCCTCGCCGTCGACGCTGAAGGTGATGACTCGGGCCGGCGTCATCTCGCGCAGCGTCGGCGTCCAGCGGCAGTCGGCGTTGAGCACGCAGAATCCGTCCGGCGGGAGGCTCTTCGCGAGAGCGCCCTTCTCCTCTGCGATCCCTGCGACGGAACGCAATCCCTCGAGATGCGCCGCGCCGATGTTCGTGATGATGCCCGCCGTCGGACGCGACGTGCGGCACAGGCCCGCGATCTCACCGGGGTGATTGGTGCCCATCTCGACGACGAGCGCTTGCGTGCCTTCGTTCGCGAGGAACAGCGTGTGCGGCACGCCGATGTCGTTGTTGAACGAGTTCGGTGAGCCGACCACGCGCGCACGAGTCGTGAGCAGCGCGATCAAGATGTTCTTCGTGCTCGTCTTGCCGCACGAGCCCGTGATCCCGATCACCGGCGCCGCCAGGCGCCGTCGATGCCACAGCGCGAGCTCCGACAGCGCCGTGCGCGGGCAGCGGTGCAAGAGGACCGGCATGTCGCGCGGCAACTCGCCGACGATGGATGGGGATGCGCCGTCGTCGTCCTTGAGCATGAGCCCCGCGGCACCCCGCTCGACGGCTTGGACGGCGAACCGGTTGCCATCGAAGTTCGGTCCAGAAAGCGCGAAGAAGAAGTCGTCCGCGGCGAGCGAGCGCGTGTCCGTGCTCACGCCGCGGATCTCGCGCAGCGAGTCGCCGCGCGCGAGCCTGGCCCCGGTGGAATCGACGATGTCCTGGATCTGGCAGAGTCTCATCGCAATGCCTCGCTGGCCACTAGTCGGTCATCGAACTCGAACACGTCGGCCCCGATCGTCTGCGTCGTCTCGTGACCCTTGCCCGCGATCAGCACGACGTCGCCGGGGAGCGCGGCGTCGATCGCGCCCTGGATCGCGCGCTTGCGGTCGGGTTCCAAGACGCGCCGCGCGAGCGGCGGATCCATCCCAGCCACGATCTCGGCGATGATCCGCTCGGGATCCTCGCTGCGCGGGTTGTCGCTGGTGATCACCGCGACGTCCGCGAACTCGTTGACGACACGGCCCATCGGGCCGCGCTTGCCGCGGTCGCGATCCCCGCCGCAGCCGAACACCACGATCAAGTTGCCGCGGCGCGCGCCCGCGCCCGCGCCCGATGTCCCACGGGGCACGGACCCAACGGGTGCCGCCCTGCGCTCCGTGAGCGAGCGCTTCACCACGCGGCACACGTTCTCGAGCGCCGCTTCGCTGTGCGCGTAGTCCACGAGCACGCTGAACCCGCGGTCCCCGGCCGGGACAGGCTCGAGCCTCCCGGGCGCACTGGTGGCAGTGGCGAGTCCCTCCAACACATTGGACGGACTCGCCCCCGACAGCAGCGCCGCAGCCGCGGCGGCGAGTGCGTTCTCGACGTTGAAACGACCAGCCAGCGGAAAGCGCACACGGCTCCTCGAGATCCCCATCCCATTGAGAGAGAAGTGCGAACCCCACAGGTCGGTCTTCAACTGCGAAGCACACAAGTCGCCGCGCAAGCGGGCGCTGTACGTGTAGACGCGCGCGCCGGCTCCGCGCGCAGCCTTGGCCATGCGCTCGGAAACCGGATCGTCGGCGTTGACGACGGCCGCGGCGCCCGGACGGAGCTGGGCGAAGAGTCGCTCCTTGGCCGCCGCGTAGCGTTCGAAGTCGTCGTGGTAGTCGAGGTGATCGCGCGTCAGGTTCGTGAAGATCGCGACGTCGAACGCGAGCCCACTCGTCCGCTCCTGATCGAGCGCGTGCGAGCTCGCTTCGAGCGCGACACAGTCGCCGCCCATCTCACGATGTCCGGCGAGAAGGCGCATCAGCTCCGGCGCATCGGGCGTCGTGTGCGTCGCGCGCACGAAGACTCCGTCCGCGAGACGATGACCGGCCGTGCCCAGCACCGCGGGCCGGCGGCCCGCAGCGCGGAAGAGCTGCCCGGTCAGATGCGCAGTGGTCGTCTTGCCGTTCGTCCCCGTGACGCCCACGACGAACATGCCGTTCGTCGGATCGCCGTACACGCGCGCCGCGGCCCGGCCGGCGACGGAGCGCGCTTCGGGATGGATCCACTGAACGATGTTCGCGGAACTCTGCGGGCTCCGCGGACGCTCGCCGGAGAGATCGAGCGCGCGCGGCGTCAGCACTGCGACCGCTCCACGCCCGATCGCGTCCAGCGCGAACCGCGCGCCGTCCGCGCGCGTGCCCGGTAGCGCGGCAAAGAGATCACCGGCGCCCGCCCGACGGCTGTCGAGATGAACGCCGGTGACCTGCGGTCCGTCGCCTGCGATAGACGACAGGGACCCCCCCAACTCGTGAACTAGTTCAGTGAGACGCACCGGTGACCTCCTCCTCCGACCAAGGCGCATCCGACAAGCGGAAATGGCTTGCGAGGCGCGACGCGGAAAGCTCGTCGAGCGGCGCGAAGCCATCGTCCGGAAGCGGCTCCACGCGCACGCCGTCGCGCGTGTAGCCGAGAGCTTCTTTCAAGACTCCAGCGGCAGCCGGACCCGCGACGTCCGACCCGTATTTCTTGCCGCCGCGCGGTTCATCGACGACGACGAGCACCATGATCTCGCGCGCGCTGCCCGGCAGCCGACCGAAGATGCACATCGACGACGTGTAGCACGAACTGTTGTGCGCGCGAACACCCTTGAGCTTCGCGCGGCACGCGCGCGCGCCGCGGCACTTGTGATCACGGTTGTGCGCGAGCTCGACATGGAGACAGACTTCGCCTGGAACCTTCTGCGCAGTGCCCGTCTTCGTTCCCATCTCGATGTCGTCGCAGTAAACCTTCTTGCCGGTGCCTTCGCGAGCACCCATGAACATCATTTCGCGCACTTGCGCGCACGCGTCGGCGCCGAAGATGCGTTTCGGCGGAGCGAGCGGAACCGCGTGTCGCACACCGTTCTGCTCCACGGCGTCCACGAGACGCAGCGGACGGAACTCGCCGCCGCGCACGACCGTGGCGAGCGCGGCCGCCTGCTGCCACAGCGTGACCATCAGCTCGTGACCGAAGCTCACCGACGCGTGCTGGTTGTGCGTCCGCCACGGGAGCTCGGGGACGTCGCCCCGGCGCTCGCCACCTAGACCGGCAATCGGGTACGAGCCGTAGCCGAGTTCGCAGAACCGGTCGTGGAGCACCTGCGCCGGAATGCGCACGCCGATCTGCACGAGGACTGCGTTGACCGAGTACGCCAGCCCTTGCGCCGCGCTGATCCGCCCCTTCGGAGCGCCCTCGGCTTCGTGAATGGTTCGCGACGCGATCCGGAAGTTGCCGTCGCACGTGTCGAATACGGTGCTCGGCGTCACGACGCCCGCATCGAGCGCCGTCGCCATCACGAGCACCTTGGTCGTCGAGCCGGGTGTGAACGCGTGCGCGGTCGGCAGGAAGCCGCCCGCGCCGTAGGGATCGAGCGCGTCGACCGCGAGCACGTCGCCCGTGGCGAGGTCGATCGCGATGCCCTGCACGATCGCCGGCCGCTGCTCGGTCATCACCTTCTCGAGCCAAGCGCGCATCTGGCGCTGGAGCTGCACGTCGAGCGTCGTGAGGACGCGCGGCGTCTCGCTCGCGGGGATGAGCTCTTGGAAGTAGCGCGCGGGCGCCTGGCGCGGAACCTGGTTGGCGAGGAACGTGTACTCCTCCGGCTTGCGCACGAGGAACTGCCACTCGGGCTTCTCGAGCAAGCGCTGGCAGTAGAGCTCGAGACCGTTCATCGGGCTCGGCTGGTACACCTTCGCGGACGTGTAACTCTTGAGGAGCTCGAGCTCGTACTCGGTGCAGAGCTCATCCGCGGGGAGGTGGAGCTCTTTCCGCGCGAGCTTGCGCGCCAGCTCGGGCTCGAGCGTCCCCCAGCGGCCGAGCACCGCGAGCGGAACTTCGTTCTTCTCCGATGCTTGCGCCGGATACATGCGCTTGGCATGGCGTCGCAGCGACATCTGGTGCGACTGCAGACGTTCGTGCTTCAGGAGCTCGTGGACGGCGAGCGCGGCCGCGGCCGGCACTTCCTTGACGACGCTCTTGAACTGCGTCGGGAGCAGCGCATCCCACACGGCCTTGCGCCACGCCTTGCGCTCCTCCTCCGTGTCGATCGAGCGCGAGATCTCGGGCGTCGCGATGCACTCCGTCAGGTCGTCGGCGATGCGGCGCGACCAATCGAGCGGCCGCGTGATGCCGCGCGCGGCGCGTGTCGCCTCGCTCAGCACGACGCGCGGGACCCAGGTCAGCCCGTACTCGCCGGTGACCGCGGTCGCGTGAACCCACAGGCCTTCGATGCGCACGGGCTCCGCGTCGGGATCGAGGCTCCCGAGCTGGATCCAGCGGTGGACGCGCGCCGCCTGCTGCGCGTTCATCCGCAGCGCGTGCGGATCCACGCGAATGACCCCGGCGCGCGCGTCGGGCAACATCCGCTGGAGCAACTCGCCGGTCGAATACGCGCCGCCGAGCACCCGGCTGAGCGCCTCGGCGACTTTGTCCGGCGTGTGGGCTTGCCAGGTCGCGTTCGGCGACATGACGAGCTCGAGCGACTCGACCGAGAGCGCGAGCGGCACGCCGTGCGCGTCCATCAGGTCGAAGGTGAGCTCCGGCATCTCGAGCTGCGTCAGGTTGCGCGGCTGCTCGCCATCGTCGAGCGTCGCGATCTGCGCACCGCGCAGACCGACCAGCCCGAGCACAACCCCGATCAGCACGAACGCGCTGGCGGGACGCAGACCCGAGGCGGAGTCGAATTGGCCGCGCTCGGTCATCGCACGACTCCCTTCGAGCTGCGCGCGGCTGACTGCGCGGCCGGTGCCGTCGCCTGCGCGGCGAGCTTGGCTCCCTTCGCGACGGGCGCAGCGGGCGCGACTCCCCCAGCACGCGCGACGCCCTGCGCGCCGCGTGCGCGTCCCACGGCCGGATGCGCGGCATCCTGCGCGGCCTGCGACATCGGCCACGCGTCGGGTGCGATCGGACCGAAGTCGCGCTCGAGGATCTGCTCGGATCGATCGCCGTTGATGGCTTCGATCATGCTGCACTCCTCCTTCAGCGCGTTGAGCCGCTGTCCGCGTTCGTGGTTCTCCGATTGGACGATCGCGGTGAGGATGCCGAGCACGAAGGCCAGCGCCGCGAGAGCCCCGCACAGGACGGCGCGCGTCATGCGGGCCCCCGATCGAGATCGACCGAATCGCCGTTCGGAGCCGGAGCAGACGCAGAGCGCATCCGCTGCGCCGCGCGCAGGTGGGCGGAGCGCGCGCGCGGGTTCGCTTGCCGCTCCTCGCGATCCGCGACTACCGGCCGCTTCGTGAGCAGCTTCGCAGTGCCTTGACGTCCGGCATCCGCGAGGAAGCGCTTCACTTCCCCGTCTTCGCCCGAGTGGAACGTGATCACCACCAGGCGACCGCAATCCGCCAGCCAATGCATCCCCGCGGCGAGCCCGGCCAGGAGTTCCTCCCCCTCTTCGTTGACCGCACGGCGCAAGGCCTGGAAGGTCTTCGTCGCGGGATGGATCCGCCCGCTCGACGAGTCCTCTCCGACCGCTCGGGCGACGATGTCTGCCAGCGCGAGCGTGCGCAGGAACGGCGCGCGCCGCCGGCCCTCGACGATCGCGCGAGCCACGCGCCGCGAGCGGTGCTCACCGCCTTCGTGGAAGAAGAGGTCCGCCAGATCGCTTTCGTCCCAATGGTTGACGATGTCCGCAGCCGTGCGGTCGCGGGTCGAATCCATGCGCATGTCGAGCGGCCCATCGACTTGGAAAGAGAACCCGCGTTCGCCGACGTCGAGCTGCATCGACGACACGCCGACGTCGAGGAGTACTCCGACCGGCGGCTCGATCTGTTCCTTGCGAATGAGCCGCGAGAGCCCGGACATCCGTCCGTGACGGATGCGCAGGCGACGGCTGAACGACGAAAGTCGCTCGCGCGCGACGGTGATCGCCTCCGGATCCTGGTCGACTCCCAGGATGCGGATCTCGGGGAACGCTTCGAGGAGGAGTCGCGTGTGGCCGCCCAGACCGAGTGTGCCGTCGACGATCCAGCCTTGCGGATCTCGCTCCGCGACCGGCCGGAACAGCTCGACGACCGTCGCGCCCAGCACCGGCACGTGCACCGGGCCCGCGTTGTGTGCGTCCCATCCAGGTTGCATCGTGGCGATCTCCGTCTCGAACATGTCCCCCTCCTCGCGCCGCGCCTAGTCGGCGCCCTTCGGTCTGGAGTCGCGGTTCGCGAGCACCTGGTCGATCCTGTCGAGCAGGTCCTGGTGATGGGACTCGTACCGCTCCCAGGCGTCCTTCGCCCAGATCTCAGCACGGTCGTGCACGCCGACGAACACGACCTCCTTCTCGATGCCGGCTTTCAACCGGAGCTTTTCCGGGATCAGCATGCGGCCCGAGCTGTCGAGCTCGATGCGCACCGTGTTCGCGAAGAAGACGCGTTGAACGGCGCGCAGCTCGTGTCCGGTGAAGACACCGGTTTTGAGCTCGGCTTGCGTGGCCTGGAAAGCGGTCTCGGAGAAGAGGTAGAGACAGGAGTCCTGGCCGCGCGTCAGGTACGCGATCCGCGTCCCCTCCGCGTCACCGCCCAGGACTTCCTGGAACCGCTTGGGGACGAAGACCCGACCCTTCGCGTCGAGCTGGTGGGTCGTCTCACCGAAGTACACGGCTCTCCCCCACTCCGGACCCCGGAATTCTGCCCGCTTCTCCCCACTTCCCTCCACTTAGCGCCACAGACGCATTCTTCACTGCCACTTGATGCCCCGCAATGCCGCGCAACGCAGTTTTCTGCGAAATGCGATGGAAAAGTGGCGCTGCCCAGATCGGGCGACTCTTGCATCACCCTCCGCGGCGAGAGGATGCGCGAGTAAATGTGTAGCGGCTGTCGCATCACCACCATTACTTGTGGTGTAGCGAGGAGCTCGAGCGCGCGCGGGGGCGCCGGAGATCGCGTCTCACTTTTGGGAGGAGGCGTCGATCGAGGCTTCGAGCGCGACCTCGGCGTCGGGCTCTCGCCCGAGCTCGAGAGTCACGCCGAAATCGGTGCCGTCGAAGAGGTGCCGCAGCTCCGTGCGGAGCTCGGAGAGACGCTCGACATCGAAATCGAACACACGCACCGCGAGCGACTCCTGGCGACGCGGCCGGCGGACGATCATCCACTCGCCGGTCTCTCCCCCACGAACGATGCGTTCGAGTTTCACACGGCGCTTGCGCATCAAGAGCAGGCACAGGAGGTATCGAACCTCGCACAGCTTCTGCTCCGATCGCGATTCGAGCTGCACGAACAGCTGTTCCAGCGTGCCGAGGTCGAGCTGAATGGCGCGCCGATCGGTCGCGTGCCGCGTGAACCAGTAGAAGAGATCGACGCCGTGGTCGCGTGCTTCGAAGCACGTGACGCACGTGTCTTCGCGCGCGAAATCCTCACCGCGGAGCGACAGGACAGACACATATTGGCCGCCTGCGACGAACGCGCTCGCACACGTGCTGCAAGCGCTCTGTCTCGTGCGCAGTTTCCATTCCGTCATGAGTCTGGCTCGCGCTCGATCGTCCAAATGGACGCCGAAGGAAGCCCCTGTATGCGCTGAAATGCGCGGTGCGTCAATGCCCTGGAGGCTTCGCCGAGCGGCCGCGGTCACGCCACCAATTCGCCCACTCGGCGGGGCCGAGATCGCGATCCGTCCCCGAGAGCGCGCGCAGCGCAGCCTGTGCGGCGCGAACGACTGTGAGTTCGCCGCTGCCCGCCGCGCGCTCGAGCG
>JANOFY010000429.1:0-9326 GCA_031413895.1 Planctomycetota bacterium | reverse complement strand
ATCCAAGATCTCGTCCGTGCAGAAGCTCCTGCCGCTGCTCGAGAAGGTGAAGCAGAGCGGCCGCTCGCTCCTGATCATCGCGGAAGACGTCGAGTCCGAAGCGCTCGCGACGCTGGTCGTGAACAAGCTGCGCGGTGTCGTCCAAGCGTGCGCCGTGAAGGCGCCCGGCTACGGCGACCGCCGCAAGGCGATGCTCGAGGACATCGCGGCGCTGACCGGCGCCAAGGCGGTGATGAACGACCTCGGCATCGAGCTCGACACGCTCACGATCCGTGACCTCGGCACCGCCAAGCGCGTCGTGATCGACACCGACAACACGACGATCGTCGGCGGCGCCGGCAAGCGCGAGGACATCCAGACGCGTGTGACGCAGATCCGCCAGCAGCTCGAGACGACCACGTCCGACTACGACAAGGAGAAGCTCCAAGAGCGCCTCGCGAAGCTCACCGGCGGCATCGCGCAGATCAACGTCGGCGGCGCGACCGACACCGAAGTGAAGGAGCGCAAGGCGCTGATCGAGGACGCGCTGCATGCCACGCGTGCAGCGATCGAAGGCGGCATCGTCCCCGGTGGCGGCGTTGCGCTGCTCCGCGCTCGCGAAGTCTTGATGAAGCTCAAGACGAAGGACGACGAGGACTTCAACATGGGCCTCGATCTGCTCTACGCGGCGCTCGCTCGCCCGCTGCAGCAGATCGCCGCGAACGCGGGCTACGACGGCACCGTCGTCGCGCACCGCGTTCTGCGGGAGAAGAAGGAGAGCTACGGCTTCGACGCCTTGAAGGGTGAGTACGGCGACATGCTGTCGTTCGGCATCGTCGACCCGACGAAGGTCACGAAGGCCGCGCTCTCGAACGCCGTCAGCGTCGCGAGCCTCCTGCTCACGACCGACGCGCTGATCGTCACCAAGCCCGAACCCAAGAAGAAGAAGGGCGGCCCGGGTGGCGGCGGCGGAATGGACGACATGGAGGGGATGGGAGACATGGGCGGCATGGGCGGCATGGGCGGGATGGACTTCTAGAGCCGCGCGCCAACTCCACGAACTCGAAACCACCACCAGAACACCCAGCGAAGAAGCACAGGAAACACCATGGCCAAGCAAATCATGTTCGACGACAAGGCCCGGCAGAAGATGCGCAGCGGGATCGAGAAGCTCGCGCGCACGGTCCGCGTCACCCTCGGCCCGGCCGGCCGCAACGTCATCTTGCAGAAGTCGTTCGGCGCTCCGAGCGTCACGAAGGACGGCGTCTCCGTCGCGAAGGAGATCGAGCTCGAGGATCCGTTCGAGAACATGGGCGCGAAGCTCGTCCTCGAAGTCGCCAACAAGACGAACGACGTCGCCGGCGACGGCACGACGACCGCGACCGTGCTCGCCTCGGCGATCTTCAACGAAGGTCTTAAGTACGTCGCCACCGGCGTGAACACGATCGCGTTGCGCAACGGAATCGACGCGGCTGTGCAAGCCGCGGTCGAATCGATCCAGAGTCAGTCGCGCAAGGTGAAGACGCGCGAGGAAAAGGTCAGCGTCGCGTCGATCTCCGCCAACAACGACGCGGAAGTCGGCCGCATGCTGGCGGACGCGTTCGAAAAGGTCGGCAACGAAGGCGTGATCACGATCGAGGAGAACACCGGCCTCGAGACGCAGCTCGAAGTCGTCGAGGGCATGGAGTTCGACAAGGGCTACCTCTCGCCCTACTTCGCGACGAACATGGCCAAACTGACGGCCGAGTTCAGCGATCCGTACCTCTTCATCTACGAGAAGAAGATCTCGAACGTCCGCGAGTTCCTGCCCGTGCTCGAAGCTGCCGCTCGCGCCGGACGCGCACTCGTGATCATCGCGGAAGACATCGACGGCGAAGCGCTCGCGACGCTCGTCATCAACCGCCTCAAAGGCATTCTCAACGTGTGCGCGGTCAAGGCCCCTGGTTTCGGTGAGCGCCGCAAGGCCTATCTCGCCGACATCGCGGTCCTGACCGGCGGCACGGCGGTGACCGAGGAGCTCGGCCTGCCGCTCGACAAGGTGACCACCGAGCACTTCGGCACGGCGAAGCGCGTGCGTATCACGAAGGACAGCACGACCATCATCGGCGGCGCGGGCTCGAAGAAGACGATCAACGAGCGCGTCGCGCAGATCCGCGTGCAGATCGGCAACACGAAGTCCGACTACGACAAGGAGAAGCTCGAGGAGCGTCTCGCGAAGCTCCTCGGCGGCGTCGCCGTCATCAAGGTCGGCGGCAAGACCGAAGCCGAGATGAAGGCGCGCAAGGACCTGATGGAGGACGCGCTCAACGCGACGCGCGCCGCCATCCAAGAAGGCATCGTCCCGGGCGGCGGCGTAGCGCTGCTGCGCGCGGCTGAAGCCGTCCGTGCGCTGAAGCTCAGCGGCGACGAACGGTTCGGTGCGCTCATCGTCGAGAAGGCGCTCGAAGCTCCGCTCCACCAAATCGCGGCGAACTCGGGCGCGGACGGCCCGGTCGTCGTCGAGAACGTGCGCGAAAAGTCGAAGTCGACGGGCTTCAATGCGCTCACCGGCGAGTACGTCGACATGTTCAAGGATGGCATCATCGACCCGGCCAAGGTCGTGCGCTGCGCGCTGCAGAACGCGGCGTCGATCGCCGGCTTGCTCCTGACGACTGATTCCATGGTCACGGAGATCAAGGAAGACAAGTCGCGCGTCGAAGGCAGCATGGGCTGATCGCGCGCCAAAGCACGGTAGAAACCTGCGGAGCGGTGGAGCGGCGATCCTAGCCCCTCGCCGCTCTGCGGCTTCCGTGCGCGGACGAGAGCAAAGCATGGCGAGCCAAGCTCGGCGACTCCCGCTGCGGCGCGCCGCGTCGATCGTGAGAACGCGGACCCTTTCGCGACGTGCGCACGAAGTGCCCGACGTCGATGAACGAACCTGAATGAGCGAGAAGCGCGACTACTACGAAGTGCTCGGCATCACCCGGCTGGCCAGCCAGGACGAGATCAAGAAGGCCTACCGCCAGATGGCGCTCAAGCACCATCCCGATCGCAATCCGGGCGACAAAGAAGCGGAGACGCGTTTCAAGGAAGCCGCCGAGGCGTACGGCGTTCTCTCGGACGAGTCGAAGCGACCGCAGTACGACCAATTCGGTCACAGCGCGTTCGGACCTGGCGGCGGATTCGACGGACAGCGCTACACGAACATGGAGGACATCTTCTCCGCGTTCGGCGACATCTTCGGCGGTGGAGCCTTCGGTGACGCCTTCGGCGGCCGCCGACGCAGCGGTCCGCAGCCGGGTCGCGACTTGAAGATCGTGCTCGATCTCACGCTCGAGGAGATCGACGGCGGCGTGGAGCGAACGATCGCGGTCAAGCGCCTCGAGCCGTGCGTTCCGTGCAGCGGATCCGGCGCGAAACCCGGCACGTCGGCGGCGGCGTGCACGACGTGCGGCGGACGCGGACAGATTCACCGCAGTCAGGGATTCTTCACGATGGCGACCACCTGTCCGCGCTGCCGTGGCGCGGGCCAAGTGATCCCGTCGCCGTGTTCTGAGTGCAAAGGCGCCGGCAAGATCCAAGAGAAGAGCGAGATCAAGATCGCGATCCCGGCCGGCATCGAAGAGGGCGTGCGGCTGCGCGTCCCCGGACAGGGGGACGCGGGCGACTCGAATGCACCGCGCGGAGACCTCTACTGCGTGATCCGCGAGCTCGAACACAAGGTCTTCCAACGCAACGGCGCGGACTTGATGACCGAGCTCCCCTTCTATTTCACGCAGCTCGCGCTGGGCGATCGCGTCGAGATCCCGACGCTGCGCGGTCGAGCGGAGATGACCATCCCCGCCGGCACGCAAAGCGGGAAGGTCTTCCGGCTGAAGAATCAGGGCCTACCTCAGCTCGACGCCCGCGGCCGCGGAGACCAACTCGTGCGTGTTTTCATCGAGGTGCCGACGAAGCTGAACGATCGACAGAAGGAGCTCCTGCACGAGTTCGCGGAGCTGGAAGCCAAGCGCACCGGCAACCAGACGTTCTTCGAGAAGATCGCCAACTACTTCAACTGAGCGCGTCCCATGGCCGACCGAAAACACGAACGACACGCGACGGAAAGCGGTGAACTCGAGCCCGAGGCACGCCCTGACGCGCGCCCTGACGCGCTCGGTGAGCGCACGTCCGACGGCGAAGGAAGCGACCCCGCTGCGTCGCTCGCGAACGTCGAGCGCGAGCGCGACGAGCACTTGGCGAACTGGAAGCGCGCGCAAGCCGACTACCAGAACCTTCGCCGCCGCCTGCAAACGGATATCGATGCCGCGGTGCAACGAGCAAAAAAACCGCTGCTTCAGAACCTGCTCTTGGTGCTCGATTACCTCGAGATGGCGCTCGCGACGCCGTGCACCACGCGCGAAAGCAAAGACGTGCTGGCGGGCGTCGAGATGACGCGGAACGCGCTGCTCACCACGCTCGAACGCGAGAACGTGCGTACGATCCCCGCGGGCGGTGCATTCGATTCGACGCTGCACGAAGCGGTCGAGCGCGTCGAGACGAAGAGCGCCAAGAACGGCGAGATCGTGCAGACACTGCGGCGCGGCTACACCGCCGATGGACAGGTCCTGCGCCCGGCGCAGGTCAAGGTTGCGGTTGCCGTCGACGCGCCCGCGGGCGGCGAACGAGCAGCGGACGACGAAGAAGTGAGCTGATCCGAGCGATGCCTACCTACGAGTACCGCTGCGGTGCGTGCCGCAAGTCGCTCGAGATCTTTCACTCGATCTCTGAGGCGCCCAAGCGCAAGTGCCCCAGTTGCGGCAAGCCCAAGCTCGAGCGCCAGATCAGTGCCGGCGCCGGCATCCTGTTCAAGGGCACCGGCTTCTATCAGACCGACTATCGATCGGACGCGTACAAGAGCGCTGCGAGCGCGGATTCGAGCGCCGCGAAACCCGCCGAGACCACGCCGGCCGCCGACAGCGACGCGAAATCACCCGCGAGCACGAAGTCCGAAACGTCGGCCGCGAAGTCGGAGCCTGAAAAGAAGAGTTCGAAGCGCAAGAAGTCGGAGTGACGCGGCGCGACCGCGGGGCCTCCCAGCGCGCCGACGCGTGACGCACGTCGCGACGCGCGCTCAGACGGCTTCGCGCCGCGCGAGGAACAGCTCCTCCACGAGCTCCGCGATCGCCGGCGAGTTGTTGTCTCCGATGACGCGCTGTGCGGCGCGGAGCGCCTCGTCCATCCCGCTCCCCATGGCCACCGCAAGACCCGCGGCACGAAACATCGGTACGTCGTTCGTCGCATCGCCGACGGCGACGACGCGGTGCGCCGGAATCCCGTAGGTTTCCTGGAGCACTCGCAGCGCCTCGGCTTTCCCCGCGCACGGTGGGTGCAAGTCGACGACCGCCAGCGCGCTCGCGCGGTGCATCGGCAAGACGTTGAGCGGGAAATGCGTCATGTAGACGGGCTGATCGACGGCCCGCTCGATCTCTGCTGCGAAGGCCTCCGACGATCCGTGCGCGCTCGAGAAGTACGTCACACGGATCACGAACTCGGCTGTGAGCTCGGCCGGGCTCGCGACGAATTGGAGCGCGGTCATGCCGGATAGCGCCGCCGCTTCGACCTCGTCGCGAGGAGCGGTCGCGAGCTTCTTGTCGGCGCACATCACGACCATCGCGAGATCGCGCTGGCGCCCGAACGCGAGGGCGCGCTCGAGCGTACGCTTCGAGAGCACGCGCTCCTCGAGCATGCGCTGCGTTCGCGCGCAGTAGAGCCCGGCGCCGTTGAACACGACGGCCGGCGACGGGAGATCGAGCGCCGCCAGGATCGGCTGCGCCGAGATGTTCGAGCGCCCCGTCGCAACCATGACGTGCACGCCGCGCGCGATCGCCGCTTTCAGCGCCGCGTGCGTGCGCGGCAGGACGCGACTCGAGTCGTCCAGCAGAGTGCCGTCCAGGTCGAGCACGAGCGCATCGAAGTCGCGGTCGATCATCCGCACATTGTAGGGCGCGCTGGCGGGATAGTGTTCGCGGGCGAAGCGGTGTTGGCGAGCAACGCAGCATTCACGAGCCAGGCCGTACTCGAAGACGAGGCAGCGCGCGGGAACACGACGTGCGCGCGGTCGCCGCAGGACGCGCGACGGAGGAAGGCGCGCTCCTCTCGACGCACGCTGCCGCGCCGTCGACGCGCCGTCAGCGCGCCTGGAACACGACCTTCGCGACCTCTCCCGCGGCGATCACGATCTCTTGCGTCTGCAGGCGCGGGCTGCCTTCGTTGCCCATCGGGAAGCAACGCACCCGGTAGCGCCCTGGTCCGAGCGCGCGCACTTTCTGCAACCGGATGAAGGTTCCAAGGTGCGTCCGGCGGTCGATCTTGGTCGCCGCGGGCTCGAGCGACTCCACGCGGACCTCGAACCATTCGCGTGAACCGGCGGGTGAGTCGCCCACGAGGCTGAGCTCGAGTGCGCCGGCCCGGCGCACCACGAAGTCGACGCCTCGGCGCACTTCGCCCGAACCCAGCGCGACCGGCGACGACGAGGTCGCCTCCACGGTTTCGCCGCGCACGTTGACGACGATCGATTCGCCGGAGCGCACACCGCGCAAGTGGTAGCGACCCTGATCATCGGTCGGCACCGCCGGCGTCACGGTCGGTTTCGAGTCGAGGCGAACGTTGCCGCGATCGTCCTCGCGCATCTCCATGTCGTAGAGCTGGGCACGATCGGTGTCTTCGCCGGGCACGCCCGCGCTGACATCGACTCGCGCGACCGGTTCGCCGGCTTCGTCCAGGACACGACCTTCGACGCACGCGACCCCTAGGTCGAAGTCGTCGTTGTTGTCTCCTTCGAGAAGCGTGATCGAAAAACGCTCCGCCATCCGCCGCGTCGAGTGAGCGATCCAGAGCTCGTACTGCGCCGCGCGGACGTTCTCGAACTCGAATTTGCCTTCGCGATCGGTCACTGCGTCGAGCGCGACGTCTTCCTCGTCTTCGCCCTCCGTGCCTTCCTCGCGGCGTTCGACGAGGCGCATCCGCGCGCGCGCGAGCGTCACGCCACCTTCGGTGACCGCGCCGAAGAAGCGCGCGCGAGCGGGCGCGGTCAACGTGACCTCGGCGCTCGATCGATCGGCGATCGTGACCGGCACCCACGGCCCGGCACCGGACTGGGTGGCGCTGGCCGGCCCATCGCACACGCGGAACGAATGCATCCCGGGTGCGAGCGCATCGAAGCGCGCGATCCCCAGTGAATTGGTGTACTCGGCCGCGTCGAAACCCGGACCGCTCGGTTCGTCGCTCGGCGCGGTCTCCGGCGCGAGGTGAGCGATCCCCATCTTCGCGATCGGGCGTCCGGACGGATCGCGGACGTGCACCGACACGAGTCCGCCGCGCATCAAGCGCAGCTCGAGCGCGTGATCGGCATCCACCGGCAGGAGCTCGGAGCGCAGGTCGGAGGCGCGATAGCCGCGCGCGTCCGCGCCCAGATTCACCGAGAGCCCCGGGTAGCTGGAGAGGCGCACGCGTCCGTCGGCTGTCGTGCGTCCAAACCGCAAGTTCGGCGCACCGTGGAAGTTCGACTCGGCCGGCGACGCGAGGTAGTCGGCCAGCTCGTTCGGTTCCAAAGTGCCGACGAGCACGCGCGCGTCCTCGATCGGCGTGCCCGTGTGATCGTCGACGACGGTGACGACGAGCGCGTGCTCGCGTGCGAGCCGCACGTCGCCGAGATCGATGTCGACGCCCGGCGTGAACGCGATGTCGCGCCGCTCGAAATCGCGGTAGCCGCCCGAGCTGACGCGCAAATGGATCGGCTTGGCTCCGGGCTGTGCCCGCAGCTCCGGAACACGCACGCGCCCGTCGGGAAAACTCACGCGCGCTTCGCCGTCGTCCTCGCGCACGAGTCGCTCGCGTCCGACGCCGGCCGCGACCGTGAGCTCGGAGAGCGGCGCGCCGGTCGCATCGTCGACGACGCGGAGCACGAGCGACGTCGACGGCCGCTCGGCCAGCGTGACACCGCGCTCGCCGGCGAACGCGAGCACGGGCTCGAACGCCGCGATCGTCTTCCAGTATCCCGTGTCCGGACTCCGTTGCGCCGCGGTCAGCCGGTAGCGCATGCCGGCGATCAGGCCGCGCAGCTGAATGCGGCCGCTCGCGTCTGGCGTTGCGTGGCGCGGCCGCGATCGAATCGGATCGAGCAGCGCGCCGTTCGAAGCGGCGTCCGCTCCGGCGTAGCCGAGCCCGCGCAGTGATTCCGCGCTCGAGCCGCCGCCGCCCGCCGGCGTTTCAGGGCTCAGCCGCGCGGTCACGCGCATCGAATCGACACCCGCGGGAGCATTCGCGCTCGACCACTGGATCCGGCCTTCGATCTCCGCGCCGCCCTCGACGCGCAGCACGAGCCCTGAGACTTCCTCGCCCGCGCTGCGTGTCTCCCCGCGCGCATCAGCGACGAGATGGTCTGGTGAGTCCACGATGAGATGCCACGGACCCGCGCCCAGCCTGTCGATGCGAAACTCGCCGCTCGCGCCGGTCGTCGCCAGCGGAACCCCGCGGCCCGGAAGCGCGATGCGCTGCCCGGAAGCGGTGCCGTCACCGGAGGCGGTGCCGTCAAACGCGCCCAGGAGCACCGCTCCGCGCACGCCGCTCCCCGCGGAATCGACGACGCGGCCGCTGAGCACGACCCCCGGTTCGAGCACCACGTCGGGAAGCACGCGCGGCAGCTCGTCCGGCACGAGACCGTCTTCGACCGCACGCGGCGCGAAGCCGGACGCACGGACCGCGAGGCGAACGGCGCCGGGCTTCAGGCCGTCGATCGCGAAGCGACCGGACGCATCGGTGGTTGCGCGCTCGATCTCGATCCAATTCCGCGGCGCGCCATCGCGCTCGACATCCAGCGGGATCGAGACCCAATCGTTCCCGTTCGATGCGTACACATCGGCGTTCGGGACACCGCGACCATCGCGGTCGACGATGCGACCTACGACCTCGGAATCCGACGCGGCGCGCGGCGCATTCGCGGCGGCGTTCTCGATCGCCGCCGAACCTGAGAGCAACGTGCGCTCGGAACCGGACCCTTTCTCGAGGGCGGCGTCGCCAGCCTGTGCCTCGAGCGTTTCGCTGCGTCCGGGTTCCTCGCGCGCAGTCTCCGGCGAGCGCACCGTGTCGCGTGCCTCTGCGGGTTCGGTGCGGATGGAGAACCACACGCCGCCCAGCAATCCACAGGCCGCGACGATCGCCAAAGCGAGTTGGGTCAGACGCATGGGGCGAGCCTGTGACGAGACGCCGAGTTCACGCCTCCAGTAGAACCGCGCGGTGCCGGACTGGCGAGAGGCGGACGCTGCGCGCGTCGTTCGGTTGCGAAGAAACTCGGGATCGATCGATCCCGCGCCTACGGAATCTCGAAA
>JANOFY010000428.1:0-2298 GCA_031413895.1 Planctomycetota bacterium | reverse complement strand
ACCGCTACCAGGCGACCGACGGCTACAACGTCTACGGCGGCCGCTCGTCCTTGAGCTACGACGGCGTCACCAACTTCGAGGTGCTGCAGCGCGAGCTCGAGGTGCTCGACGCCTTGTGCGGAGAGCTCGACGTGACGATCCGCGCCGTCGCGCGCGGCGAGCCGCGTCCCGCTGCGCCGGCGATCGGCGCGGGTCCGATCCCGCCGCTGATCGAGGTCGCAACGAACCTGCCCGGCGAGGGTCCCGGCGGGACGCACCTGTACCTGGGCGGTGAAGAGGCCCTCGCGCAGATGACGCCCGCGCCGGGCATGCGCGTCGAGCTCTTCGCCGACGAAGCGCGCTTCCCCGAACTCGCCAATCCGGTGCAGATGTCGTTCGACACGCGCGGACGCCTGTGGGTCGCGGTCTGGCCGACGTACCCGCACTGGAAACCCGGCTCGCCGATGAACGACAAGCTGCTGGTCTTCGAAGACGACGACGGCGACGGGCGCGCAGACCGCGTGCAAGCCTTCGCCGACGATCTGCACAACCCGACCGGCTTCGAGTTCTGGGGTGGCGGCGTGTTCGTGGCCAACCCACCCGATGTGCTGTTCTTGCGCGACACCGACGGCGACGGCGTGGCCGACGAGCGCCGACGCGTGCTGCACGGGCTCAGCTCGGGCGACACGCACCATTCAGCCAACTCATTCGTGCTCGGCCCCGACGGAGCGCTCTACTTCCAAGAAGGCATCTTCCACCGCTCGCAGGTGGAGACGATCCACGGCCCGGTGCGCAACCGCGACGCCAGCGTGTGGCGCTTCGAGCCGCGCACCTGGCGCGTCGAGCGCCACGTGGCCTACGACTTCCTCAACCCGCACGGGCACGTCTTCGATCGTTGGGGCCAGGACTTCGTCACCGACGGCACGACCAACGAAAACTTCTGGGCGGCGCCCTTCGCCGGGCATCTGGACGCGCCGCAAAAGCACCCGCACTACGCCACATTCTTCGAGCAGCGCAGCCGGCCCGCCGCGGCGACCGAGATCCTCTCGAGCCGCCACTTCCCCGAGGCGAACCAGGGCAACTACCTGATCACCAACGTGATCGGGTTCCGCGGCATCTTTCAGTACGCCTTCGAGGACGACGGTTCGGGCTTCGGCGCACGCGAGGTAGAGCCGTTGGTCTTCAGCGCCGACCCGAATTTCCGGCCGGTCGACATCGAAGTCGGGCCTGACGGCGCGGTCTGGTTCGTCGACTGGCACACCGCCCTGATCGGGCACATGCAACACCATCTGCGCGACCCCAGCCGCGACCACGAGCACGGCCGCGTGTATCGCGTGGTGGCGCAGGGGCGCGAGCTCCTGCACGCCGAGGACCTGTCCGCGCTGGCGACCGACGCGCTGGTCGAGCGCTTGGCCTCGCCCGAGGATCGCGTGCGCTACCGAACGCGCATCGAGCTCAGCGCGCGGCCCTCCGACGAGGTCGAGGCGGCCGCACTTGCGTGGCTGGACGCACTCGACGCGGGCGGGCAGGGCTACGAGCACCAGCGCCTCGAGGTGCTGTGGACACTGCAGCAGCACGACCGCGTGAACACACGCCTGCTCGAGAACACACTCGCCGCGCGCGACCCGCGCGCGCGGGCCGCGGCGGTTCGCATCGTGCGCGGACTGCGCCGGCGTCTGGCCGACCCGCTGCTCTATCTATCGGAGGCAGTGCGCGACGAGCACGCGCGCGTGCGGCTGGAGGCCGTGGTCGCCTGCAGTTTCCTCGACAGCAGCGCCGCGGCCGAGGTCGCGTTGTCCGCGCTAGAGCACCCCACCGACCGCTTCCTCGACTACGCGTTGTCCGAGACCGTGCGTGCGCTCGCACCGCGCTGGCGCGCTGCGCTCGCCGCCGGCGCGTTTCGCGCGCGCGACGACTCGCGCGCGCTGGCCTACCTGTTCGCGCGCCTCTCCGACGAGGAGCTCGCCGCGCTGCGACCGGAGTCGCTCGGCGCCGGCGAGATCGCGCTGTGGGAGGAGCGCCTGTGGCGTCCCGGACTCGAGCGCGCGGATGCACTCGCTGCTCTGCGCGAGCTGGCGCGCCTGCGCGGCGACGGTGTCGACGCGGAATTCGTGCGCGTGGTCGCGCGCGCCGACCTGGACACCCGCGCGCCCGCCGACCACCCGCTGATGGGTTTGTTCGTTTAGCAGTTGCCCGAGTACCGAGCTGCAACACGGCGGGGCGAGTTCGATTCCGAACATCCTGTCCGTGGCGGACTGAGTCTCGAACGACCGGAGCTGTTGGATCTCTTTCTGGACGACGGGCCTGCGGGTCCGGTGC
>JANOFY010000427.1:0-4962 GCA_031413895.1 Planctomycetota bacterium | reverse complement strand
CGCAGCACGAGAGACCGAGCGGCATCGGCCACAGGCTGTTCTTGCGCCCCCAATTGATGAGCGCGTCGGTCCGCGTGGCGAGGAAACCCGCGCCGCCGGGAGCGTTCTCGGCTGTTTTCAGCGGTCCCATTCGAGGCCTCCCTTGCGCCAGACGTAGGCCAGCGCGAGGCCGAGCATCGCGACGAAAACCGCCACCTCCCACAGGATGAAGGTGCCGATCCCCTGGGCGCTGAAGCTCTTCGCGGCGACCGCCCACAGGATCAGGAAGAGCGACTCGACATCGAACAAGATGAACAGCACGGCGATGAGATAGAAGTGGATCGAGAGGCGCAAACGCGCGCTCCCTTGCGCTTCCATGCCGCATTCATAGGCCTCGCCCTTGCCGACGTTGCGGCGGCGCTGTCCGACGAGCTCGTTAAGGAGGAGGTTCGCGACGGCGAACCCCAGGACGAGCGCCAGCAGCACCAGGATGGGAGCGTAGCTCGTGAGCATGGAGGGCGTGCTCGGTCAGGGAATCCCGGTCACCGCGGGAGGGGATGCGGAGAAGCGCAGCGTGCGAAATTTTGCGCGCGAGTGTAGCGGTCACGCTCCGAGCGAGGAAGCGCCGCGTGCAGCGAAGCTATGCGTCGAAGCGGGTCGGTGAGCACGGGTGAGCGAGCGCAGCGAGAAGCGCGTTGAACGATCGCAGCGCAGCTGGGTGCGCGCCGATCGGCAGGCGTAAGTCTTTACAGGGAAGACTCTTATTGCCTACCCGTCACTCCGAACGAACTGCCCGCCGCTGCCTTCCGCGAGCTTCTCGAGCGTCCCATCGCCCCGACTACCGATCTGCACGCCGTGGAACATGACGCGCGCGTGCGAGTTGACGCGCTCGAGGAACGGTTCGATCCAACCGGGACCTTCCGCGGTCTCGCCATCGCACAGCACGATGATCGTGTCCGCTTCGAGCTGAGACAGCACGGCGTTGCCGTCCGCACCGATCATCATCGCGCGCTCGACGCCGGCGCGCAGCTGCGTGCCGCCGTTCGGGCGCTTCGAGAGCCAGTCGCGCGCGTTCCGTCGGTTCTCCACGGTCGCCGGGACGAGCTTGGGACGCCACACCTCGGCGTAGTCGTGGAAGATCACGACGTTGAACCGGCTCTTCTCGCCGATCGATTCGACGAAGCCGATGAGCTGGTTCACGGCCTCCTCCCAGCGCGTCGATCCTGCTCGACCGCCGGGTGTGGAGATCGCGTTGAACGGCGCCGACATGCTGCCCGAGCGGTCGATCACGAACGTGATGCGGTCGCTGGTCGGGTGCAGACCGAAGAACGTCGTGTGCAGCGGCGCCACGTTGCCGGTCGTGTACGGGTGCTGTCCGCGCACGTCGCCGCGCCGCACGGCCTCCCACCACAGGCGCCAGTTGTCCGGGTGCAGACCCAGCGACCGACCTGACCGCGATTCGAGCGCGTGCGCGATCTCGAACTGCACGCGCATCGCCTGACCGCCGCCTTGGCCGCGCGCGATCCACGCGGAGAGCGCCTCGATGAGCGCGGGTACGACGGCGGAGTTGTCGAGCGCCTTGGAGAGCGTCACCGCGCGCGAAGCTTCGCGCCAATCGACCGAGGCCAGCCGATCGCGCACGAGCGCGGCCAATCGCGCGCGCACGCGGCTCTCCGGCAGGAGGCTCACTTGTCCGAAGTGGCGCTCGGCCACCGCGCCGAGCGGCCCGTAGCCGGCCGATGCACCGGCCATCAGTTCGATCAAGAACATGTGGACGGCGTCGTCGTTCCAGCCCAGGAGGGCCTCGATCGCGACACGCTTGAGCTCGGGCTCGCTCTCGCGCGCGCACCCAAACAGGGCGAGCATCGTGCCCTGCTGATAGCGGCCGATCAAAAGCCACGCGGCCGCGACGCGGCGCGGCAACGGCTGTGAGCGCGGCAGCGCCAACGTGTGGTATGCGATGCGGTGCACGAGCTCAGCGCTCAGGTGCGCGCGCAGCGCATCCGTCGCGAGGTCGCGCACCTGCGCGACCGGGCTCGACTTCGTGTCGAGCGCAGCGGCATCGAACGTGGTGAGCGTCATCCCGAGCAAGTCGAGCAAGTGATCCGCGACTTGATCCTCGCGCGCCGGATCGACGGCCCATACGAGACGCAGGTCGCCGACAAGAAGGCGCAGCTCGTCGAGCGACGATTCGTCGAACCGTTCGCGCCCTTCGCGCTGCCGCTTCATCCACCCGCGCATCCGCAATAGGGGATCGCCGCCCTGCTGGGCGATTGCCGTGGGCGCTGCGAGCGTCGGCGGCGACACGCGCGGAAGCGCTACGGACACCGCGTTTGCGGCGAACGCGGTGGATGCGCAGGCGAGGAGTCCGAGAGTGAGCAGCATCCGCGTTCCGATGACGACGTGGCGATTCGCACTACCTTGCGCTGCCGATCGAGCTACGCAAGTTCGCGCGGCGGCGTCCGCGCCGATTCTACGGCTTGACGTCGAGAACCTCGTCCGCGAACACGATCGGCACGGCGAATCCGGGCGCGCGGTGCGTTGCCTTCAGCTTCACTTTCGGCCCGCGGCCGGCGAGCACGAGGCTGATTTCGCCGTCGGCCGGGAGGTGATTGCGGACGTCGATGCGCGACGATGCCCGCGCGAGCGCGGAGCCGTTCTCGTCCAAGAGTTCGACGTCGATCTCGAGCTCGCGCTCGACGAGGCCGGGCACGCGGTGACCGCACTCGTTCACGATCGTCACGGTCACAGCGCCGCCCTCCTGCCGTGCGGTCACGCGCAAAGCGCGGCGCAAGAACGTCGGATCGCGCGGCGTTTGCAGCGCGTGGCTGCGGCCCGTGCGCGGCGCGTAGTCCGGCTTTCCGTCTTCGCGCGCGATCGGGCGTTCGAGCGTCTGCATGTGACAGCCGACGCAGCTCTTGCCTTTCTCCCATTGCTGCGTGTCCACGAAGTCCTTCGCAATGCCGATCACCGGTCCGATGTTCGTCCCGTGGCACGCGATGCACAGTCGGCTCTGACCGGCGGGGAGAAATGTCTCCGATCGAACTGAGCGATGCGCATCTGTCGTCGCTCCGAACGGTCCGAGGATCACGCCGTCCGCGCCGGCGTGGCACGAGACGCACGACACACCGAAATGCGGGTCTTCGTCCGCCGCGAACTTCTCCGATCCTTCGGGCGGGGTCAGCGCGCGTGGCGCGGGTTTCGTCGGCACCTCGTGGGGATGAAGTGCCTCGGGAATATGACAGCCGTAGCAGCCCTCGGGCCGCTTCTTGTCGAGCAGTTCCTCGCGATAGCGCTCGTTGACCCACGCGAGCGCGTGACGGGACGAGGCCCACTCGCGCGTCTGCTCCGGATGACAGCGCGCGCACGACACTTCCCCCGAGCGCGGCAGCTCGTTCACGCGCTCGTCGGCGACGGGAGTCGGCGCGCGCAGTTCCCATTCGACCGGCTCCGCCTGCGTTGCGAACGCGAGAGCGAACAGGATCGCGGCGGAGAAGGCGGCGGCGCGCACGTTCTGCACTACTTGTCGAAGACGTTCGTCTCGCTCGGCGTGATGCGCTCTTCGACCTTCTCGATCGTCAGGTCGAGCTTCGTGAAATCGATTCTCTCCAGCTGCGCGGGCTCCCGTTTCTTGGGAACGGGTCGCTCGGGATCGGGCTTGGGCAAGGGTTTCGGGTTCGTCATGACATCACCGCGTTGCTCGCGTGCGGCGCGAGCAGTCCGAGTTTGTGGAGCTCTGTGGCGAAAGCGCTGACGCGTTCTCGCGCCTCGATCGAATCGATCTCGTCCAAGAGTTCGCCGGTGCTCCCGCGCGCGGCGATCATCTCGAGGAGTCGCCGGCCGTCGGGCCGCAGCTGGACGAACTCGGCCTGCGCGCTGTCGTAGCACAGCACGCGGCGCGCGGGAGCGAGCTCACCGAGCTCGCGTTCGGCGGCGGCCTGCGCGCCCACGATGAAGCGTCCCGTCAAGAAATCGGGCCGGACCGACCGCGCCAGCGGGTGCGCGAGCTTCGCAGCGGCTTGCGTGTAACTGAACGGAAGCTCGGCAAACGACAGACCTGCGCGCACCGCGAGCGCCGGATCGAACTCCAGCTGCTCGCGCGACCGTGTGCGCACTCGACAGCGTTCCACGAAGTCCTCCGGCGTGATGTCGCGCGCGAGGTGCAGGAAGTAATGACTCTTCTGCATGAAGTAGAAGATGTTGTCGCCTGCGAAGAGCGGGTAGTGGCGGCACAGGCCCGCCATCATGCGCTCGAACATCTCGGCCGCTTCGGTCTGCGTCATCCCGCGCTCGGACTCGTAGTCGTGGTAGAGCTCGATGTCGGCCGTCGGATCGTCGAGGATCTTGATGCCGAACGCCTCCGGCTCGCGGTACGTCTGCGCGACCTCGTCGATGTGGAAGGTCTGCAGGCTCACCTCGCGCACGACGTCGGAGTGCTCGACCAGGAAGTCGAGCGTCGCCTGCGCTTCCTCGCGCGTCTCGCTCGGGAATCCGACCATCGCGTAGAACGTGACGCTGATGCCGGCCTCGGCACAATTCGTCGCGACGTCGATGGTCGACTTCAGGCTCTGCCCCTTCTTCATCATCTTCAAGAGGCGCGGCGTCGCGGTCTCGAATCCGAAGAGCAGCTTGCGGCAGCCGGCGGCGTACAAACGCCGCGCGCCTTCGACCGTGTAGGCCTTCGGCTCGACGCGCGCGTCGCACCACCAGCGCAAGTTCGCTTGCCGCTCGATCAGCTCCTCGGGCAGATCCTTGATCATGCCCGGCGGCATGCAATCGGTGATGAAGTTGACGTTGCGCGTGCCGTGGCGCTCGCACAGCTGCAGCACTTGGTCGACGATCGTGCGCGCCGAGCGCGTACGATAGCCCGGACCGATCACGGTGGGCAGCGTGCAGAACGTGCACTCGCCGTAGTAGCAGCCGCGGTTGATGTCGTAGGGGATGACGATCGACGGAGAGAAGTACTTCTCGAACGGCAGTCCG
>JANOFY010000426.1:0-14442 GCA_031413895.1 Planctomycetota bacterium | reverse complement strand
CCGTATTTCGCCAGGACTTCGCCGGACTCGAGCCCGCAGGCGAGCTTTAAGTGCGTGCGGTCGGCAGGAATCCTGCCGACCGCACGGATTGCACGAGATCAGAGCCGGTGAGTCGGAGCTACTTCAGCTTCGCGATCAACTCTTCGCTCAAACGCTTGTATTCCTTGCCGACCGGCTCGTCGTTCTTCTTCGCCATCTCGAGCGCCTGCTGCGCCGCCGCCAGCGCGCCGGCCTTGTCGCCGACCTTCTGCAAGATCAGGCCTTTGCGGTAGACGATCCACATGGCTTCGGGCTGCTCCTTGACCGCCTCGTTGATCCAAGCCACGGCCTTCTTCATGTCGAGGTCGTGCTCGTAATAGAACATCGCCGCTTGGAAGTACGGCTTCTTGCCGTCCGCAGCCATCGCGGCCTCGATCTGCGGTTGGATCACCCCGACGACGTCGGTCTCGATCTCGATCGGCACGCGCGTCTTCTCCCAGTCGATCGCCAGCACCGCCTTCTCGTCGCGAATACTGTGCAGGCCGATGGTCATCGTCTCGACGAGCTCGGGCAGCGCGACCGGCTTCACCGTGACGCGCACGACGTCGTTCTTCTCGTCGTAGGCGTAGGAACCCCACGCACCGGCCGACTTGTTCAGGATCACGGTCCAGCTCGACGCCGTCGGAATCGTGAACAGCGCGTACGCGCCCGCTGACACGGCCGTTCCGCCGAAGTTCACGTCGGTGCTAAAGGTGATCTTGGTCGCCGTGTTCGCGCCTGTGCGCCACATCTCGCCGAGCGGCACGAGCCCGCCGAAGATCTTGCGACCCTTGACGCTCGGCCTCGAGTATTCGATCTCGACGTCGGTCAGTCCGACGCGTTGCTTGACGGTCGCCGGCGGAGAGGGTTGAGGGAACTGGATGTTCGTGGCCTGGGATGTCGCTGCGCGAGCTTCGACTGCGGACACGGGGATGACGAGCGCGGCGAGTGCGCCGAGGAGGAGTTGGTGCTTCATGATGCGAGCATTCTATGGAAGTGAGCGCGCGAACTGGAGACTCGTCACACGGCTCGTACACGCCACAAGCGCTGCATCACGATCGCGAGCACGACGACGATCGCGGGCGCGATCAGGTTGTACCAGAGGAAGGCGATCTCCATCCCCGTGACGTGGATGGTCAGGATCACGGCTTGGGCCACGATCGCCGCGACGAAAACGGCTCGGCCTTGGACGGACCGAACGAAGAAGGCCACTAGGAAGATGCCCAAGATCGTTCCGTAGAACAGCGACCCCAGGATGTTGACCGCCTGGATGAGATTCTCGAAGAGCGAGAACAGCGCCGCGAAGCCCAGCGCGAGCAAACCGAACACGACCGTCGCAATTTGAGTGGCGCGCACCTGGGCTGCGTCGCTGCGCTGTTTGCGCGACACGTCGACGGTCCACGTCGTCGCCAGCGCGGACAGCTCCGCGCTCGTGCTGCTCATCCCCGCGCAGAAGATCATCGCCAGCAGGAGCCCGATGATGCCGATCGGCAAGTGCTCCATGATGAACGTGATGAAAATGTAGTCCTTGTCGTTGGGCTCGGCCGCCGGGAGGACCGTGCTCAGGTGCTCCCGAAACCGACCTTGGAGCGCGGCATCCTCGCGCTCGACGGCTTGCAACTCCGCGAGCGTCGCGTCGGCGCGCGCGTCGTCGTCGGCACGCCACGCTTCGACGAGACGGCCCGCGAGCTCCTCGCGCTTGGCCGTCGTTTCTCCGTGTGCGATCTCCAGTTCGCGCGTGATCGGCGTGCGGTCCGCGGTCCGCGCCGCGGCGAGGTTGGCCTCGTTCCAGTGCAGCGGGCTCGGATGGAACAAGTAGAAGACGAAGACGAGCACCCCGGTGAGCAGGATGAAGAACTGCATCGGGATCTTCAGCACGCCGTTCATCCACAGCCCGAGGCGCGCCTGCCGCGCGGACTGCCCGCTCAAGTAGCGCTGCACTTGGCTCTGATCCGTGCCGAAGTACGAGAGCTGCAGGAAGAACCCGCCGATCAAGCCGGTCCAGAGCGTGTACTTGTCGTTCGGATTCCACGACAAGTCGACGACGTCGAGCTTCCCCATCGCGCCGGCCAGGGCGAGGCTCTCGCGGAACGACACCGACTCGCTCAGGGAGCGAACGATCAGCACGAAAGCGATGACGATCCCGCCGATCATCACGGCCATCTGTTGCTTGTGAGTGACGCCGACCGCGCGCGATCCACCCGACGTCGTGTACAGGATCACGAGCGCGCCGATGAAGGCGCACGTGAGCGACAGCGGCCAGTGCAGCACTTTGCAGAGGATGATGGCGGGTGCGTAGATCGTGATCCCTGCCGCCATTCCGCGCTGGATCAGGAACAACCCCGCGGTGAGCAGGCGCGCGCGATCGTCGAAGCGCCGGCCGATGAACTCGTACGCGGTGTACACCTTCCACTTGTAATAGAGCGGGATGAACACGGCCCCGATGACGAGCATCGCGAGCGGCAGTCCGAAATAGAACTGCACGAAGCCCATGCCGTCGAGATAGCCCTGGCCGGGCGTGCTCAGGAAGGTGATCGCGCTCGCTTGCGTCGCCATCACGCTCAGCCCGACGGTCCACCAGCGGTCGTCGGCGCCGCCGCGCAGAAAGCTCTTGCTCGAGCTGTCGCCGCGCGTCTTCCAGACGCCGTAGCCGACGATGAAGCCCAGCGTGCCGAGCAAGATGGCCCAGTCGAGGAGGCTCATCGGCCGATCATTGGCGCGGCGTCCTGCGGCTGATCAAGTTGGCGAGCAGTCGATACGCTCCCGGCACGCCGGCGGGAAGCTGTCGAAACAGGCTCAATCCCGTGTAGATGAAACGGCCCTTGCCGTGGTCACACGCGATCAATGCACCGTTCGACGGCGCTTCGCCCGGATCGTTCCAAGTGATCAGAGCCGTGTAGTGCGGATCGAGATCGCCCGCGAAGTACAAGCCGCGCTCCTGCACCCAACCTTCGAAATCCGCCGGACCGATGACGTTCGGCGTATGGAGCAACGCGTGCGTCGGTGCGAGGAACGTCGGCGCGGACTCCTCGACGGTCACGCGATCGCGCGTCAGCGAGAAGGGATACGGACCGATCTGCTTCGCGCTCATCACGAGGTCGCCGCCGGCCGTGTTGTACTGCACGAGCAGCGTGCCGCCCTGCTCGACGAACGCGAGGAGCAGCGGCTGGAAGCGCGGCATCGCCTTCACGGTGTTGTACGCGCGGATGCCCGTCACGATCGCGTCGCACTTCTCCAAGTCTTCGAGGCGCGCGCTCGCGGGATCGATGGACTCGACGGCGACTCCGAGGCGTCGCAGCGCATTGGGAACGTCGTCACCGGCTCCGTCGATGAAACCCACGGCCCTGACATCGACGGCGATGTCGAGCGGCACGAGCGTGACTTCGGCGGGCGTGTACCACGTCTGCGGCTGGATGTGCGGGTAGTCGATGACGTGCAGGTTGGTGTCCGCGACACCCAGCGGCCCGGTGAAGGCGACGCGCAACTTTCCGCCGAGTGCGCCGGGCGCGCAGCGCAAGCCGAGTTCGAGAGTGCGACGCTCGCCGCGTTTCAGTGGCTCAATCGGTAGTAGAGGATCATCGAGCGAGAAGCCCACGGGCAGGGACAGATGCAACGCTCCGCTCAGTCCGTCGCGCAGCGCTTCGACTTCCACGGACACGCTCGTGCGCTCCGTGCGGACGATGGCGATGGGATCGACGACGCGGATGGATGCGACGGGCGTGATCACGACGGGGCGCGTGCGCTCGCCGGCGACGCGATCGACCCACTTGTTCGTCAAGGGACGATCGACGCGGATCTCGAGGCTGCCCTGGAGTTTCAACGTCACGGTGAACGTGGACGACGCGCGCGACTCGGGCTCGATGCCGGCGTCGTGCGCCGGCGTCAACCAATACGGTTGATCGATCGGCTGGTCGCGCTGGATCTCATACGGCAGCACGACGATGACCGGATGGTTCGGCGTGAGCTCCTTCCCCACCGCCGTGCTCGACGAACCGGGAGCGACGACTCCTTCGAGCGTGAGCCATGCTCCCGGTCGCCGCTGCAGCGCGGACACCGAAACCTTCAACGTGTCACCCACCGCAGCGCGCGACACGTCCGCTGTGACTTCGACGACGGCGCCGCATGCTTGCAGGATCAGGCGCCGCGCCGCCTCGGCCTTCCACCGCGCCCAGGCGCGCTCGGGATCGTCGGACTCCGCCAGCGTGTCGAACGCGCGAGCGAGCGCGGCGAGCCCAGGTACGCTCAGCTCCGGCGCTTCCGGTCGGTACGACTCGACGAGCGCTTGGACTTGTCCGCGCACGCGCTCCCAGCCGAGCTCGATCCCGTCGAGCAAGTCGGACGTCGCGCACGGCGGACCTTGATCGAGGCGCAGGTACTCGAGCGTTTCGCCGCGCACTTCCGCTGCGCCGAAACCTTGACTCTTGTGCAGACTGCGACTTCTCCCGGCGAGCTCGGTGTAGCTCAAACCGAGCAGTGGATCGAAGCCGCCGACATCGATGCTGATCCAGTGCGTTGGATCCTTGCGAGCGTACTCGGCGAGATCGGATCGCCACCAAGTGCTGCCGTTGAAGAACAAGCGTCGCGCCTGCCACGTCTCCAAGCCTTCGGTAAGTTGCTCGGGATACGCGCGCGGATCCGCCGCGAGTTCAAACGCTTCGCGCGCCAGGATCGCGGACGCCGTGTGATGCCCGTGTCCGCCGCTGCCGTCGGTGTCGAAACGCGTGATGATCACGTCGGGCCGAAACTGGCGGATCACGCGCACGACGTCGCCGAGCGTGTCTTGTCGCCCCCACTTCGCGAACGTCTCGTCGGGATCCTTGCTGTACCCGAAGTCCACGGCGCGCGTGAAGAACTGCTCGCCGCCGTCGATGCGCCGCGCTTCGAGCAGCTCTTGCGTGCGCACGATGCCGAGCCCGTCGCCTAACTCGGACCCGATCAGGTTCTGTCCACCGCCGCCGCGCGTCATGCTCAGGTACGCCGTGCGCACTTGCCGCCCGTTCTCGAGGTAGCTGATGAGGCGCGTGTTCTCGTCGTCGGGGTGCGCGGCGATGTACAGCACGCTGCCGAGGACTTGCAGCTCGCGAATGCGATGCAGGATGCCGGCTCCGTCCAGTTGCGGCAGAGGTCGCTGCGCCTCTGCCTGTCCGCTGGCGCCGATCGAGACGAGGAACGAGAGCGCGAGACGGCCGGCGATGTCGAGGAACTTCATGGATGGCGAGTGCATTGTGGGCGCGAGAGGGTAGCGGGTACTCGGGGCGCTGAGCTAGCCGAGCGTGAGGCTTGTGCGCGCTTCGTACACACGCGCGGAGCAGCTACACTCCCCTTTGAGATGCCCGGAACACAGCCCGCGAGTCCGCCGTGCATCGGTGTGTGTTCTTGGTCCCTGCGTGCGGGCTCGCCCGCTGAGCTGGTGCAACGGCTCACCCAAGTGGGCGCCGGCGCCGTTCAGATCGCGCTCGACCCGCTGCGCGCGCGCGCCTGGCGTGAAGACGAGACGCTCCGGGAGCTCGCGGGCGCTCGCATCGCGCTCCGCTCGGGGATGATCGGCATGGAGGGCGAGGACTACGGCTCGCTGGAATCGATCCGCGCGACCGGCGGCGTGCGTCCGACGCAGCATTGGCGCGCCAATCGGACGGCGGCGGCGGAGAACGCGGCGCTCGCAAGGCGCCTCGGAATCCGACTCGTCAGCTTCCACGCCGGTTTTCTGCCGCACGAGCGCTCCGACCGCGAACGCGCCGTGTTGATCGACCGGCTGCGCGCGATCGTCGACTTGTTCGCGGCAGAGGACGTGCTGACGGCGTTCGAGACGGGACAGGAGAGCGCGCAGACGTTGCTCGACGTATTGAACGAGCTCGATCGGCCGACGGCCGGCGTCAACTTCGATCCCGCGAACATGATCCTCTACGGCATGGGCGATCCAGTTGCCGCGCTGCGTCTCCTCGCGCCGCACGTGCGACAGATCCACATCAAGGATGCGCGGAAGACGCGCGTCGCGGGCACATGGGGCGACGAAGTTCCGGTCGGCGACGGCGACGTCGACTGGCCCGCGTTCTTCGCCGTCGTGCGCGAGACGAACCTCACGTGCGACTTGATGATCGAGCGCGAGGCGGGCGACGATCGCGTCGGCGACATTCGATTGGCGCGCGAGCGCGTCGACGCGTGGCTCGGCTCCTCGCGGAGCGCGCGCTCGTGAGCGGCCCCGCTCCGATCGGTGTCGGCGTGATCGGCCTGGGCGTCATGGGACGCACGCACATCATGGCGTACCGCGCGGCTGACGACGCGGGATGGAACAATCGGCTCGTCGCGGTGTGCGACCGCAACGCCGGTCGGCGCGCCGGGCTCGTCGATGCGCCGGGCAATCTCGGGCGGATCACACCGCGCAAACGGCTCTTCGATCCACGCCAGGTGAAGGCGTACGAGCGCGCGGAGGATCTTGCTCTCGATCCCGACGTCGGCGTCGTGAGCATCTGCACGCACACCGACTCGCATGTAGACCTCGCGATCGCGGCGCTCGCCGCGGGCAAGCACGTCCTCGTCGAGAAGCCCGTGGCGCTACGCTCCAGCGAAGCCGCGCGACTCGCGCAAGCCGCGGACTCGTCGCGAACGCTGTGCATGCCGGCGATGTGCATGCGCTTCTGGCCGGGTTGGGAGTGGTTGCACGCGCACGTCGTCGCGGGAACTTTTGGCGCCGTGAAGAGCGCGGTCTTCCGCCGCCTCGGCGCGCATCCGGCGTGGTCGCAACACTTCTACGCCGACTTCGATCGCAGCGGCGGCGCGCTGTTCGACCTGCACGTGCACGACGCGGACTTCGTGCGCTGGTGCTTCGGTGCGCCGGCGTCGGTGATGACGGCGGGATCGCTCGAGCACGCGACGACGAGCTACTCGTATCCGCAGGGGCCAGCGCACGTCGTCGCCGAAGGCGGATGGATCCGCACTCCGGGGTTCCCATTCCGCATGTGCGCCACGATCGTGTTCGAGGAAGCGACCGCCGACTTCGATCTCGCGCGCAAGCCCAAGCTCGTCCTGACGCGTCATGGATCGACCGCACCGGTCGCGATCGAGAGCACGACGGGCTACGACGGCGAAGTGCGCCACTTGCTGGCGACGATCGCCGGCACGACGAAGGAGCTCACCGCCACGATGGCCGAGTCCGTCGAGCTCACGCGCATGCTCGAAGCCGAGCAGCAGAGCCTCGTGCGCGGGACACCGAAGTCGCTCTGACCATCGATCCTCCGGGCGGATCGGGATCGAGATACGCGAAGCCCCGTGACTACAGCGTGAGACAACGGTCCATGCGCTTCGCGATGTCGGCAAGTCGCCCGCGTCCCCCACCGTCGACTTCGGCGGCGGCCCAACCCGCGTAGCCGATCTCGTCGAGCGCGGCCATCACGGCCGCCCAGTCGCAATCGCCCTCGCCGATCTCGACGTCGAAGCCTTTCCAGAGGCCGAGCTCGTCGCGCTTCTTGCGACTGTATTCCTTCACGTCGAGCTTCAGGATCCGCTTGCCGAGCGTGCGGATCCATTGCTCCGGCCAGCCGTAGTTCACGACGTTGCCGACGTCGAAGTGCCAACCGATCCACGGGCTGTCGAACGTGTCGACGTAGCGCGCGGCTTCGAGCGGGCTGAGCAAAAATTGATTCCACACGTTCTCGATCGCGATGTGGATCTCGAGCTCCTTCGCGAGCGGCAGCACGCCGCGAATCTCCGCGGTCGAACGATCCCACGCTTCCTGATAGCTCACCTTCTTGTTCACCACGGCCGGCACGAGCAGCACACTCGTCCCGCCGAGCTTCTTGCAGTCGCGCAGCGCGGTCTCGAGAGCCTTGCGCCCTGTGGCGCGAACCTTCGCGTCGGGATCCGACAGCGGCGAGTTCCAGTGCACCGAGTCGACGACTCCGGGGATCTCGAGCTTGGACTTCTCCTTGGCCTCGATGATCTCGTCGATCGAGAGGTCCGACGGGCTATCCATCTCCACGCCGTCGAATCCCACCGACTTGATCAGCGTGAACTTCTCGAGCAGCGACATTTCGCCGTCGACCATGCCGATCTTGAGCGCCTTCTTGATCGAGCGCGCGCCTGTGCGAGGCAACGCCCTCGACGCCGCGAGCGCCGCGGAACCGACCATCAACTCCCGCCTGCCGAACCGAAGCATCGTGTTCACGCACCGGCGACTGTCGTGCCGCGCGGTGCGGCCGGATTGTAGCGCGATCGCCCCCGTTCGAGCGACGGCTCTTTCTTGAGGATTCTAAAGTGCTAGTTTAGGAAACTCAGCCATGCGCTACGTGCACCGCGAACTCGAAGGACAGGTTCTGAAGGCCTTCCGCGGCTTTCCAGCCCTGGTGCTGACCGGACCGCGGCGGTCGGGAAAGACATGGCTGCTGAGACACCTGTTCCCGAAGGCCAGCTACTTCCTGCTCGAGGATCCCGACGTCGTGGCGCGGCTGCGATCCGACCCGCAGGCGTTTCTCGACGGAGTGAAGCCGCCTGCGATCCTCGACGAAGTGCAAAACGTACCCGAGGTGTTCGCCTACGTGCGATCGCGCATCGATCGAAGGCCACGTCGTACGGGGCAGTGGCTGCTGACGGGTTCGCAGGAGGCAGCGCTGATGCGCGGCGTCACGGAATCCATGGCTGGGCGCGCGGCCGTGCTCCAGCTGTGGCCGATGTCCTCACGTGAGAGCGCAAAGGTCAGCCTCCTGCGCGGCGGCTATCCCGAGGTCGTTGCGCGCCCCGGCGGCGCGAAGCTGTGGTTCGCGTCGTACTTGCAGACCTACCTCGAGCGCGACGTGCGCGCTGTCACTGCGGTGAAGGACCTCGCGACATTCCGGCGCTTCCTCGCGCTCGTCGCCAGTCGTCACGGCCAGGTGCTGAACAAAACCGATCTGGCAGCGCCGCTCGGCGTCAGCGTGCCGACGATCACGCAATGGCTCGGCGTGCTGGAAACGACGGCGCAGATTCTGATCGTCCCCCCGTTCTACGAGAACCTCGGCAAACGACTGGTCAAGTCGCCCAGGGTATACGTCGCGGACTCGGGACTCGCCTGTCATCTGCTGGGCATCGGAACCGCGGCCGAACTCACCAAGTCGCCGTTTGCCGGGGCGCTCTTCGAGGGCTTCGTAGCGTCGGAGATCGTCAAGATTCAGATCAACGCCGGCCGGCGACGTGAGCTGTACACGTTTCGGGACGAGCAGGGACTCGAAGTGGACTTCGTCGTGCCGGGACGCGGCGGTTCGTTGGCGCTCGTGGAATGCAAAGCTGCGCAAACGGTGACGCCAGCGATGGCCGCACCCATGCAACGGCTGGTCGATGCGGTCAAGAAGAAGCGATTGAAGGGAACGCGGATCGAGAGGTTCCTCGTTCATCAGCCGTCCAGGACGAGCACTCCGACTTCGGCCGTGTCGCCTGGAGTGCGGGCGGTGTCGTGGCGACAATTCGTCAATGAACTCGGAGAATCGGCGCGGTGAACAACGGCTCGATTCGGCGAGTCAGCTGAACTTCGTCCGACCCGGCAACGCCACCGGTGCGAGCACGAGATCGCCGAACTCGTATCGCTCGGGCGCGTAGCTCTCCTTCGATTGCAGCGCTTGCTCCCAGGTCAGCGACTCACCCGTGTACGCCGCCATGCGCGCCATGATCGCGAGCATCGTGCTGCGCGCCATCCACACTCCGTCATTGCGATCGCTGCCCGCGCGAATCGCGGCGAACAGCTCGTCGTGCTCCGTCTGGTACATGTCGTTGTCTTCACCTTCGAAGGTCCACGGCGTTTCGCCCTCGATGCGAAAATCGTTGTCCCAGCCGTTGATGTGCACGATGCCTTTCTCGCCGATCACGCTGTCCGCGTTCTGGCTCCAGCACCCGGCCCATTGCCGCGCCATGTGGAAGCCGCGCGCGCCGTTCGCGTACTCGAACGTCGCGCCGAAATGGTCCCAGCTGTTGCCGCTCTCGGCACCCTCGCGCGTCTGCCGTCCGCCGATCGCGTGCACGGACAGCGGCGGCTCGTCCTTCATCGCCCACGCCATCTTGTCGAGGCTGTGCACCGCTTGCTCGACGATGTGATCGCCGGCGAGCCACACGAAGCTGTACCAGTTGCGCATCTGGAACTCCATGTCGCTCCACGCCGGTTGACGCACGTGCACGCCGTTCGGCGACGAGAGGTACGTGCTGTACACCGCGCGCACCGCACCGGCTCCGCCTTCGTGGATGCGCTGATACGTCGCGCGGTGACCGAACTTCGAGCGCCAGCAGAACCCCGACACGAGCGCGACCTTCTTCTGGCGTGCGAGCTCGACGGTCTCGAGCACCGAGCGCACGCCGGGTGCGTCAACAGCGATCGGCTTCTCGCAAAAGACGTGCTTGCCCGCTTCGACGGCGGCGCGCAGGTGCGCGGGACGGAAGTGCGGCGGCGTGGCGAGGATCACGACGTCGACGTCGCTCGCGAGCAGCTTCTCGGCCGCGTCGAAGCCGATGAACGTCGTCTCGGGACGCACCTGCACGCGTCCCATGCGCTCCGGTCCGAGTTCGGCGAGCAAGCTGTCGAGACACGCACCGATGCGATCGGGAAATAGATCCGCGACCGCCGTGAGCACGACCGTGCCGTTCTCGGCGAGCAGCGCGTTGAACGCAGCGCCTGTTCCTCGGCCGCCGCAACCGATGAGACCGACCTTGAGCACGTCGGGATCGTCTTTCGGTATCGCGAGCGCTCGCCTTCCGAGCACGACCGGCACCGCCGCGAGCGACGCCGTGTGGAGGAAATGTCGGCGCGTGAGCTGATGACCGCGCAGCACCGGCCGCGCGTTCGTGTTTCGTTCGTCGTGCATTGCCACTCCTGACTCGATGGACGTGCGCTTCCCTACCAAGTGTCCGCGCGATGGACCGCCAGCGCGGCCTCGAGCTCGCTCGACTTCGGCGAACACTCCAGGCCGACGTACCCACGATAACCGAGGTGCTCCAGCTCTTGGAGTACCCGCGTGTAGTTCACCTCGCCCGTGCCCGGTTCGTTGCGTCCCGGGGTGTCCGCGATCTGGACGTAGCCGACGTGCGGGAGGCCGGCGCGCAGGTGGCCGCACAGGTCGCCCTCGCTGATCTGCAGGTGGTAGAGGTCCCAGTTGATCTTGACGTGCGTCGAGTTCACGGCGGCGCAAATCGCGATCGCCGGGTCGCTGCCGTACAGGCAATGGCCCTTGTGATCGACGCGGATGTTCATCGGCTCCAGAATGAGCGTCACGTCGTTCGCCTCGGCGATCTTCGCGGCGAGCTTCAAGCCGGTAGCGATGTGCGCGTGCATCTCCGGCTGCGTCATCCCCGGCTGGTCGTTGCCCCCGACGATGCACATCGCTTTCGCGCGCAGCTTCTTGGCGGTGGCACAACCATCGACGATCGCTCGAACGAAGGCCGCGTGGTTCGCCGGATCGTTGAGACCTGGAACGAAGCCCCAGCCCGTGAACTGCGCGACGCCGAGGTCGAGCTCGCCGCACAGCGCTGCCACAGCGTCGATGTCACGATTGCGCCAATCCCAGAACTCGATCGCGGGGAATCCGAGCCGCGCGGCTTCGCGGATGCGCTCGAGGAACGGCAGATCGCTCCACCACATCTCGACGTTGACCGCGAAGCGCGTGTGCGGCGTGCGGCCCGGCCGAAGGGTCGCTTGCGAAGCGGTAGGCTTCGATTGCGCGCGCGCCAAGCCACTCGCAGCGATCAGCGCGATTCCACGCGTGCACAGATTGCGTCGGTCGAGAGTGCTCATGGGTTTCACAGCTCGCTCAAGTACTCGATGAGGTCGCGCATCTCGCGCGCGGAAAGGAACTGCGCTTGGCCCTCGGGCATCGCCGAGAGACCGTCGCGCCGCGTTTCGATGTCGGCGACGGGGACCTCGACGATCTCGCCTGCCGATGTGAGCACGCGCATGCACGTGGCGTCCTCCGCGATCACGCGCCCGTCGACGAACCCGCCTTCCTGAAGCGCGATCACGCTCGTCCGGTAGCCCGGCGCCAGGCGTCGATTCGGAGTCACGATCGCTTCGAGGAGCGCGAGACGGCCGAGCCGCTTTCCGATGCCGACCAAACTCGGCCCAACGCGCCCCCCGCTGTCTTGCTCGTGCTCGGATTCGACCGCGTGACAGCGCAGGCACGAGAGCTCGGCCTTCGTGCGGAAGATCTTCTTGCCCGCGTCGGCATCGCCGCCGAGCAGTGAATGTTGGTACGGAGCGAGCGCCACGTCGTCGATGCTCGCGCGCGCGATCTCGGCCAGCACGGGCTCGAGCGAACTTGCTCCGCGGCTGCGCGCGGCATCGCAGAGATCGAGCGCGACCTCCGCCGGCACGAGACCGTGCGCAAGCTTCATGAGCTCGCGCAGGAGCAGCGCCTCGCCCGCCGGATCGTCGATCTTCGCCAGCACGTCGCACGCCGCTCGACGTTCGCTGATCTCGCCCTCCGCCGCGATCCGGTCGAGCAGCGGCAGCGCCTCGTCCTTCGGCAAGTGCCCGATCGCGCCGACCGCGACCGCGCGCAGCGCACCGTCCTTGTCCGAGAGCGCCTCGCGTACGGATGACGCGAGCTCGGCGGCACCGAGCGACTTCATCGCGCGCAGTGCCGCGCAACGCACGGCGCTCGGCCGCGCTTCATCCAGCACCCACGCCGCGAGCAGCGGAGACTGATCCGTGACGCCGTAGACCTCGACCAGACGGATCCATGCCCGTACGAGCGGCTCGCCGGACTTCTCGATGAGCGCGCGGTCGAGCGAGCGGACGATGTCCGGTAGGAACGCGACCGGGCGTGGTTCGATCGGCCGCCACGCGCCGACGATGGGATCACGTGACGACGGCTGAGCCCATTCCGCGAGCCGCTGCAACGCCTCGGCGCGCAGCGCTTCGTCGGCCGCGCCGGTGAGCGCGAATTGCGCCAGCTCGCGTGCACGCTGCTCCCCGCCCAATCGAAAACTCGCATGCACGGCGCGCCGCACGAGCGCACGCTCCGTCGACTTCGTGCTCCGCACGAGGTCCGAGAGTGCGGAGAGCGCGTCTTGTACCGGCACGTCGTAGATCGCGCGCGCGGCTTCGGCGGCGACGCGCGGCGACGCATCCGTGAGGAAGCGCGTGAGCTCAGGACTCTTGATCCGTCGGAGCGCGACGACGGCGCCGACACGGACGTCGTCCGACGCATCGCGGCTGCAATCCGCGAGACTGCTCTCGTCGGCGCAGCCGACGAGACCCATCACGGCGGCGTGTCGGAGCACTGGATCCGTCTCGCCGATCTCTCGCAGCAGCGCCTTGAGCGGTTCGACCGCGAGCGACGGTTCGGGGCCGCCCAGCGCGACCGGCTGCTTGAGCTTGCCCAAAGCGATCGCCGCGAACATGCGCACGCGCGCGCTCGAATCCGACAGACGTCCGACGAGCACCGGCACCGACTGCGTCTCGCCGACATCGCCGATCGTGCGTGCGGCCTGCGCGCGAATCTCGGGGTCGGGGTCGTCGAGCAGCAGCGACAGGAACGAGACCCCGACAGGACCCGCGTCGCGCAGATACATGCCCAGGCCCCAGATCGCGTGCACGCGCGCCAGCGTCGAACTCCCGTGACTCGCGACACGCGTCAGGATCGCGTAGCCGTCGGGCGTGCGGCGCGCCTGGGCGACGAGCTCGAACTGCGCCGCCTGCCGCACGCGCTGGTCGGGGTGCGAGAGCCACGAGATCAAGCTGTCGATCGAGCTGCCCGAGACTCCGTCCGCGAGCGCCCCGCGCGTTTCGCGCACGAGATCGGACGCGCGCGTCGCGGGATCGAAGACGCGGTAGAGACGTCCCTTGCCGGTCTGGTTCCAACCTTCGACCCAATCGCTGAAGTAAAGCGCGCCGTCGGGGCCGAACTCGCAATCGGTGACGAGCGAGCCCCACACGAATCGTTCGACCGGACCGAGCGCGAACGAAGCACCGCGGTTCGCGAGCGGGAACGTGTGGATCCCGCTGTCGCGCGTTCCGCGGAAGTCGCACAGGAAGAAGTGGTTGTCGTAGCGCGCCGGAAGGCCGGTGCCCGGATTGATCGTCAAGCCCGACGGACCGTCGGCCAGGTTCGCGATCGGCGGCACGATGTACGCCGCTTGGCCGTCGAAGTGCGGGACCCAGAGCTGGTCCTCGTTCCACGGCCCGCGCAACGTCGGCTCTTGGATCCATTGATACGGCTGGCGCCATCCGCTGTCGCCGCCTTCGATCACGTGAACAAAACGCGCGCGATCGCCGCTGTCGGAGTTGTTGTCGCCGGTGAAGAGATCGCCCCACTCGTTGAAGACGAGCTCTTGCGGGTTGCGCAGACCCGTCGCGAAGACTTCGAGCGCGCTGCCGTCGAGCTTGCAGCGGAACACGGCGCCCGTGTCGGGGTTCGACACGAGTCCCCTCGCCGTCTCGACGTGGAAGCCGCGGTCGCCGATCGAAAAGTAGAG
>JANOFY010000425.1:0-16297 GCA_031413895.1 Planctomycetota bacterium | reverse complement strand
AGCGAACCGTCGCCGAAGCAGAACGGCGTCCCTACAGGACCGCCGGTGCAGTTCGGGATGTACTTGACGTGCGTGACCCAGTCGCCCGTGACGCCGAGCGCGCACGCATTGAACCACCCACCGGGCACCGCGAAGATCACGTTCTTCCCGGCTTGGCAACCATTGCCGTCGTGCACCATCGTGGGCGCGAACGGATCCCCGGTGTTCGGGTTCAAGAACTTCAGCGTCACCGTGAACGGCTGCGCGCTCACCATCCAGTTGAGCGGGGTGACGTTGAATTCGTTGATGAAACCATCGGCGAGCGTCGGCCCGCTGACCGACCAAATCGGCGAACCCGGGTTTGGCAGGCCCGCGCCGTACACGTTGATCGAGTCTTCGATGACGGTCGGCTGCCCCCCGATCGCCGAGCCGAACGCGATGCCGATCTTCGTGATCTTGATCGGGAAGTGCGCGGCCGGAATGGTGCTGAAGATCGAGCCTGCTTCCTCGCCGGCGACGAAGCACGGACAAGCGGTCGTGCCCGCGCCGGTGTAGTTCTGCAAGGGACCGACCTCGTTGCACTGAGCACGAGCGCTCGTCGCGAGCGCCACCAGCGCAAGGCCGAGAACTGTCCCGCGTGCGAGGGTGCTGGACAGAGTGGAGGCGTCGAAGCGGGCCGGAATCATGGTGAGGGCCTTTCCGAGTGGTTCCGCGCGACCCGAGCGCGCCAACGAGACAAAGGGGTGGCCGCGCTGTGGCGCCGGCGTGTGGGCTCATTCGAATGCTATCCGAGCCCCCTAGGGCGTCAAGGCGACAGGCTCTGGACGAGCGCCCGTTCACATCCGATCCTGCGCGGCCCCCGCACATGATCGAAGTCCACGACGTCACACGCCGCTACGGCGCCCTCACCGCCGTCGACCGCGCGAGCTTTCGCATCGGCGCGGGCGAGATCGTCGGTTTCCTCGGACCCAACGGCGCGGGCAAGTCGACGCTCCTGAAAATGATGTCGACGTACCTGCCGCCGACGTCGGGACGGATCACGATCCACGGTCACGACACGGTGCGAGAATCGCTCGCCGCGCGGCGCGAGCTCGGATACCTGCCCGAACACAACGCGCTGTTCGATGGCATGCGCGTCGATCGGTTCCTGAAGTTCGTCGCGCGCGCGCGCGGGCTCACGAGCAGAGCGCGTGAACGATTCGATTGGGTCGTCGATCGCTGCAGCCTCGCCGCGGTGCTCGCGCAGCCGATCCGCGCCTGCTCGAAGGGTTACCGGCAGCGCATCGGGCTCGCGGCGGCGTTGATCCACGATCCGCCGGTGCTCCTGCTCGACGAACCGACGCACGGACTCGATCCGATCCAAGTCGTCGCGTTCCGCCGTTTCATCCGCGAGCTCGCATCGAAACGGGCGATCCTGTTCTCGAGTCACATCTTGGCCGAGGTCGCGGCGACCAGCGATCGACTGCTCGTGATCCAAGCGGGGCGCATCGTGCTCGACGGACCGACGCTCGATCTCAGTCGGCGCGCGGCCCAGGAAAACACGGATCTGGAGGCCCTGGTGCTGGCGGCCGTGCAGGCTTCGGGGAAGCCGGATACATTGTGAGCGACATGCGATTCTCACCCAGAGAGACGGGTTCCCGCAGCATCGGTCTCCTCGAAGCGGAGCTCGGCGCGCTCACGCGTTTCTCCCCGGACGCAGTTCCCTCTGCGAAATCCGGATTGATCCAGCGCGAGCTGGACGAAGCGCACCGGCCCTCGATGATCGGGGGCATCGCGGGTATTGCCGACATCGTGGCGCGCGGGACGCCCGTGAAGCGCAAGCTCGAGCGCGCGAACGAGCCGGCGCTCGCGTCGGACGCCAGCATCCGCGGCCGATGAGCCACGGCCCTCGGACCTCGTCCTGCGCGCACAGTTGAAGCGCGGCATCGAGTCCAGGCAGACTCGGGTGATGCAGTCCAAGGGGATCTCGAGCTGGTCAGGGGTAGGCGCGGTGGCGAGCCGCGAGCTCGCCGCGGCCTTCGAATCGGCGATCGCGTACGTCGCGAGCTGTGCCGCGTGGATCGGCGTGAGCGCGCTGTTCATGAACGAGTTCTTCCTGACCGGACGACTCGACATGACGCCGTTCTTCGATCTCCTGCCGTTCGTGCTCGTGCTGCTCGTGCCCGCTCTGAGCATGCGCGTCTGGTCGGACGACCTGCGCACGCGCACGTTCGAGCTCTGGATGACGCTGCCGCTGCCGACGTTCTCGGTCGTGGTCGGGAAGTTCCTCGCGGCCCTCGCGCTCTACGCCTTGTTCCTGCTCGGCACGACGCCGATCGTCGGCATGCTGGCGGCGCTCGGCGAGCCCGACCTCGGACGGATCGCGGCGGGTTACCTGGGCGCGCTTCTCATCGGGGCGCAGCTGCTCGCGCTCGGGGTCCTGTGCTCGAGCCTGACGAGCGATCAGATCGTCGCCTTCCTCGCCACCGCGTTCGCGGGGTTGGCGCTGCTTCTTCTAGGGGAGCCGCGCGCCGTTGCGGTGATCGACGGCCTGGCGCCGAACGCGGCGATCGGCACGTTCGTGGCCGACACGTTCTCGGCGCTCCCCCACTACCAGAACTTCGTGCGTGGCGAGGTCGCGCTGGCGAGCCTCGTGTACTTCGCCGGGTTCGCGGCCGCGTGTCTCTTCCTGAACGGGCTCGTCGTGGAGAAGAACCGCGCGTGAGCCGCAGCGTGTGTCTGTCCGTAGCGTGCGCCGCGCTGCTCGCCATCGTCGCCGCCCTACTCGGTGCCCGGATCGCGAAGCACTTTTCGGGCGCTGCAATCGAGTTCGGCCGCGCGCAGCTCGGCGAGCCTTCGCCGGCGCTGCGCGAGCGACAGGCACGACTCGATTCAGAGCTCCTGCTCTCGTGGTACGGGACTTCGAAGGACCGCATGCCTTCGCAGCTGCGCGACCTCGAGGACGGCGTGATGCGCTGCCTGCGCGGCATCGAGGCGGCCGGCGGCGGACGTGTGCGCGTGCAACGCATCGATCCCGAGTCCGATCCGGTGCTGGCAGCTTACTGCGCGTCGTTCGGCATCGGTCCGTTCCGCGCGCGGCGCGTCGAACGCGACAGCTACACCGAAGAGAGCGTCTGGTCGAGCGTGCGCGTCGCGTACGGCGCTCACGGCGCATCGACGATCGCGCGCGTCTCAGAAGGCGAGCTCCCCCACCTCCAAGAGTTGATCGCGGCGCACCTCGACGAGCTGTCCGCGCCGCGCCGTCCGCGGATCGCGCTCTCGGCGCCGCGTGGCTATGGCGCATTGCGCCGCGCACTCGCCGCGCGCGGTGAACTGCGCGAGATCGATCTCGACGCCGACCTCGGCTCAGGAACCGAGCTCCTCGGCGACGCCGACGTCTGCTTCTGGATCGATCCCAAGAACGCGGACGCGATTCACCTCGCCGCGCTCGAGCACTTCCTCACCGAGGGCAAGAGCCTCGTCATCGCCGGCAGTCGCCACGCAGCGCAGTTCGAGAGCGCGGGCGGCGGACCGGCCGTGCGCTTCACGCGCACCGGCTCTCCGATGGACGCGCTCGGAGCTCACTTCGGTCTGCGCACGCTCGAAGGCCTCGCGCTCGATGCGCGCTCGGACGAAGCCCGCTCGGACGCAGGCGAAACCGCGCCCGGCCGCGAGACACCGACGTTCCTCGTGCGCGCGATCGCGCCCAACCAAGACTTCCGCACCATGAGCTCGCAGCCCAACGGGAGCTTGTGGTTCGCGGCGCCGACGATCTTCGAACCGGACGCGCAGCGGCTGGCGGAGATGGATCTCGGCTGCACCGTGCTCGCGACGTCGTCCGAGTCGACGTGGACGCGGCCGGACACGGACGCGCCGCTCACGATCGCGGAGTTGCAGCCGAAGCTCGGGCAGACGAACTTCCTCGGCGCGCGTCCTCTGCTCGCGATCCTGCGGCCCGTCGATCCGTGGCGCGGGAGCCTCGTGTTCGCGGCGGCTTCGACGCCGTTCCAAGACGAGTTCTTCTTGCGCGAGGCGGCGGCGCACGAGCCGCTCGTCGACATCTTGGTCTCGACGCTCGCCTCGAGCGATCGACGCGCGGCGCAGCGCGTCGCGATCGCGATGCCGGCGCGTCTTCACGAGCTCTCGCCCGGCGATCGGGCCTTCTGGCGCGCGCTCGTCGTGTTCGGACTGCCGCTCCTCGTCACGGCCGGCTGGATCGTCGCGCGGTTCGCGGGGCGGCGCGTCCGTACCTCGCATCCGATGGCGCGCGCGATCGGCGTCCCGGCGCTCGTCGCGATCCTCCTCGTGTGCGTGCTCGCTCGGCTGATGCCTGCGCAAGCGAGCTTCGATTGGACGCGTGGGCGAGAACACGAGCTCGCACCAGCGACAGAGCACGTTCTCTCGCGCGCGGACAGCGGCGGTCCGATCACGATCGAGTTCGTGTTCAGCGCGCCGTCGCGACTCCCGCCCGAGCTGCGGCCACGCGTGCGCGACGCGCGCGAGCTCGTCCTGCGCATGCAGCGCGCGAGCACGGGCCTCGTCGCCCTGTGGCTCGAGCCCGAAGTCGGGAACTCCGCGGACGAAGCGCGCTTCGCTGCGCGCGGCATCACACCCGCGCGCGCGACCTCGCGCGCCGACGAGACGACGATCGTGCGCCGAATCTTCGGCGCGATCGCGATCTCGCGCGGCAGCTCGCGGGAGATCGTGACGCTCGTCGACGCGGACGCGTTCGACGAGCTCGAGTTCAAGCTGGCCGCGGCGATCGAGCGCCTGGCGACCGGTCGACGCGCGCGCGTCGCGTTCGCGTCCGACGTCCCGCGACCGTCGCCCGCGGAGTCTTTGACGCGCTATCAGCGCAAGGGACTCTTCGCGCCCGGCGAAGGCGACGTGTACAGCGAGGCGCGCGATTGGCTCGCGTCGCACGGCTTCGACGTCGTCTACGTCGACCCGCGCGATCCGAAGCTGCCCGCGGACATGGATCTTTTGGTCTGGCTTCAGCCGCGCCGCGAGGTCGCGCCCCTCTTGCGCGAGGTCGCCAACTATCTTGCGCGCGGCGGCAAGGTGCTCCTCGCCGCCCAGCACTACCACGTGCGCTCGCGTCAGAAGCAGGACCGGTCGCTCGAGCTGTCGCTGTGGCCCGAGCCGCAGTTCCCCGATCTCGATCGACTCTATTTCGCGAACCTCGGCATCCGTTTCCTGCGCGAAGTGCTGTTCGATCGGACATCGAGCACCGCCGACGTCGCGACCGAGGTCGAGCGCGACACCGGCGCACATGCAACCCGGCGCGAGGGCGCTACGAGCCCGCTCCTCATCCGCGCCCTCGCCGCCGGTTTCGATCCAGAGTCGCCGATCACGCGCGGCCTCGGCGACCAACTCTTCCTCTTCGGCAACCGCATCGCGTGGGATCCCGCGACGCTCGCGAGTCGCGGACTGCGCGCCGAGGCGCTCGTCTCCTCGTCCGAGCGCACGTGGGCGCTCGAATGGACGGGCGGCGATTTGCCGGCGGAAGTTCTGGAGGGCCCGCCCGACCAGCGCTACCTCGGACGTCAGACGCTTGCAGCTAGGTTCGAAGGCCGCTTCCCGCCGGCGGACAGCGATCCCGAGCTCGGCGCATCCGGCGCAACGGGAGCAGCGGATTCGAGCGGCGAAAGGCCCGGCGAACTCGTGTGGATCGGCTGCTCCGAGATGTTCAAGAACGGGCGACTGCACCTGGCCGACTTCGATCACGCCGAGCTCTTGCTCCGGTCCGCGTCCCACCTGGCGCTCGGCGACGAACTCACGTCGATCGTCGCGCGCGAGGCACGCCAGCGCGGCTTCGATCCGGTCGCCGCGCGTGGGCGCACGCTGTGGCGCACGATCGTCCTCGCTGGCGCGCCCGTGCTGCTCGTACTCACCGGCGCCCTGTTCGTTGCCTGGCGTGCTCGCGCGCCGCTTGTGGGAAGCTGAGGCGATGTCGCGCACGATCCTCGTTCTCGCGCTGCTCTCCGCGGCGCTGTTCGCGTGGAACCGCGTGCTCGACGCGCGCGAGTCCACGTCGCGGCCTGCGGATCCGCGGGTCGAGGCCCTCGTCGAGCGCGAAATCTTCGCGTCACGCACCGTCGCCGCGCTGACGATCGAGAGCGTAGCGTCCGGGCACGCGGTCCTCTTCGCGCGCAAACAAGGTCGCTGGCTGTGCCGAGAAGCGTTCGGAGCCAGCGCGGACGAGGCCGCCATCCAAGCGCTTCTCGAAAGCCTCTTCCAAGCGCGCGGCGTGCTCCGCACCGAAGATCCCACGCGCGCTCCGGCCTACGGATTCGACGACACGCTGCGCGTTCGAGTGCACGGCCCCAAAGTGATGGAGCAGCCGGATCGCGACGTGATCATCGGAGTCGAGATCGGTGCGAGCACCGGTAGGACGGCGTTCGTTCGTCTCGAATCGAGCGCGCGGATCCTCGAGATCGATCGCGATCCGCGCACGTCCCTCACGACGCGCACGGGAACGTCGCTGCCGCCGCTGGTCGACACGCGCCTGCTCGCGGGCAGCACGGGTGAAGGCTTCCGCGGCTTCGAGCGCTTCGTGTTCGCGTTCGCAGACGGACGCACTTTCGCGGTCGAGAGCGAACGCGGAGCGGACCCGGAAGCGCAGCCCGAGTGGTTCGTCGTGCGCGGGACGCGTCGCGATCCATGTCCCTCGTGGCGGATCGGCGGCTACACGGGGCTGTGGCTGCGCGAGCACTTCGAAGGTCTCGCGAATCCCGCGCGCGCGGAGGAGCTAGGACTCGTGCCTGCATTCCTCACGATCGAGCTCTTCCCGCACGGACGCGATGCGATCCGCTTCGATGTCAGCGCGCCGGCGGCCGGTCGCACGGCGTATCTGTGGAATCGCACGACGAACACGTTGTCGATGATCCCGTCCGAGCTGCACGGACTGATGGTGCCCGACGCCGAGATGTTCCTCGACGAGAAGCGCGCGAACCCTTGGGAGCGCTACCTGTCGAGGTAGGTCGTGGGATTCGCGGGTGCGACCACGACAACCCGTGCGCACAGGCATAGGATCCTGACGAGTTGCAAGGCTTGCTTCGAACCCTTCGGCGAGATGCTCAAGCATGGTTCTGGATGGCATTGGCCGTGTACGTCGGCCTGCGCGTCTCGATTCTGATCACCGCATTCGACTCGGTAGCGATTCCGAACTACGAGCTGGGCACGATCGGAAACCTGGCGAAGGTGATCGTGGAGGGTCGCGGTGGCGCGCCGCACGCGTTGCACTTCGACAACGTCGGCGGCCATCTCGTCGTGGGCTGGCTAGCCGCGCCGCTCTACGGACTGCTCGGAGATCGGTACGTCGCCTTGAAGCTGGTGCCGTTCCTGCTCGGGATCGGGACGATGCTCTTGATCTGGCGACTCTGCCGTCGTCACTTCGACGATCGCACGGCGATCCTCGCCGTGTTCCTGTTCGCGCTCCCGCCGCCGACGCTGTGCAAGTTCTCTCTCATCGCGCAGGGGAACCACTTCGAGAACGTGTTCTTTCAGCTCCTGTTCCTCAATGCGTTCTTCGATGTGCATGCGAACCCCGAATCGAAGCGCGGCCTCGTCATGCTCGGTCTCTCCGCCGGCCTGGCCATGTTCGTCTACACCGGCGCGCTCCTCTTGATCGCCATCACGGCGGTCGCGCACGTCTCTGTGCTCGGAGCACGGCGCGCGATCCGCGACCTCGCGTACGCCGGTCCGGCGTGCGCCGTCGGCGTCGCGCCGCTCGTGTGGCTCGACCTTTTGTCGGGGGGTCGGGAGCGCCAGTTCTTGTCGTGGCGCTTCCTCGAAAACAGCTCCTCCGGCGGCGAGGTCGTGCAACGTTTCACGTCCTTCTGGAGCGACGTGCTGCCGGCGAGTCCGTGCTTTGAGCGGATCGGCGCGATCGACGGGGCGACTGTCGGGTGGATCTACTCGGCGTGCTTCGTCGTGGCCTGGTTCGTCGCGGCCGCCCAGACACGCCGCGGCACGAGCGGATTCGGGAGCGCGCAGCTCGTGCCCCTGCTCGTGTACCTGCCGGGGCTCTCGATTGTGGTCGCGTTGTTCGACTTTCCGTTCAAGCCGTACGGACCGCCGATCGAGGTCGGCCAGTACCGCTATCTCGTCCCGCACTTCGCCTTCGCAGCGATCTTGATCGCCATCGTCTGCGGCCGCGGCCTGGCCTCGCCGAGGCGGCCCGTGCGCGTGATCGCGGGCGCGCTGGCCGCGATCACGTTGTCCACGAGTGCGTTCACGCTGCCGATCGTGAAGCTCGACGCCGCGCACACGACGAACCCTTGGCGCTACGACGGATACTGGTTCGAGGGCTACGCCAATGTGCTGCTCAACGACTACCCGTGGAACAGCGCGGAGGTGGAAGCACATCTCGCCGAGTTCGATCCGCTCTTCCGTCGCCGAGCGGTCGCGGGAGTCGCGTTCTACGCGGCGTGGCAAGGCGACACCGGGCTCGGCCGCACGCCGACGAGCCCACTCGACGTCGGCGCAATCGTGTCGGACTTCTCGCCGGATCTCGCGATCGACGTCGCGCACGGCAGCGGCAGCTATCTGCGGCGCCTGGTCCTCGAGGAGAACGGAGGGTCGCGACTGCGCGCGATCCTGGATGCCCTCGGCGCGTCTCACCCGGCGATCGCGCCATACTGCGTCGAGGGTTTGGCGCTCGACGTGCGGTATCCGCTCGTGAGCTCCGTGCCGGAGTTCTTCGAGCGCGGGCTCGCGGTGCGTGCGCACGTTCCCGCAGAGCTCGAACCTGCGCTGCACCGCGGGTTCGGCATCGCGTGCGGTCGACTCGTGCCGCGCGGTCTCGACGACGAGCTCGTGCGTGCGACGCGACGCCAGATCGACGGAGAGTTCCGCGTTTCGTTCGATTTCGGGCTGGGCTTTGGAATCGCCGAGAGCACGCACCGCTCCGAACGTTGCGCTAGCTTGCGCAGGCTGCTCGCCCCGGACGATCGCACCGCGGCGTGGCGCGGTTTCGGCGCGGCCGTTCGGCACACGGAAGGGCCGCAGGCCGCGGAGCCGCCCGATGAGCTCGACGCCACCGAACGCGAGGCGTTCGAAATCGGAGCGCGCTGGCCCAACTATCCTCAGCCGCTGACCTACCCGTGACGTTGCGCACGAGAGCGAAGCTCGCGATTACGCTCGCCGCGCCGCTACTCGGGCTCGCGCTCGCCGAAGCCGTCGTGCGCGTCGGCGGCTGGCGTGCGCTGCCGCAGCCGCGCGCGCAGGGCGCGGTCACACAGGCGGTGCCCGGATCGGCGGTCCGCTTCGTGAACTTGCCCGGGGGCGAGCAGCGTGTCCGGTACGAGCGGCCCGATGGAGAGCCCGCGCTCGAGATCGTCGCGCGCGTCAATGCACACGGATTCCGTGGACCGCTCGTCGACGAGCAGAGGCCCGCGGGAGTCTTTCGCATCGCGTGCATCGGCGACTCGCACACGTTCGGGTACGGCGTCGGCGAGGGCGAGACGTGGCCGGACGTGCTGCGAGACAGCGTGCGCGCGCAGGCGCTCTCACGGCCGTGCGAGGTGATGAACTGCGGCGTGAACGCGTACGACACCGAGCAGGAAGTGCTCTTCCTCGAGGAGCACGTGCTGCGCTTCGGGCCCGACCTCGTGCTCGTGCAGTTCTACATGAACGACGCCGCGCTGCGCGATCTGCCCGGCGCGCCGCCGCCCGCCGGCGACTTCTGGCTCGAGCTCGCGCATCCTTGGCGGCGCGGTTTCGTGCGCTCGCTGCGCGAGCATTCGCGGTTCGTCGATCTCGTGCTGACGGACGTCTACCGCCGCCGCCACCTCGCGCAGTTCGGTCGCGATCGAGCGAACCAGTTCGCCGAGGACGCGCCGGGCTGGATCCGTTGCCGCGCGGCCTTGATGCGCGCGCGCGATCGACTGAAGTCGGCGGGGATCGATTTCGCCGTCGTTCCGTTCCCGTTCCTGTTCCGCGACGGCGAGCACTTGGCGAGCCACGCCCCGTTCGCGGCCGTCACGCAGTTCTGCGCCGAGCAAGGCATCGCGTGTTTCGGCTTCGAAGCGGACTTCCTCGGTCAGGATCTCGAAGCGTTGCGCGTGCACCCGCTCGACTACCACGCGAACAGTGCCGGACACCGGATCTTCGGTGAGGGGGTCGCGCGCGAGCTCGCGCGGGCGAACAAGCTTCCGCCAGGACGCTGAACGCGTATTCCGTTCACGACTCGCGCAGCACCCACAGCCGTTTCCGCGGCGCGCGCACCTTTAGCCCGAACGCCACCGTCGCGTTTCGATTCACGACCGCCAGCGCCTCTTCGACCGAATCGGTGAACACGAGTCGGTCGACGTCCGTACGGTCGATCGTGCCGTGTCGGATCATCTCCTCGAAGAGATCGCGCAACGGACGCCAGTAGTCCACCCCCATCAAGATCACGGGGAAGTTCTTGATCTTGCCGGTTTGGATGAGCGTCACCGTCTCGAACACTTCGTCCATCGTGCCGAAGCCGCCCGGCAGCACGATGAACGCGTACGAGTACTTCACGAGCATCAGCTTGCGCACGAAGAAGTAGCGGAACGTCACCCAGCGATCGAGGTACGGATTGGGCGCCTGTTCCTTCGGGAGCTCGATGTTGCAGCCGACAGACAGGCCGCCGACGTCGCGCGCGCCGCGATTCGCCGCCTCCATGATCCCCGGCCCGCCGCCGGTCAGCACCGTGAAGCCCGCCTGCGCAACTCGCCGGCCGATCTCGCGTGCGAGCTCGTAGTAGCGGTGCTCCTCCGAGAAGCGCGCCGACCCGAACACGGTGACGCACGGCCCCAGGAAGTGCAGCGAGCGAAAGCCGTGGATGAGCTCGAAAAAGATGCGCACCGCGCGCAGGAGCTCGAGACCGCGTCGGTCGGGTCCTTCGAGAAGCTTGAGCTCCTGCTTGCCGCCGGCGGCCTTGCCCCAAACGGACGACGTCGATGCAGAAGCGGATACCGGGTCGTCCATCACGAGGCTCGCAACGCTACGGCGAGAGGCGCGCGATTATGCCAAGGCTTCGCGCGTGCTCTAGCCCGTCGTTAGCATGGCTCGCGAGCGCTTGCGGTCGGGATCTCCCGTTCGCGGTGCGAACCAGCGCACAGCGTTCATGGCCCAAGCACGTCGGACACGCAAGACACTCCAGCGGTGTCTCGTCTTCCTCGGCGCGCTGGTCGCGAGCTTCGTGCTCGGCGAGCTGGCGTACCGCGCCGTGCGCTTCTTCCAAGGGCGCCCGTACGACGCCGCGGCTGTCGGTCGAACGCTGGCGGCCCTCTCGGGCAATCCCGCCACGGAGGGCGAGGACACGGAGAGCGCGATCGTCAAGGCCGCGCAGCTCGCCAACGCGGAGGGCAAACGCATCGTCCTACACCCCTACTTCGGATTCGACGTGGGCGGCGAAACGCGGCTCAGCGAGGTCACGCGATCGTGCGCGACGACCGCGAGCGCCGAGGAGCGGCTCGACGTCCTGGTTCTCGGTGGATCCGTCGCCGGGATCCTCGCGGAAGCCAGCTGCCGCGCGCTCGCGACTGCGATCGGCACGGACCCGCGCCTCGCCGGCGCACCGGTCGAGATCCACAGCTACGCCCGTGGAGGCTTCAAAGAGCCGCAACACGCACTCGTCCTCACGTACCTATTCGCGCAAGGCTTCGACTGCGACCTCGTGATCCTCGTCGACGGGTTCAACGAGGTGGCGCTCGGGAACTACAACGCGCAGCACGATTCGTCGCCGCTCTTCCCGTCGCTGAGCCACTGGGCCTACCTCTCGAACACGGGCCTGACCGATCCTCGCGCGGTCGACATCCTCGTGGAACTGCGTGCGACGCAGAAGACGACGGGGCGGCTCGCGCGACGCGCCGACGCGTTGGGATTCGAACACAGCGCGCTGCTCGGCGAGCTCGCGCTCGCCGTCCTCGGGCGGTTCCGCAATCAGAGCGTCGAGCTGCAGCAGCAATTCGCGATGACGGCGAAGGCCGAGTCGGCGGCGTCGCCGACGCTCCACGGCCCGGATTATCCGGCGGGCACCGCGGAGCGGTTCGACATGATGGTTCGCAGCTGGTTCGAGTGCTCACGCTCGATCGACGCGATGTGTCGCGCGCGCGGCATCCCGTTCCTCCACGTGCTGCAACCGACCCTGTACGACGAGGGCTCGAAGCCCATGTCGGAGGAGGAGCGCCGGACCGCCGGCGCGTCGGACGAATGGGTCGAAGGCGTGCACGAGGGCTACCCGCGCCTCCGGGCGCAAGGCGAAAAGCTGCGTGCGAGCGGTGTCGATTTCGTCGACCTCTCCATGGCCTTCCGCGACGTGACCAAGACGCTCTACTTCGACGCCTGTCACTTCAACGCGGCGGGCAATTTCATCCTCGCCCGCGAGATCGCGGCCGCGGTTCAACGCGACATAGACCTCCCGCAATTGCCGTCGGGACGCTAGCTTTCTCGCCATGATCGTCCTCAAGTTCGGCGGCACTTCCGTGGGCGGCGCCGCGCCGATTCGACGCCTGGGCGAGATCGTAGCCGCGTGCCGCGCGCGCGAACCCGTCGTCGTCGTCTCGGCCGTCGCCGGAGTGACGAACCGGCTGCTGCGCCTCGCGGACCTCGCGCAGCGCCGGGTGGATTGGGCGGGCGAGCACGCCAGCCTGGTCGAGCTCCACCGCGGACTCGCCCTCGAGCTGTCGCTCGATCCGCGCATGATCGAAGGTCTCTTCACCGAGCTCTTCGATCTGCTGCGCGGCATCGAGCTCCTGCGCGAGTGCACGCCGCGCACGCTCGATTTCGCGCTGAGCTTCGGGGAGCGCATCTCGTCGCGCATCGTCGCCGCGCACCTCGTGTCGATCGGCGTCGATGCGCGCGCGCTCGAAGCCGGCGACGTCGGCCTCGTCACGGACGATCGATTCGGGTGCGCACGGCCGCTCCCGGATGCTGCGGCGCGCATCGCGAGCGCATTCTCGGAGCGCACCGGCGTACCCGTGATCACCGGCTACATCGCGCGCACGGCGGCCGGCGACGTGACGACCCTGGGCCGCGGCGGCAGCGACTACTCCGCGGCGATCTTCGGCGCGGCGCTCGGCGCCGAGGAGATCCAGATCTGGACCGACGTCGACGGCGTGATGACCGCCGATCCGCGCATCGTGCCGGGCGCGCGCCACATCGAGCGCCTCTCGTACGCCGAAGCCGCGGAGCTCGCGTTCTTCGGCGCGAAGGTACTCCACCCCGCCACGATCACGCCCGCGGTCGAGCGCGGCATTCCGATTCGAGTGCTCAACAGCTTTCGGCCGCAGTTCCCGGGCACGGTCGTCGTGGGCAAGCTCGCGGCCGAGGAACGCGCCGTCAAGTCGATCGCGACGAAGGACCGGATCGTGGTCGTCAACATCGTCGCCAGCGCGATGATGCTCCAGTACGGCTTCGTGAAGCGCATCGCCGACGTCTTCGCGCGGCACGAGATCGTGATCGACATGATCGCGACGAGCGAAGTCAGCCTGGCGCTGACGGCCGACGACATCGGCGCGAGGCTATCGGCCGCCGCGCAGGAGATCCGTGAGTTCGCCGACGTGAGCCTCGTGCGCGATCTGTCGCTCGTCAGCATCGTCGGCGAGGAGTTGAAGGAGCGCACCGACTTCGCCGCGGTCGTGTTCGGGACGCTCGCGGAGATCGGCGTGCGGGTCGAGATGATCTCGTACGGCGCGACGCGCAATAACCTGTCGCTCGTCGTCCCGCGCGAAAGGCTCGGCGACGTCGTTCTGGCCCTGCACCAGCGGCTGTTCGGGTGAGCCCGCCTGCAGCGCGATGCGCTCGGCGCATTGCGCTCCCCATCGGCCCGTGCCAGAATCCGCGCCATGCTCCCGTTTTCGCACGGATCGTGGTGGCGACAGCCCGAGGAATCCTCGCCGGCCGGAAGTCGCCCCTAGCCACTCCGCCCTGCCGTGCAGGATGATCCTCGGGCCTCCGCCAGTCGGAGGCCCGCTGCATTTCTGACCCACGAGAGATCGACCTTGAACCCGCCCCTCGAACGATCGACGACCGAAGACGCGCTGCGCCACGAGCTCGCGTGGGCCGTGTGGCCCGCCGACCTCGCGACACCGGTGCGCTTGTTCTTGGGCCTGCGCGCCGCCGGCCGACGCGTGTGCCTCCTCGAATCCGTCGAGGGTCCCGCGCGGCTCGCGCGCTACTCGTTCGTCGGCGTCGATCCGAAGGCCCGCTTTCGCGCGCGAGGACGCACGAGCACGATCAGCGGTCCGCGCTGCGACGAGCTCGTCGAGGGTCCGATCCACGCGACGTTGCGCAACCGCTCCCCGCGCTTCGTGGGCGAGGCTCCGGCCGGGCTGCCGCCGTTCCTCGGCGGTTGGATCGGATGGTTCGCGTACGAATGGTCGTCGGCGCTCGAGCCCCGCGTCCCGCGCGCAGCACGCGATCCATGGAACGTCCCGGATGCGACGTTCGATCTCTACGAGAACGTCGTCGCGCTCGATCACGCCGCGCAGAAGATCTTCTTCGTGACGCGCGTCGAGCCGGGCCGTCAAGCCTTCGACACGGCGCAAGCGCGGCTCGATGCGATCGCGCACGACGCACTCTCCGAGGCGCCGCGATCGAGCGGCGACTTCGCGCTGTCCGGTGAGTTCACGGCGATGATGGAGCCCGCCGTGTACAAGAAAGGCGTCGCGAGCCTGCGCGAATCGATCTCCCAAGGTGAGATCTTCCAAGCCGTGTTGTCGCAGCGCTTCGAGCAGCGCTACCGCGGCGACCCGTTCACGCTCTACCGGGTGCTGCGGCTCTCGAATCCATCGCCGCACATGTTCTTCTTCGAGGCTGACGGCGTGACGTTGATCGGCAGCTCGCCCGAGCGCCTCGTCTCGGTGCGCCAGGGCCGCGCCGAGAACCGTCCGATCGCGGGGACGCGCCCGCGCTCGAGCGATCCCGCGGAGGACGATCGGCTCGCGCAGGAGCTCAAGGCCGACGCGAAGGAACGCGCCGAGCACGACATGCTCGTCGACCTCGCGCGCAATGACCTCGGCCGCGTGGCGCAGATCGGCAGCGTGCGCGTCCGAGAGCACGGCGTGCTCGAGCGGTTCGCGCGCGTGCAGCACCTCGTGTCGCGCGTCGAATGCCAGCTCGCGAACGGCATGGATGCACTGGACGCGCTCGCAGCGTCGTTCCCGGCCGGCACGGTGTCGGGCGCGCCTAAAGTGCGCGCGCTCGAACTTCTCGCCGCGGTCGAGACCGACACGCGCGGTCCATACGCAGGCTGCTTCGGATACCTCGACGGACACGGGAACCTCGACACCGCGCTCATCATCCGCACTTTCGTCGCGCGCGAGGATACCCTCAGTGTGCAAGCCGGCGCCGGCATCGTGTTCGACTCCGATCCGGAGAGCGAGTTCCGCGAGACGCTCCACAAGGCGTCGGCGCTCTTCGAAGCGGTGCGCCAGGCGGACTCGGCGGCGTTCCGCGGCGCAACCGAACGCGCGGCGCCGCGCACCAGCGAAACGAGGAAGACGCCGTGATCCTCCTGCTCGACAACTACGACTCGTTCACGTGGAACCTGTACCAGGCGATGTCCGCCACCGGTGTCGAGGTCGAAGTGCACCGCAACGACGCGATCACGGCGCAAGGCGTGATCGATCGTCAGCCGTCCGCGATCGTGCTGAGCCCCGGCCCCGGACGACCGGCGCAAGCGGGGATCATGCCGGAGCTCTTCCGCGTGCTGCCCGCGACCGTGCCGCTCCTCGGCGTGTGTCTCGGACACCAAGGTCTCGTCGAACACTGCGGGGGCGAGCTCGAGCGCGATCCCGCGCCGACGCACGGCAAGAGCTCGCTCGTGCACCACGATGCGAGCGAGCTGTTCCGCGGCCTGCCCAATCCGTTTCCCGCGGGTCGCTACCACTCGCTGCGCGCGCGGCGCGACACGCTCCCGCGCGAGCTCACGCTCTCCGCGTGGACCGCGGAGGGCTACGTCATGGCCGTGCGCCATACGACGCTCCCGCGCTTCGGTGTCCAGTTCCATCCCGAGTCGATCCTGACGCCGCAGGGCGCGCGGATCCTCGAGAACTTCCTGCGCGCGTCCGGTGAACCTGCGTTCGCGCGCTCCTCGTGACGATGGACCTCGCCCGAGCATTGCAGCGCGTCGTGGCGCGCGGGACCCTCGAACGCGCCGAGGCGCGTGACGTGTTCGCTCGCTGTCTATGCGAGGGCGTCGACCCCGCGCAGCTCGGCGCGCTCCTCGGCGCGCTCGCGGCGCGCGGCGAGGCCGCCACGGAGATCGCAGGCGCCGCCGACGCGCTGCGCGACGCGATGGTGCCGTTCGTGCACGACCATCCCGACGCGATCGACACCGCGGGCACGGGCGGCGACGGGCTCG
>JANOFY010000424.1:0-3999 GCA_031413895.1 Planctomycetota bacterium | reverse complement strand
CGGAGTGGGGCGAACCAATTGAAACGGCACTGCCGAGCGACTCAAGCGCGCACTGGCAGTTGCAGAAACAAGGCAAAAGTCCCAGCCAGGCGAGCAGCGGCGTGAGCTCGTTCCCGGGCAGCGCGAAGATCTCGTCGCAGGGCGCCGCGACGATGTTGGCGATCAGCATCTTCTTGCCCAGGCCGATGACGAATCGGCGCACGCCGTACGCGAACCCCGCGCGCGTCGTGCGGCGCGAGTGGATCTGCTCGTGCACGTCGCGGTAGCGCACGATCGGACCCGCGATGAGCTGCGGGAAGAACGACTTGTACATCCCGAAGTCGACGAGGCTCTTCTCCGCCGGAACGTCGCCGCGGTAGATGTCGACGATGTACGACGTGGCTTGGAACGTGAAGAACGACACCCCGATCGGCAATCGGATCAACCCGTCGCCGGTAAGGAACACCGAGGCCCAGCGCGGATCGGCCTGGAGCCAGCTGCCGACGTTCGGGAGCGCGTCATCGACGATGCCGGTCGCGAGCAACGCCCAGTTGACGATCGACCACAGCCAATCGGCGTACTTGAACAGCACGAGCACGCCGAGATTGAAGGCGATCGCGATCGCGACGACGCCCTTGCCGCGGCCTTGGTCGCGCGCGCGCTGGACCCAGATCCCCAGCGCCCAGTTCGCCACGATCGAGCCGAGCATCACGCCCGAGAGGATCTTTTCGCCCCACGCGTAGAAGACGAAGCTCGCGAAGAACAGCAGCGCGTTGCGCAGCCCGCGCGGCAGCACGTAGTACGCGAGTAGCACGGCGGGCAAGAACAAGAAGACGAAGAGCGCGGAGCTGAAGAGCATCGTGGGCCGTCATTGTCGTGCGAATGCACGGCTTGTCCATGATCCGGACGAGCTCACGGGCTGTCGATCGGCGCGCTGTGCAGGTCCTCGCCTTCCATCGGAATGAAGAAGAGCGTCAACATGCCCGGCACGCTGGCGAGGCAGACGATGACGAAGAACCACCGGAAGCCGACGGCGGCGACGATGTCTCCGCAGAAGTAGCCCGCGGCCTGCGCGGACAGCGCCATCAAGCCGGTGGAGATCGCATAGTGCGCGGTCGGGAACGACCGGCCGCGCGACAAGAACATCAAGTACACGAGGTACGCGGAGAAACCGAAGCCGTAGCCGAACTGATCGACGGCGATCAACGTGCCGAGGAAGAATTGCGACGGCGGCTCGACCGCGGCCCAAACGTAGAACGCGTTCGGCAGGTTCATCGCGAGCACCATCGGCCAGAAGCATCGCTTGATGCCGAAGCGCGAGATCACGACGCCGCCGAGCAACCCGCCCGCGGTCAGCGCGGCCAGGCCGATCGTGCCCTTGAGCCAACCGAGGGCCTCGATCGAGATGCCGAGACCGCCCTCGCGGGCCGGCTTCAACAGGAACGGCGTCGAGAACGCGGAGATCATCGATTCCCCGAGCCGGTAGAGCAGGATGAACGCGAGGATCGACGCCAGCCGTGGTTGCTTGAAGTACGCGCCGATCACCTCGACGAACCGCGGCCGCGTTGCGTCACTGGGGTCCGTGCTTCGACTCGGCGCATCGCTCGCGGGTCGCGGCATCGCCCATGCGTTCACGACCGCGCAGGCGCCGAACACGAGCGCGGCACAGAGGAACACGTAGCGCCACGCGAGTGGAACCGAGAGCCCACCAGTTTGGAGCCGGCCGGCGAGATGGAAGAGCGTGCCGCCGCAGAAGAGGGTCGCGAGTCGAAAGAACAGCGTTCGCACGCCGACGAATCGGGCCTGAGACTTCGCGTCGAGCGCCAGGATGTAGAAGCCGTCGGCCGCGATGTCATGCGTCGCGGAAGCGATCGCGACGAACGCGAACGCCGCGAGTGCGACCGCGAGCGAGCCCGACACCGTGGTGCCCGCCGCGCACGCGAGCAGTCCCACGAAGCCCGCGGCCTGCGTCGCGATCACCCAGCGGCGCTTCGTCGAGCGCGTGTCGACGAACGGACTCCAGAGAGGCTTGACCGTCCACGGCAAGCGCAGCAGCGCCGGCCAGCGTCCGAGCTCCGCGAGTCCGACGCCCATCTGCGTCAAATACGCGGTCGACATCTCGCCGACGACGCTGCTCGGCACGCCCTGCAGGAAGTACAGCGTGGGCACGAATTTCCACGGACTCTTGGACGCCGGGCGCTCGGGCGCGCTCATGCGTCAGTCGACGGCGCGGATCTCGAGACCGCAGAACATGAAGTCATCGAGTGCCACGCCGGCGTGCAGGAACAAGCGGCCTTCGAACGCGCGCGGATCCAAACGCAGGAACACGCGGTTGGGACCCTTGCGCAGGAGCGCGTGCGTTTGGTGGCGATGCTTGTACTCGGTCTCGCCCGGCGGCAGGAAGAGCACGGTCAACGTGGTCGAGACGGGCGACTCGATCTCGGCGCACATCACGAGGGAGCGCGCGCTTCGCGTGTCGAAGGCCGGCACGAACAATCGGTCGGTGACGCTGTCGCGATGGACCGCGAAGCACGTCGCGCCGGCCGCGATCCGCCGCTCGACGCGCGTCTTTTCGTCCGGCTCCAGACCGCCCGTTTCCGCGGCGCCGTCGAGCTTCCAGCGCACGTCGCTCGAGCTCTCGTAGGCCTCGCGATCGGGATAACTGGCCTTCGCCGGCGGAGGTTTCGGCGACTTTCGGACGAGGATGCGTTCGACGAACATCTCGATCACGACGTCGGGCTGCGCGCGCTCGATCGTCGCCGTGTCGAAGTCGCTGCGCCACGAGCACACGAGGCTGCTGAAGTGCCGCGCGATCAGCTCCTCGGCGTACGGACCGAACGAATCGTGGAAGAGAAGCGCGCGCGGCAGCTTCGGATCGTCCTTCTCGTACGCGACCTCGCGCATCGGTCCCCACGTCGTCTGCGCGGTCGCGCGGCAGCGCGGGTCGTCGGGCGGCGCATAGAGGACGACGCGCTGCGGCAGCAAGTCCTCGATGTACATGCGCGTGCCCCAGGTGTCGCCGTAGTTCGGGAGGACCGTGAACGCGAGATCCTCGCGATCGAACGGTCTCATCGCGGGAAACGGCTTCGACAAGCGCTCGATGATCGCTCGGTAGCTCTCGTACGAACCACGTCCGTTCCAGTGTGTCCCCAGGCGCACGTAGAGCCAGTCCTCGTGCACGTCCTCGAGCTTCTTCTCGAGGAGCGTCGGCCGCAGATCGAGGAACTCGACGTCCGAGTGGGCACGCAGGTATTCGACGAGCTGGTCGAGTCGCGTCGGGCCGAGCGGCTCGAACTTCTTCGGCATGTGCTCGGGATAGATCGCTTCCTTGTTGGGAGCGATCACGAACAAGTATTCGATCTTGCGCGCGCGCAGGTAGTCGCGGCGACCTTCCAATGTCCGGCGCCAACCTTCCAATTGCTCGTCGCTGAACGGAAGCAGGCCGCGGTACACCTCCACCGACTGGTCGCCGGTGTAGAAGAGCCAACCGTGCTGACCGACGATCACCTGTTCGCTCGGCGGCACGCCGTACCCGAAGAACTTCACGACCGAGTGCCCGCGCAAGAGCACGTCTCGCAACCCGAACGTGTCCTTGAAGTAGCTCTCGTACTGCGCCGGATACTCGGTGAGCGTCCACAGGTCCGCGGGCCGGTCGGGGCGCGGCGCCGCCTCGCGCAGCTCCGGCTTCGGCCCGCGCACGTCGTCGCTGCGCACGCACACGTCGACGGCTGATGCGGAGATCGCCAGCAGGAACGCGCCGATCGTGATCCAATCGAGGATCGTTCGAGTGCGCTGCCTGTCGACGGAGGGCATATCCGAGGCCATTGTGTCGGCCTGAGCGGTGCTGTCCACAGTTGCGCGGGGCGGCGCGTGCGCGTTGGCCCACGCATGATTGCCCGGCGCAGCGGCCTCGCGTATCCTCTTCGCCCCTTTCGCACGCTCTTGCGGTCTCGGCGTCTTCGCTGATCGCCGCGCCTGCGCCTCTCCGCGCTTTCGCCGTTCCCATGACTTTCGCTGTTC
>JANOFY010000423.1:0-10717 GCA_031413895.1 Planctomycetota bacterium | reverse complement strand
CCGCCGGCGCTCGGCATTGTCCACGCAATGCCCGGCGAAGGTGAAAGAAAGTGTCTGACGCCGTATTTCACCGACGGACGCCGTATTTCACCGACACCGTATCAGCCTAGTCGACGAGCGCTTCTTTCTCGCTCATGCGTTCGATCTTCGCGCCGAGCGCTTGGAGCCGTTCTTCGATCCGTTCGTAGCCGCGGTCGATGTGGTACACGCGGTGGATCTCGGTCTCGCCCTCGGCGACGAGCCCGGCCAGCACCAGCGCCGCCGACGCGCGCAGATCGGACGCCATCACCTGCGCACCGGAAAGACGCGCGGTCCCCTGCACGATCGCGGCCGTGCTCTGCCGGCGGACGTTGGCGCCCAGGCGCGTCAGCTCGGCGATGTGCATGTAGCGGTCGGGGTAGATGCACTCGGTGATCACGCTGATCCCGTCGGCCAGCGTCATCAGCGCCATCCACTGCGCTTGGAGGTCCGTCGGGAAGCCGGGGTACGGGTGCGTCGTGACGTCGGTCGAGCGCGGACGCCGCGCGGGATCGCGCGGGTGGTACGGCTGCGTCTCGATCCAATCCGGCCCCGCGTCGAAGGGCACCCGCGCTTCCCACAGTCGGTCGAGCAGCACCGAGAGATGGTCGGGCCGGCAAGCCTCGACGCGCACGCGGCCGCCGACCATCGCGCCGGCGATCACGTACGTCCCGGCTTCGATGCGGTCGGGAATCACGGACCACTCGGCACCGCCGAGCTCCGTCACGCCCTCGATCTCGAGGCGCGGTGAACCCAGGCCCTTGATCTTCGCGCCCATCGCGTTGAGGCAGTTCCCAAGGTCCGAAACCTCGGGCTCGCACGCGGCGCCTTGGATGACGGTGCGGCCCTTGGCGAGCGTCGCGGCCATCATCACGTTCGCCGTTCCGAGCACGGACGAGCCGAACGCGGAGCCGAGGAACATCTCCGCTCCCCGCAGCCCGCGCGGGGCTTCGGCGATGACGTAGCCGTGCTCGATGCGGACGCGCGCGCCGAGCGCTTCCATCCCCTTCAAGTGCACGTCGATCGGCCGCACGCCGAAGACGCAGCCGCCGGGGAGGCTGACTTCCGCGCGACCGGTCCGAGCGAGCAGCGGCCCGAGCACGGCGACCGAGCCGCGCATCTTGCGCACGTTGTCCCACGCGGCGCGGTTCTGCGGTCGCGTCGCGCCGCGCAGCTCGACCGAGCCGTCGGCGTTGCGCTCGGCTTCGCAGTCGAGGTCCCGCAACACCGACATCATCGTGTCGACGTCCGCCAGGTGCGGCGCGTTCTTGATCTTGAGCCGCTCGGTGGTCAAGAGCGCCGCAGCCATCACCGGCAGCACGGCGTTCTTCGACCCCGACGTCTGAACCGTCCCCTCGAGCGGATGACCGCCCGCGATCACGAACTTCTCCAAGTGTCTCCCCTCTCGACCCGGTGTGAATCAGCGTGAATCGACATCTAACGAGGCGCCGCAGGCAGCATCCGTCCCAGCGCACGGCCGCCCAATACGTGCAAGTGAAGGTGCGGGACCTCTTGACCCGCGTGCTCGCCCGAGTTCGCGATCAATCGCCACCCCTCGGCGAGCTTCTGACCGCGCGCGATCTCCGACGCGGCGAACAGGAGGCGCCCGGCGAGCGTCTCATCCGTGAGATCCGACAACGACTCGATATGGACACGCGGAATCACCAGGACGTGACAGGGCGCCTGCGGACGGATGTCGCGGATCGCGAACACGAGGTCGTCCTCGTAGAGCTTCGTCGACGGCACGGTGCCCGCGGCGATCTTGCAGAAGATGCAGTCCATGGACGTTTCGATCTCCGGTTAGCAGTCCGCGTCGAGCGATGGAAGATGCCGCTCGCGTGCGGACGGCAAGCCCTGCGGCGGGAAGGAGTTGTGGGAAGCTCCGGAGAGAGTGCGCGCGACCGTCGCGAACGCTCGTTCGCGCGTCGTCGGCGACGTTCGCGCGCTTCGCCTGTGCCATCCGACGGGCGAGCGCAGCCCCGCCGATTTGACGCCGGAAGGGGCGCGGGCCTACACTCGCGCACTTCTCGCGGCTCACCCACACTCTTTGGGGCCGCGACGCCGCCTTTCGTCGCCTGCTCGGACACCGCTCCCGATGACCTCTGAATCGACCCACACGCACGACTCTCCCGCCGGGGGAGTCGCGACCGCCGATTCCCCGAACTTCGACATCAAGACGAGCTCGATCCCGAGCTTTGCCGCGCTGCAAGCGGCGCGCGCCGAGGTCTTCGGCACCCGTCGACACGTCGACAGCTTCCGCAACAAGGTGGCGACCCTGGGCGACCAAGCCGACGAGGGCCGTCGCAAAGGACTCGCGCTGTGGATGCTCGGTGACTACGCGCGCGCCGCGGAAATCCTGGCGAAGTATCTGGACGACAACGTCGCGTCGTTCACGCGTGCGAAGGCGTTGATGTCCCTCGACAGGCCCAGCGAGGCGCAGCCGATCTTCGAGCGCCTCTCGAAGGCCTACCCCGACGAGCCGCGGCCGCGCAGTGGGTTCCTCGAAGCGCGCTTCGATGCCGACCTCGCGCAGGGCGACGAAACGCGTGCGATCGAACGATTGCACGAAGGCGTGAAGGCTAGCGCCGTGTCGTTCGCGACGAGCGCCGAGGGCCACTATCTGGCCGGCCGCTCGCTGGAACTGCAGCGCGAATACGAGAAAGCGCAGGAGCACTACGAGAAGGCGCGCTCGCTCGATCCGGCGCACCGCGCGAACTTGTTTCATCTGGCGTACCTCGCGGAACGCCAGGGGGACGACGACATCGCGCTCGACGCGTATCAGGCCTTGGGCCGGATGCTCCCGATCGATCGCAACGTGCTGATCAACCTCGGCATGCTGTACGAGGACAAGGGTCGCGACGATGACGCGGCGGCTTGCTACGACACGGCCGCCAAGAACGAGCCGCAGAACGCTCGTCTGCGCCGCTACCTCACCGATGCGGTGTCGGCGCTCAACATGTACTACGACGAGGATCTGGAGCGGAAGGAAGACCGCCTCAACCAGATCCTGCGCATCCCGATCACCGACTTCGAACTGTCGGTGCGCGCGCGCAACTGCCTCAACAAGATGAACATCCTGACGTTGGGCGACCTCGTGCGTCAGACCGAGGCGGAGCTGCTCTCGTACAAGAACTTCGGCGAGACGTCGCTGACGGAGATCAAGGAGATCCTCGGCAGCAAGGGCTTGCGCCTGGGCATGGCCCGCGAGGAAGCCGTCGCCAGCATCGAGTCGGCGCGCCGCCGCTACGCGACCGGCGAGAACGCCGAGATGCTGAACCGGCCGCTGACCGAACTCGAGCTCTCGATCCGCGCGCGCCGCGCCGTGGAGTCGATGGGTTGCCTCACGATCGGCGACATCCTCCAGCACTCGGAGGAGGAACTCTTGTCGATGCCGAACTTCGGTGCGACTTCGCTGCAGGAGCTGCGCCAGAAGCTCGCCGAGGTCAACCTCAAGCTGCGCACGAAGCCCTGAGGGACCGCGCGCGCGCCGCACCGTGTACGAGTACCTCGAGGGACAGGTGGTCGAGCGCTCGGCGGCCCGCCTCGTGCTCGCGGTCGGCGGCGTGGGCTACGAGCTCTCGATCCCGATCGGCAGCTCGTTCGCGGCGTCGAGCGCGACCACGCGTGTGTGGACGCACCTCGTGGTTCGCGAGGACGCGCACTTCTTGTGCGGCTTCCCCGACCGCGAGACGCGCGATCTCTTCCGCCTCCTGATCTCGGTGCGCGGCGTCGGACCGACGATGGGTCTTGCGATCCTGTCGGGCCTGTCGCGCGAGCCGCTGCTCGCGGCGGTCGCGGAAGGCGACGCCGCAACGCTCACGCGCATCCGCGGCGTCGGGAAGAAGACCGCCGAACAGATCCTGCTCGACATGCGCGACAAGGCGCAAAAGCTGCGAGCGCAGACCGTTTCCCGCGCGGGCGCCGCTGCGCCGGCGACGGAAGTCGACGACGCGATCCAAGCCTTGGTGTCGATCGGCTACTCCGAGAAGGAAGCTCGCAAGAGCGTCGAACGCGCGGCACAGAAGGTCGACGTGCGCAATCTCGAGCTCCTCGTGCGCGCCGCGCTCGGATCCTGACGCTAGGCTGTGCCGGGCGCGCGCCGCGGCGCAGGGCCGCTCGCGATCCCGGCCCCCCCACGATCCCGACATCGGCTTTGAAATCGGCATGGCTCCCGTGACGTCCCACCGTTCTCCGGCACAGAGGCGCATCGTGATCTGCGACGAGCTCGCGCCCGCGGCCGTCGAGATCTTCCGTTCCAAAGGCTTCGAGCCCGAAGTCCATATCGGCCTCTCCGAGGACGCGCTCGTAGCGCTGGCTCCCGGCGTGCACGCGTTCGTCGTGCGCTCGGCCACGAAGATCACGCGGCGCGTGATCGAAGCGTCGCCCGACCTCGTGGTCGTCGGCCGCGCCGGGGTCGGCGTCGACAACGTCGACTGCGACGCGGCGACCGAACGGGGCGTCGTCGTCATGAACACGCCCACCGGCAACACGACGACGACGGCGGAGCTCGCGCTCGCGCTGCTCGTGTCGCTCGCCCGTCATGTCGCGCACGCCGATCGTTCCGTCCGTCGCGGCTCGTGGGGCAAGAGCGGACTGATGGGCAGCGAACTCTCCGGCAAGACGCTCGGCATCGTCGGCTTCGGCCGCATCGGCCGCGTGCTCGCCGACCGCGCGCTCGGTCTCAAGATGAACGTGGTCGCGCACGATCCGTACATCGCGCCGACGGCTGCGGGCGCAGGCTCCGGCATGCCGGGCGTCGAGCTCGTCGCGCTCGACGCGCTGCTGGCGGCGTCGGACTTCGTCAGCCTGCACGTGCCGCTGCTCGATTCGACGAAGAACCTGATCTCGAAGGAGCGCATCGCGAAGATGAAGCGCGGCGCGCGCTTGATCAACGCGGCGCGTGGCGGTCTCGTCGACGAAGCGGCGGTGCTCGCGGCGCTCGAGTCGGGACACCTCGCGGGCGCGGCGTTCGACGTGCTCCTCGAGGAGCCGCCGTCGAAGGACCATCCGCTCCTGAAGCGCGAGGACGTGATCGTCACGCCGCACCTGGGCGCGTCCTCGCACGAAGCGCAATTCAACGTCGCCGTCGACATCGCGCACCAGATCTGCGAGTTCCTGACGGAAGGCGTGGCGCACAACGCCGTCAACGCGCCGGCGACGAGCGCGAAGACGCTGCGCGAGCTCGGTCCGTACGTGATGCTGGCCGAGAAGCTCGGTTCGTTCCTCGCGCAAGTGCACGAGATGCCGATCGCGAAGATCGAGCTCACCGTGTCGGGCGAAATCGCGCGCGCGGATCATCGCCACGTGTCGCTCGCCGTCCTCACGAGCGTGCTACGTCAAGGCATGGACATCGGCGTCAACTTCGTCAACGCGCCGCTGCTCGCGAAGCAGCGCGGGCTCGAGCTCTTCGAGCGCGACGAGGACGAAGAGCACTTCTTCCACAGTCAGATCAAGGTGCGCACGTCGAGTCACCGCGGCGAGGAGAGTCACGTCGCAGCGGGCACCGTGTTCGGCCGGTCGCCGAAGATCGTGCGGATCGACGACATGCACCTCGATCTCGATCCGAAAGGTCCGATCCTGATGACGCGCCACGCGGATATTCCGGGCGTCGTGGGACTGCTCGGCACCGTGCTCGGCAAGCACCGCGTCAACATCCGTCGCATCGAGCTCGGACCGCCCGCCGCCGCGAGCGCAAGCGAGCTTGCCGTCGGATTCTTGTCGCTCTACGAAGAACCGCCGGCGGCGGTGATCGCGGCCGTGGCCGCGCTCGAGCCGGTGCGCCACGTGAAGTTGATCCGACTGTAGCGCGGAGGCACCGATCCTCGTGGCATCCCCTGCCGACGCCCCCGCCCCCGCCGACGCGCCGCCGCCGTACTCGACGGTGATCTTCGACTGCGACTCGACGCTGTCGGCGATCGAAGGGATCGACGAGCTGGCCGCGTTGTCGGGTCTGCGCGCGGAGAGTTCGCGCCTCACGGAGCGCGCGATGCAAGGCGAGCTCGCGCTCGAGTCGGTCTACGGCGCGCGGCTCGAGCTGATCCAGCCGACGCGCGCCGCGCTCGACGCGGTGGGCCGCATGTACGTCGCGCGTGTCCTGCCGCACGCGCGCGAGCTCGTCCGCGCGCTGCGCGCGCTCGAAAAGCGCGTGTGCATCGTGTCCGGTGGGCTCGAGCCGGCCGTGCTCGCCCTGGCCGCGCACATCGGCATCGCGGGCAAGGACGTGCGCTCGGTCGCGATCCGGCACGACGAGCTGGGACGGTACGTCGGCTTCGACACGAGCTCACCGCTCGCCCGCAGCGGCGGGAAGGTCGCGGTCGCGCGTTCGCTGGCCGACGCGCCCGGTGGAAGGCCGGCCGTCCTCATCGGCGATGGGATCACCGACCTCGAAGCGGCCGGCGAGTGCGCGCGTTTCATCGCGTTCGGCGGCGTTGTGCGGCGCGACGCGGTGTGCGGGCGCGCGACGGTCACGTGCGAGACCGCCGACCTCGCGGCGCTCGTGCCGCTGCTCCTTTCGCAAGAAGAGATCGACATCCTGTCGATGAGCCAGGAGCATGGCGCGCTGCTCGCCGCCGCTCACAACTAGATCCTCGACCCAACGAAGTCCGATGCAAACGACCAAGCTCTGGATCCCCGGCCCCACCGAAGTCCGTCCCGAAATCCTGGCCGAGTGCGCGCGGCCGATGATCGGCCACCGCTCGAAGGCGATGACGACGCTCATCGAGCGCCTCGATCCGGGCCTGCGCCTCGCGTTCGGACTCGACGACGGCAGTAAAGCGCACGTCGCGGTGCACACGACGAGCGCGACAGGATTGATGGAAGCCGCGCTGAAAGGCGTCGGCCCGCGCGTGCTGTCGCTCGTGAACGGTTCGTTCAGCAAGCGCTGGTTCGAGATCGCGGGGCTCATGGGCAAGGACGCACAGAAGATCCAAGTCGAGATGGGACGCGCGGTCGCGATGGAAGATCTCGCGCGCACGCTGGCGGAGAAGGGACCGTTCGATGCAGTGACGCTCGTGTCGAACGAGACGTCGACCGGAGTGCGCACACCGCTGCCGGAAGTCGCGCGCGTCATGCGCGCTCACCCGAACACGTTCCTGCTCGTCGACCTCGTCAGCTACATCGCCGGCGCGCCGGTCGACTTCGACAAGAACGGTATCGACTTCGGGTTCGCCGGAGTCCAAAAGGCCTTCGCGCTGCCGCCGGGCATCAGCGTGCTGTGCGCGTCGGATCGCTACGTCGAGAGCGCGAAGACGCAGAAGCTGCGCGGCTTCTATCTCGATCCGATCAAGATCATCGAAGGCCATGAGCAACGCGCGACACCGTGCACGCCGTGCATTTCGCTGTACTACGCGCTCGCGCGGCAGCTCGAGGACATCACGACCGGTGTCACGCTGCCGCACAAGGACAAGACGAAGACGGGCCGCGTCGCGTGGCAGGCGCGGTTCGATGAGCACGCGCGCATGCAGCAAGTCACCGAAGCGTGGGCGCACAGCAATGATCTCGAGCTGCTGCCCGCTCCCCAGCACGCGTCACCGACGATTTCGTGCATCCGCGCCGGCAATCTCGACGTCAAGGGCCTGATCGCCGGGCTGAAAGAACGCGGCCACGAGATCGGTAACGGCTACGGCGATCTCAAGGACAAGACGTTCCGCATCGGGCACATGGGCGACCATACAGAAGCGGGTCTCGCCGAGATGTTGCAGCTCGCGGATGACGTGGTGGCAGCGCTGCGGTAGCGCGAAGGAGACGCTCGTGCGTTTCCAGAACGCCGACTCTCTTCTTCTTGATCGTGCGTGCAGGCATGCCAGTTCACGTGGATGCCCTCCGAGAGTGAAACCCGATGCGCCGCCGCGGTGGCTCGGGAGCTGGTTGCAGCAGCGGCTGCAACTTGGCCCACATCGAGCGCAGGGCCTCGTCGTGCTCGAGTAGTGTTCCGTCGATCTCCGCGAGCCGCTGCAAAATGCCCGCATTAGCCGCGAGGCGTTCGCGCATCCGCACGAAGGCGCGGACGACGAATACGCTCATCGAAGCGGCTTGCGGGCTATTGAGGAGCATCGCAGCCATCATCGCGCCGTGCTCCGTGAACACGAGGGGTAGGGCTGTAGAGTGTTTGAGCCGCGCGAACCGGTCACAATCTGTGACCACTTGCGCTCGCTCCTGACCCGTCAGCCGGAAGACGAAGTCATCGGGAAACCGTTCCGCGTGGCGCTTGACGGCCTGATTGAGCGCCTTGGTGGGCACCCCATAGAGCCGTGCAAGCGCGGCATCGAGCATCACTCGTCGACCGCGCACGCTCAGAATCAAGGCTCCAGTCCTTCGAGTCGTTCCATGGTGGATGCGCACTCGCCCAACGAGGCCTCGTGAAAGGCGACTACGCGGACGCGAAACGGTTACACATCTGAGCACTCGGACGAGTCCGTTAGGAGATCGCGAGCCGACGTTCCTGCGGAGGGGGGGGTCACCGCGCGCGTCGGAGTTCCAGGACGCGCTCGTACAGGAACTCGGGTGCGTAGTCCGCACCGTTCGGCCACGTCAGCGTGTCGTCCACTCGGAACTCGGCGAAATACGCCGGATCCCGGAGCGGCTCGAAGGCGGGGCCGCGCAAGGCCGTCGAAAGATCGATCTCACCCTCGATGCCGTCATTGAATCGCAACCAGACTCGGTGGCCGCCTCGATGTTGGGCTTCGGTCACGTGCATGAGCATGTTCACTCCAGTAGAGCGTTCGGCAACGGGTACTCGCCGAGAGTTCAACGTTCGCCAAGGCCTGACGGAGTCGCGCCCGGTTGCGCAACGGGTTGCCCCAGCATCGACACGACCTCGATCACGAACGGGGCCGTGATCACGTGGCCCTTGTGCTGGAACTGACTCCACGCCTTGTAGATGCCCGGCGCGGGGAACTGCGCGGAGAACACGACGTCGGGTCCGCCGTGCGAGTTCGCCGTCTCACCGGCGCTCTTCGCGGGCGGAAGCGGATGACTGTGCACGAAGTGCTTGCGGTCCTCACTGATCACGATCAGGTGACCGAGCGCGCCCAGGAACGGCTCGAGATCGTTGACCGGTTTTCCGTCGCGCGAAATGTTCACGCGCAGATCCTGCGAACGCAGCGACGTGAGCGGCGTCGCGGCCGTAAGCTTGACCGTGTAGCCGTCGACGCTCGTCGTGCGATCCGCGCTCGGCTTCAACGCAAGCGGCGCCGCCTTCTCGCCGCCGACTTCGATCTCGACCGGCACGACCTGCATGCCGGCGCGCCTCGGCGTGAAGTCGTTGTAGAGCACGTACTTTCCACCGTGCGGGAACGCGAACGTCAACGTGAACTTGCCGTCGGGTTGCAGTTCGGGATGCTCGTGCGCGAACCACGAGAGATCCTCCGACACCATGAGCAAGTGCACGAGCTTCTCGTGGACGATCTCGAGGTCGGTGACGCGGCTTCCATCCGGCGCGGCGAAGTCGAACGCGAGCGGCGTCGCGACTCCGGCGCGAAGCTTGCCGTCTGCCGCGAGCTTGGGATCCGGCGTCACCGTTACGCGATAGTTGCGACCGCTGTAGAGCTTGAGCCGCATCTCGCACACGGGACACGCGCCCGGCTCCGCGTACTGCTTTCCGAGCTGGCACCGCATCGGACACACGTACACATGCGTCGCATCGTCGGGCGCGAACTTGGCTGCGAAGACGTCGCTCGGCTGGTAACGACCCGATCGGTCGCGCACCTGCATCTTCATCGCGTAGCTCTTCTTCGACGCGTCCGCGGAGATGTGCCACACGGGGTGCGTGTCGAACGGCGGGTTGCCGAGGTGAAACACCTCACCGATCTGCATCGGACCGGTGCCGTGATCGTTCAATACGCGCAGGCCGTCGTCCGCGCCGACGAGCACGAACTCGAGATCCGATTTCACGTCGAGCGGGAGGATGTTCTCGCCCTTGCGCACCACGAAAACGGACAGGAAGCCGGGCATCGCGTCCGCGTAGCCTTCGATGCCGTCGAGACGCGACGCGGGCAGCGGATACGGCTTCTCGGCGTCGAACGTCACGACGAGCTTGCTCGATGCGTCGCACGCCACGACGAACTCGGGGTGCGCTTGCGCGGCTGCTAGCGACGCGAGCGCAGCCAGCACCGCGGGGCACGCGAACATCAGGTATCGATTCGACATCGGAATCCTTCCGCGCTATGGGGCGACGCGTAAGGCCGTCAGGCCACGTGCCACGCGACACACCTGCGTGACCGCCGGATTCTACGGACGCCGAGTGCGCGCGTCAGCCCTGCGTGGGCTCGCACACTGCGCTCGCCCAGCCGATCGCTTCGACCTCGGCCGCGTTGAGCGCCGCACGATCGAGCCCCTTCACCTCGCGAATCAAATTCGAGAGCTGCGCATCATCGCCGTCCTCGAGCCGCTCCGCGATGAGCAAGAGCCGCCCGAGATCGCCGCCGCGCGTGACGAGCGCTTCCTCGATCACGAACTCGAGGTTGAGCGATTGCGCGATCTCTGCGAACGGCACGGCGAGCAGCGTGTCGAGCAGCGACAAGATACCCGCCATGAACGCCCGCTCTTGATAGTCCTCGTCACTCGGCCGCTCGAGCGTCGCGACCAGCTCGAGCAGCTTGCCGCGCGTCGCCGCGAGGTGCATCAGCGGGCGTCCAGCGTGGCCGTTACCGTGCAGCGAGCTGTAGACGAGGAGCTGGACGAACCTTTGGACCTGTCTGCG
>JANOFY010000422.1:0-36466 GCA_031413895.1 Planctomycetota bacterium | reverse complement strand
CAGGTCGCGGCGCGTCAGCGGTCCTGCCGGCAGATCGCAACGGATGCCGCCGCGGTTCATCAGCCCGACGTCGGCGCGCGTGTACGCGCGCAGCGCATCGGCGATCCAGTTTCCGGCGGTCGAGGACGCGAGCGCGTTCTTGGAGCGCATGAGCGGTGCTGCGAGCTCGCCGACGACGACCTTCATCGCCTCGTCGCTCTGCGCGGTCAGCTCACGGCAGATCGATTCGACCCGTTCGTTGCGATCCGCGTCGCGCGGCTCGTCGAGCAAGTCGACGACGCGCGCGCGGAGCTCGGTGACGCGCCACGTGTCGCGCTCGAACCACACGTCGACGCGGCCGACCGCGCTCGCCTTGGATCCCGTCTGCACGATGCGCGTTTCGCCTTCGCGCACGCCTTCTTTCAGAAAGGTGTGTGAATGACCACCGACGATCAGCGGTAGGTCCGCGTGCGCGCTGGCGAGCGTGCGGTCGAACTCGACGCCGAGGTGCGTGATCGGAAGGATCCAATCGACGCGGCCCGCGAGCTCCGCACGCACTTGAGTCAGTGCACGCGTCGGGCTCTCGAACGAGATCGATCGCGCGTCGCGGTGCGTGATCTCCGGCGTCGCCGGAGTCACGAGTCCGACGATGCCGATGCGCAGCCCGTCGCGCTCGACGATGCGGTACGGCGCCACCCAGTCGACGCGCTTCTCGGTCGCACGATCGGTCAGGTTCGCGCACACCGCGTGCATGCCGCTCTCGCCGATCATCCGCTTCAGGTTCGGAAGCCCGCGATCGAACTCGTGGTTTCCGACGCATAGTGCGTCGTACCCGACCCGCGCGAGCGCGCGCACGAAACCCAGCCCTTCGTCGAGGCTGCCTTCAGGCGTGCCCTGAAACCAATCGCCGGCGTCGACGACGAGCACCGAGGCCTTCGCGACGGTAGCCTCCGCACGCACGCGGTTCACGTAGGCGGCAACGCGCGGCAAGCCGCCCGCGAGGCGCGTGTCCTTCTCGTCGAGCCACGTCGCACGGCGCGGCAGCACCTGACCGTGCACGTCGTTCGTGTGCAGCACGATTACGTGGAGCCGGTCGGCGCGCGCGAACGCGGCGCAGACCACCGCGACGAGAACGGCGGCCAGCGATCGAACCGTCCGCTGCATGCGTGCCCGATGGCTCCGTCGGGCCCCCGGTATCCCCGTCGAGCCGCTCTCAGTGAACCGTGACGTCTTGCCCCAAGTCGAGCGTGTCGACAAAGCTGCGCTTCGCCTGGCTGCCGCTCTTCCCGAAGATCTGCCCGACATTTTTGAAGCCCAAACGCAGGTCATCGAGCATCCCGTATCCGGACACGACCGCGTGCTGATACCACAGGAAGAACAGCAACGAGAAGTCGTACGCGGGGTTGCGCGGCAACTTGACGAGCTGCTTCACGAGCGGGATCCCACCCGGGACGTACACGGCGATGTTGAAGAGCTTCTGCAGATTGACGACCTCGCGCAAGTCGTCCCGTTTCATCATCGAATCGTTTTGAATCGAAGGACCGATGTCTTTGCCCTCGTCGACGCGGCCCAGCTCGAAGTCTTCGCGCCCCAGCACCGTCGACTTGAACGGGCGGTAGATCAGCACCGTGCAGCCGTTGGGCTTGATCGTCTTGTTGACCTTGACCGTCTCGAACATGTCGTCGAGCGTCTCGGCCGGCGAGCCCATGATGTTGTTCGTGCGGTACGTGATCTTGTGCTTGCGCAGCAGTTTCGGGATCCCGTACACGACCTCGTCGGTGTAGCCCTTCTTGTAGACCTTGAGCCGCACTTCCTCGCTGCCGGACTCGAGGCCGAACTGCACCGAGATACAACCGGCCTGCTTGAGCGCGATGATGTCGCTCTCCTTCAGGTAGTTGATGTTGATGTTGCAGGCGAAAGGCAGGCCGACGCGCACGGGCCACTTCTGCGCGAACTCCTCGAGCCAGCCGTGGTCCATGTTCAGCGCGGCGTCGCCGAAGTTCACCATGCGGAAGTCGGGGTAGCGCGCCAGGATGTCGCTCATCTCCTCGCACACGTAGTCGACGGACTTCGTGCGGTTGAACTTCTCGCCGCGCCGGCCGCTGACCCAATCCTTCTTCATCAGGCCGACCGAGCAGTACGTGCAGCTGTTCTGGCAGCCGCGGCTCGTGTGCACTTGCATCACGCGCTTCCCGCGCAGGAACGGATAGCGGTAGAAGATGTCGACGTCGGGGAACGGCAGCGTGTCGAGGTCCTGGATCACGGGTCTTATGGGATTCTGAATCGCCACGCCGTTCTTGAGCACGCCGACGTTCGGGATGTCGTCGATCGACCGAGCCGCTTCCCACGCGTTGACCAGGTCGAGCATCGCGTACTCCGCTTCGCCCTTCGTCGTCGCGTCGACGACGTCGCCGTGCGAGAGCGGCTCGAGGTCGTGCGACGGGTGCGGACCGCCCATCACGACCTTGAGGTGCGGGAGCTTCTTCTTCCAGGCGCGGATGTAGTCGTAGGCCCACGCTTCCTGTCCGGTGGTCGCGTAGATCCCGATGACGTCCGGCTGCCACGCGAGCACGGCGCCGTAGTAGTCCGGCTCCTCCGAGTGCAGGAAGCAGTCGGTCTGGTGACCGTGCTTCTTCAGGACGGACGAGAGGACCTTGACGCCCTCGAACTCGTGGCACGTGGTGACGACGAAAGCGACTCGGGCCAAGACTGCCTACCTTGTGGGATCGGGACTGCGCGGAGGGGGTGCTCGCCCCTCCGGCGACGTGAAGCGCGAGCGTTAGAGGATACCCGACCGGAAGAGGTTCCGGGGATCGCGCGGCGCGCCGTTATTATGGGGGGGCGTACCATCGTCGAACATGCCGCACGACGCCTCGCGAGCCCGTTTCGCACGCCCATCGTGGAGGACGCCGATCGATCTCCTGATCTGGCTCGGCCGCCACGAGCTCGCGACCTTGCTCATGCTCGCTGCCGTCGCCGGCGGCGTCTGGCTATTTCTCGCGCTCGCGTCGGATGTCCGCGAAGGAGAGACGCGCGCGCTCGACGAGCGGCTGCTGCTTGTGCTCCGCAATCCGGCCGACCCTTCCGATCCCCTCGGACCGCCGTGGTTCGAAGAGATCATGCGCGACTTCACCGCGCTCGGCGGCACCGGCGTCCAAGTCGTTTTCGTCGCCGTGACGACGGGATTCCTCTTGCTCAACGGCAAGAAGCGTACGGCCGTCCTGCTCCTTGCCGCTGTGAGCGGCGCGCTCGTGCTATCGCTTCTCATGAAGCACGGATACGACAGGCCGCGCCCCGATCTCGTGCCGCAGGGATCGGTCGTGCTCACATCGAGTTTTCCGAGCGGCCATTCGACCCTATCCGCAGCGACGTATCTGACGCTCGGAGCATTGCTCGCGCGAGTCCAGCCGCGCTGGCCCCTGAAGGCGTTCGCGATCTTGGTGGCCGCGATGATCGCGGGACTCGTCGGCGCGAGCCGCGTGTACCTCGGCGTGCATTGGCCGACCGATGTCCTCGCCGGATGGACCCTCGGTGCGGCGTGGGCTTCCGCGGTGTGGCTCGCGGCTCGTGCGTTGCAATCGCGCGGTCGGGTCGAATCGGACGCCGAGGAATCCGACGCGTCCGGACACGCGTGAACGTCGCCGCTACTTCGCCTTGCTCTCGATCTCGGCGAGCATCTCGCGCGCGCCGGCCAGGTTCGGATCGAGCTCGAGCGCCGTCTTGCACGCGGCCATCGAACGGTCCCACATCTGCGCGTAGCCGTACCAGCGCGCCTTGAAGAGCCACACGACGGCGTTCTTCGGTTCGAGCTCGGTCGCTTCCTCGATGTAGCGCATCGACTCGGGGTAATCGCCCTTCATCGCTAGAGCGCTCGCGAGCATCGCGCGCATGAAGCCCGAGCGCGGCCGCAGCGTCACCGCGACCTGCATGTGATGGAGGATCTTGGCGATGCGCGCATCGAACTCCTTCGGATCCTCCTCCTTCACGCCGAACGCGGACATGAAGCCCAGCGAACCGGCGAGGAAGTGGAATCGAAACGAACCCGGGTCCTTGCGCAGCGCATATTCGAGGACGCGCTGCACCGCGGGCAAGCGACCGTCCACGGCGAACAGCGCGTCGGCGAGATGGGAGAGCTCGTCGATGTCTCTCGTCGCGAGCGCGTCGTCGGTGAGGAGCGCGTCGAACTCGTCGACCTTCGCCTCCTCCCACAGGCGCACGGTGCGCTCCAACTCGGGCCAGGGGGTCCTCGGCATCGAAGCCAGCAGCGCGACCGTTTGCGCTCGCATCGAGTCGCTCGCTTGCACGTGTTCACTCGTGAGCAGCCACGCCAGATTGCTGATCGATTCGCGAACACCGGTCCACAAGTCCGGATTGCGCTCGCGGAAGGCCGCGAATCGTACCGGCGCCGAGCTGGCGCTCTCCGGTTGCGCGAGGTCGATGCCGAAGCGTCGGAACGCGTCCAAGTAACCGGGGAGCACCGAGGCCGCGCTCTTCGGATCCTGCAGCCCGTAGAGAAACGTGCCCAGCTGCATCGAGAGGTCGTCGAGCTCGGCGGCGAATCGTCGGTCGACTTGCACCTGCTCGAGCGCGGCGCGCGCTTCGTCGGCGCGCGCGCGCTCGATCTCGGCGCGCTCGCGGGCGTCGTCCGCGACCGCTCGAAGCTGCGCCTCGACCTTCACCTTGTCCGCGGCGCCGACGCCGTACGCGAGGAGCGCGCTCGCGCACAAGAGCAGCAAGAGGATCACGGCGCCGCTCGCAGCCAGCGCCGGATTGCGCTGCACCCAGCGTTGCACGCGTTCGAAGCGGCTGACCGGACGCGCGCGGATCGGCTCGTTCGCGCGCCAACGTCGCAAGTCCTCGGCCAGGTCGAACGCGGTCTGATACCGCCGATCGCGATCTTTCGCCGTCGACGTCTCGAGAATCGTCGCGAGATCGCGATCGATGTCCGGATTCGCACGTCGCGGATCGGGCGGATCGTCCGCCAAAATCGACTGCAAGAGTGCTTCGCGCGTCGCGGCTTCGAACGGATGGTGGAGCGTCGCGCACTCGTGCAGCGCGATGCCGAGCGACCACACGTCGGTCCGTCGATCGGGACGCGCGCGTCCGGTCATCTGCTCGGGGCTCATGTACGCCGGCGTGCCGGAAGCCTCGCCGCTGACCGACAGCTGCTGCGCCGCGCGATCGTCTTGGCGCGCGAGCCCGAAATCCAAGATCACGGGCTCCCCTTCCGGCGTGAGCATGATGTTCGCCGGCTTCACATCGCGGTGGATGATCCCCGATTCGTGCGCGACGTGAAGCGCGCGCGCGCACTTCTCGAAGATCAGCGCGAGCTCGCGCAACGCCGCTCGGTCCGGTGGCGGATCACCCGCTGCGCGTGCGTTCGAGAGTCGCTTCGCGAGCGTCTCGCCCGGCACGTAGCGCATCGCGATGTACGGCACGCCTCGATCGAGGTCCGCTTCGAGCAGCGCGCAGATCCCGGGGTGCTCCAAGCGCGAGGCGACCTCGGCCTCGCGGCGAAATCGACGCAAGGCCTCTTCGCCCCCCGGGCCCAGGTGCGGCAGCACCTTGAGCGCGACTTGGCGCTGGATGCGCGTGTCTTCGGCCAGCCAGACGATCGCTTGGCCGCCGCGGCCGAGCTCGCGCAGCGTGCGATAGGGACCGATCGTTTGGGATTCGTCGCGCACCGAGCCGCTCCAACCTCGGCTCGAGCCGGGGAGGCCAGTCTAGGAGTGCCCCACCGGTGCTCGCCAGACGCCAATCCGCGCGCGGCAGCTCCGCCAAGCGAGCAGCACGGCCCGCCCGCCATTATTGGGAGATAATTACTCGAAGCCGATCGTGGCTCGCTGCCTGCGAGGCAGGCGTATTTGGACACTCGCGAGCTGTCCGGTCGTGGGCTACCTGGCCTCTCGAAGATCGCAGCCGGAAGACACGTCATGAAATCTTGGGTGCTGATCGGGCTCGTCGCCGGTTCTTTCGCGATCTCGGCCGGATGCGGAGGCGGAGGCGGGGGTGGCTCGAACGGAGGCGGCGGCGGCAACGTCGCTTCGACCGGAAACGACAGCGTCTTCGGGATCAGCACGAGCAATCAGCTCGTGTCGTTCGAACCCGGCTCGCCCGGCACGTTGCAGAGCTCGCGCGCGATCAGCGGGCTCGTGGCCGGCGAGAATCTCGTCGCGATCGACGCTCGGCCGGGAACGGGCGAGCTCTACGCGCTCGGAGCCACGAGCCGAGTCTACGTGGTCGACCCGGCGACCGCGGTCGCCACGGAGGTCGGCACGGGCCCGTTCGCACCCGCTCTCGCGGGCACGGATTTCGGACTCGATTTCAATCCCGTCGTCGACCGCCTCCGAGTCGTCAGCGACGCGAATCAGAATCTGCGGCTCCAACCGTCCACGGGAGTCGTCGTCGGCATCGACACCCCGCTGGTGTTCGACGCCGCTGATCCCAACACAGGAATCGATCCGCAGATCGTCGCGTCGGCGTTCACGAACGATTTCTTCGGAACGACTTCGACGACGCTGTTCGCGATCGACGCGGGGATCGACGCACTCGTTCGACAAGGCTCGCCGGGCGGGACTCCCGTGTCGCCGAACAGCGGGAAGCTCTTCACCGTCGGACTCCTAGGAGTCGACACGTCGAACGAAGCCGGGTTCGACATCTCCCCTCTCGGCGGCGCGTTCGCGTGTCTCAGCGCACCCGGTGCAACGACGTCGGAGTTCTACGCCGTCAACCTCACGACGGGCTTTGCGGCGCTCCTCGGCACGATCGGCGGCGGAAGCGTGATCCGCGACATCGCCATCGTGCCGGCCAGGAAGCCGCGTCTGTTCGCGATCACGACGGCGAACGACCTCGTCTCGTTCCATCCCGCGACGCCGGGCAACCTCCTGGGAACGACCGCGATCACAGGACTTCAAGCGGGCGAAGAAGTCGTCGGCATCGACTTCCGTCCATCGACGGGCGAATTGATCGGGCTCGGCGACACGAGCCGCGTCTACCAAATCGACACGTCGACGGGGCACGCCACCGCGATCGGTGCCGCTGCGTTCGCTCCCCCGCTCTCCGGCAGCGAGTTCGGCGTCGACTTCAATCCTGTCCCCGACCGATTGCGGGTGGTGAGCGACGCAGACCAGAACCTGCGGCTGAACCCGAACACCGGCGCCGTCGCGTCGCAGGACGCGGGGCTCGCGTACGCCGCGGCCGATTCGAACACGGGGCTCGACGCGACGGTCGTGGCCTCCGCGTACACGTCGAGCTTCGCTGGAGCGAGCTCGACGACTTCGTACGGGATCGATTCAGCGCTCGATGTCTTCGTCACGCAAGGATCACCCGGCGGAGCGCCGCAATCGTCGAACTCGGGCCTCTTGTTCACGATCGGCTCACTCAACGTCGACGCGTCGCAACTGGCGGGGCTCGACGTGTCCAGCGCCGGCGGAGTGCTCGCGTCGATCACGGCACCTGCCGGGACGGACTCGCAGCTCTACGCGATCAACCTCGCGACCGGTGCCGCAGGCTTGATCGGCACGATCGGGGGTTCGACTCCCGTGCGCGACATCGCAATCGAACCGCCTTCGACGCCCGTGCTGTACGCCCTCACGAACGGGAACAGGCTCGTCTCGTTCCTCGCGGGATCGCCCGGCGTGCTTCTCGACAGCGTCGTCGTGGCGGGACTGCAAGCGGGCGAGATCGTGTTGTCGATCGACTTTCGCCCGGCGACACACGAACTGTTTGGCCTGGGCAGCACGAGTCGGATGTACAAGCTCGATCCGGCGACCGGCGCCGCGACACCGATCGGAGCGGGACCGTTTTCGCCGACGCTCGCCGGCACGAACATCGGTTTCGATTTCAATCCCTCCGTCGATCGAATCCGCGTCGTCAGCGACTTGGATCAGAACATGCGCGTACACCCCGTCACGGGAGCCGTCGTGAGCGTCGATCCAAACGTCGCGTACGACGCCGGTGACGTGAACTTCGGATTGGATCCGTCGATCGTCGCGTGCGCGTTCTCGACGAACTTCGCGGGAACGACATCGACGACGCTTTACGCCGTCGACTCGGGGCTCGACGTGCTCGTCCGACAGGGATCGCCCGACGGAACGCCGGTCAGCCCGAGCCTCGGCAAGCTGTTCACGGTCGGCAGCCTGGGCCTCGACGCGACGCAAGCCGTTGGATTCGACATCTCGACGTACGGCGGAGCGTTCTTGGTGATCACCGCCCCAGGGGCGTCGAGTTCACAGCTGTACTCGCTGAACTTGGCCACCGGAGGCGTGGGGCTCATCGGAACGATCGGCGGTACGGATACGGTGCGCAGCTTGGCGGCCGCGCCCGCTGGACTCTAGAGCGCGCGTCACGCGGCGCGACTGCGCTCGATCCGCGCCGGCGACACTCTGCCGCGCTCGGCCATTCGTCGGATACCATGGAACACTCGATTCGGCCGCTCCGTCGGCTTTCCACCATGGTCCGTACCGCCCTCGTTCAGACCTACCACCCCTACACGCAGTTCACGCACGTCCATCCCCTCGGGATCATGGCGATCGCGTCGGCCGCGCGCGCTGCCGGTCACACGGACCAGCACATCCTCGACATGAAGGTCGAGGACTGGACGCCGGCGCAGGCGTGCGACGCGCTCGAGAAGCTGCGACCCGACGTCGTCGGCTTGTCAGCGATGACGTACGAAGCGGGCTGCATGCACGAGGTCGCACGCGAGATCAAGCGCCGCATGCCGAGCGTGAAGGTGATCTGCGGCGGCCCGCATCCCAGCGTCGCGGCGGCGGACGTGCTGCTCGACAGCGCGGTCGACTACGTCGTGCGCGGCGAGGGCGAGGACACGTTCGCCGATGTGCTCACGCGCCTCCGCGACGCACGCACCGACTGGACGGAATGCGCCGGGCTTTCATGGCGCAACGAGCAAGGCGAAGTCGTGCACAACCCCGATCGCCCGCCGCCGGCCAAGCTCGACGAGATGCCGTTCCCGGCCTGGGACCTGATCGATCACAAAAAGTACTACACGGTCCCGCGCGGCGGCGTGATCTACGCACACCAAGAGTTCGCGACGATGTTCAGCTCGCGCGCTTGCCCGTGGCGTTGCACGTACTGCCACAACAGCTACGGCAAGACGTTCCGCGAGCGCTCCGCCGAGCACGTTCTGGCCGAGATCGATCTGCTCGTGAAGGAGTACGGAGTGAAGGAGCTCGTCTTCATGGACGACATCTTCAACTTCCGTCCGGATCGCGCGAAGAAGATCGCGCAGGGTCTGATCGACCGGAACTACAAGCTCGCGCTCACGTTTCCGAACGGATTCCGCGGTGACATCCTCGACGAGGAGCTCGTCTTGCTGCTCAAGAAGGCCGGCATGTACCGCTGCATGGTCGCCGTCGAAAGCGCCAGCCCGCGCATGCAGAAGGTGATGAAGAAGAATCTGAAGATCGACAAGGTCCGCAAGATCGTCGACTTCATCGCCGACCAAGGCGTCATGGTGCACGGCGCGTTCATGCTCGGCTTCCCGACGGAAACCGAAGAGGAGATGGAAGCCACGATCGATTGGGCTGCGAGCTCGAGCTTCCACACCGCCGCGTTCTTCCGCGTCATTCCGTTCAAGGGAACGGAGCTCTTCACGCAAGTCGAGCACGCCGGTTTCAGCCTGCCGACCGATTGGTCGGCGTACGAACCGTACAAGAGCGAGATCAATCTCTCCGCCGTTCCTGAGGAGAAGATCTTCAAGCTGCGCAAGAAGGCCTACCGACGCTTCTATCTCAACCCCAAGCGGTTGATGCGCATCTTCACTTTGATCCCGCGCAAGAGCCACATGCTCCCGTACTTGACGCTGCTCTTCGCGCGGCGTGCGTACGCGCGGTAGCGCTGTCGTCACGCACACGAATCAAGCGCTCGCGTCGATCGGCGGAGTGCTACGCGGCAACCTCGATGCTCGCGTACACGACGACTTGCTTCGCCGTCTTCGTAGGACGCACGGCGCGCGGCCGGGGTCGCGGAGGTGTCAGGCCATCCTCCGCCATTCCACGAAGATGTAGCTCGATCGCTCCCTGGATGCGGCGCACGACCGCATCCAGCGTCTTCGCTGTAGCCACGCATCCGGGCAAGTCGAGAACGGTCGCTCCCCAGTCGGAATCCGGCTGTTTGTCGATGCGCACCAGATAGCTCAACTTGCTCATCGGTCTGCCCTCGGGAGACTCGCTTGCCGGAGCACCGAAGCGAGTGTTGCTCGTGACATGTCGTGTGACAGCCTACCACTGACGGTCACTCGACCAGGCCGCGCAGCATGCTTGAGCTGCCTGTGACTACCCTGCGTAGCCACCAGTACCCAACCGTGCCGATGGAGTAGATACACGGCATCCCTCACCTTCCAAGCGTGCGCCATCGCGCTGGCGCAGACCGACTGAATCGATCGAGGTTGCGCTCGAGATTCGTGATTCAGTCCCACGCCGCGTGTCCCACGACCTCGCGCGCCGTGCGCACGCGCTGATCGGGCGGCTGAAGCGCGCCGAGCTTCGAGATTGCTTCGAATCCGGCTGAGTCCTCTTCGTTTTCATCGGCGGAGTCCGAGCGCGCGAATCCGATCGGGAGCGCACAGCCCCTGTCCTCTAGGATCCCGCGTTCGCGTCCCGGTCACCTGGAAGGCGGGCGCCGAGTGCCAATTCGACGAGAGGACATGACGATGAGTGAAACGAGAGCCGCTGCGGCGAGCGATCTGAACGTGCACACGCTCTACGAGCTGACCGTTCAGTCTCCAAAGACGCTCGTTCCGTTCCTGCACGCGATCCACGGAGATGCGCCGCGCGTTCTCGGCGAGGACTTCGCCGGCACCGCAGCTCTCTCGCGCGCCTGGGTCGAAGCGATCGAATCGGGAACGGCGATCGCGATCGATCACGATGCGCGCGTGCTCGCGCACGCCGCGGACGTGAGCGGCGTAACGCGGATCCACGGCGATCTGCGCACCGAGATTCCGTCGGCAGGAGCGGCTCCGGACATCGTGTTCGCGGGCAACTTTTCGATCGGCGAGCTGCACACACGCAGCGAACTCATTGCTTACCTCCGCCGCGTGCGTGGGCGGCTCGCGCACGGCGGCGTGTTCGTGTGCGACACCTACGGCGGCGAGTCGGCGTTTCGGATCGGAGCCGTGGAGCGCAGCCACTCGGCTCAGGGCGGCGCGTTGATTCGTTACACGTGGGAACAGCGTGCAGCCGACCCGACGACGGCGCGCGTCGTGAACGCGCTGCACTTCCGCGTGTTACGAAACGGCGAGGTCGTGCAGGAGTTCACCGACGCGTTCGTGTACAGCTGGCGGCTGTGGTCGGTGCCCGAGATACGCGATGCGTTGAGCGAGGTGGGTTTCCGCACGACGGAGGTCCACGCCGACCTCGATTCTGCGGCGAACTCTCGCCCCGTCCCTGCGCTGCGCGGGATCGACGACAGCTTCATCGTGTGCATCTCGGGCCGCGCGTGAGGTTCCATCCCGTCTCGCGAGCGCGAGCAGCATTCGCGGCGATGCCGCTCGCGGAGGAGCGCTTCTGAGCCTGTCGTGGCAACGGTTCGACGTCCCCCGCTCGCATCCGCCGCCGCTCACTCAGCCCGGCGTCAGGAAGTTGTGTAGTGAGCCAACGCCGAGCGTGAATGTGGGCTCTGTTCGCGGTCGGGAGGCGGTGCCTCTCGCGCTGCTAGGTCGGCACGAACGCGAGAGCGATTACGTCGCACCTCAACACCGTTGGTTCCCCCGCAAATCCAGAGTTGCAGGTATCCTTTGGGACCCCCCGCGAGAGGAGCCCACTCGCCCCCGCCGGTGCGCGCTCCGATGACACCGAGCCAGAACGCAGCTGGCCCGACTTGGCTTTGCGATCGCGTGTCGCGCGCGCTCAGCAAACTTCCGAGGAACCGAGAGACACCATGATCATCAACACAATCCTCCCCATCGCATCCGTCCGCGCTGATTCCACGGCCGCGCAACGCCCGCTCGCGCGTCGATTGCGGAGCGCGATGCTCGCTGCATGCGGCGTGGCCGCGGTCGCGATGATGGGTTCACACGCCGCGGCGCAGAGCTGTGTCGCCCCGCCGAGCAACATGGTGAGTTGGTGGCCGATGGACAACGAGACCGCCGACGTGATCGACGGGAATCAGCCTGCGAACGCGAACGCCGTGACCTTCGTGTCGGGCGCCGTCGCGAAGGGAGCCTCACTCGGTGCGGGCGGCTTCATCGACGTCGCGCACTCGGCGAACCTCGCCAACCCGAGGTTCACCTTGGAAGCGTTGGTACGTCCCGACGGCCCGGGGCCGAACAACGACAGCCTCGGCTCGGTGATCCTCTTGAAGAACTTCTCGGGCTCCGTGTCTTCCGCTGGACTCTATTGGAGGGCGATCGACAATCGGTTCTTGTTCACGTTCGGCGACTCCGCCACCGAGCGGATCCTCTCGACGAACACGTTCGCGCCGGGACAGTTCCACCATGTCCTGGGAACCTATAACGGCGCTACGTTTCGTCTGTACGTCAACGGCGTCCAGGAAGGCCAGCTCGCGCTCGTCAAGACGGTGAGCTACAGCGCGGGCATTCCGTGGTGCATCGGCTCCAACACACCCGCCTTCCGCAGCTTGGGCTCCCCACGCACCTGGAACGGAGTCATCGACGAAGTCGCGGTGTACAGCCGCGCGCTCACAGCGGCCGAGGCTTCGGCGCAATACGGCGCGGGGATGTCCGGGAAGTGCAAGCCCGTGCTGCCCGGCTTCTGCCTGCCCGCTCCCGGAGGACTGGTCAGCTGGTGGCCGTTCGACGGCAGCACAGCGGACATCCAGGATGGGAACAGTGCCTCGGCTACGAGCGGTGTCTCCTTCACGGCCGGCAGGGTGGACGACGGCTTGTCTCTCGCCTCCGGGGGTTTCGTCGACGTCGCACACACCGCGAACCTCGCGAATCAACGCTTCACGATCGCGGCCTGGGTCCGAGCGGACGGCGCGGGGCCGAACAACGACGCGTTTGGATCGGTGATCGTCGCCAAGCAGAAGTCGCCGCCGGCGGGAAACACCGACGTTCCGATCTGGCTGACGTGGAGCGCGGCGACGAACCAGTTCCAGTTCGGCTTCGGGAACGTCTCGACGCAGCGCATCTTTTCGGCTCAGACTTTCCCATCCGGACAGTTCCACCACGTCGCGGGCACGTACGACGGATCGGCATTCCAGCTGTTCGTCGACGGCACGCTTCAGGGCCAATTCAATCTCGTCAAGACGATCGAGTACGACGCCGCGATCCCCTGGACGATCGGTGGCAACGGGCCCCCGTTCCGGGCCGGGAGCTTCCCGCGCACGTGGAACGGAATCATCGACGAGGTCGAGATCTACGACCACGCCCTCTCGGCGGACGAGCTGCAGGACGCGTTCGCGGCGCGCAGCAACGGCCACTGCAAGGTGTTCGACATCGTCGCGCCGGCCGTCACCATCGACTCACCGGCGGATCGCGCGGTCGTCAACGGCACCAGCGTGACGCTCACGGTCACGATCATCGACGACACGGCCACGAACGTCGTATCCAACCCGCCCGGCATCGACGTGACGCTGCCGCCCGGCGGCGGGACGGTGAGCGGCACGATCGCGCTGCTCGAGGGCATCAACATCGTGTCGATCACCGCCGAGGACGAGGGACACAACATCGGCGGCACCTCGATCATCGTCAACCGCGACACGGTGGCGCCGGCGATGCTCGTGCTGTCGCCCTTGGAAGGTTCGATCGTAGGCGACACGCCGTACGAAGTGACGGCACTCGTGGTCGACGACAGCTTTTCGGTGATCCTGATGATCGGCCCCTTTCCCTTCGTCCTCACGTTCCCGCCCAGAGGCGCAACGCGCACCGCGAACGTGGACTTGGTCGAGGGAGCGAACACGATCCTCATCGTGGCGACGGATCAGGGCGCCAATCAGACCACCATTCCGCTGCATGTGACGCTCGATTCGAACTCACCGCTCGTCTCGATCAACTCGCCCGCTTCCGGTGCGCGCTTCGGCCCAGGCCAGGCGCCCATCGCCGTGACGGTGACGGTCGACGACGTGACCGCCACGACCGTGAGCTCCGACCCCGCCGGGTTGAGCGGCGTGCTGCCCGCGGGCGGCGGCGTCCTGGTAGGTACGCTCGCGCTCGTAGAGGGAACGAATTCGATCCGGGTCGATGCGCTGGACCAGATCGGATTGACCGGTTCGGGTTCGATCACTGTGATCCTGGACACGACCGCGCCGCTCGCCGCGATCGATTCGCCCGTGCAAGATGCGCCCGTGCGCGGCGTGGTGGACTTCCACGTCGACGCGGAGGACGTGACCCCCGGCTCGCAGATCGCGCGCGTCGAGATGTCCGTCGACGGCGCGCTCTTCGCGACGGTGCTCGACGAGCCTTATGAGACGACGCTCGACACGGCGTCGCTCGCGGACGGAGTTCATGAGCTGCGCGCGCGCGCTGTCGATGGCATTGGGAACGTCTCCGTGGTCTCGATCCAGGTCCGCGTGGACAACACCGCGCCGAGCGTCGCGATCGGGGATCTCGTGTCCGGACAGTTCATCTCCGGCGAAGCGGCATTCTCGGTCGACGTCTCCGACGCGGGTTCAGGCCTCGCCTCGGTCGAGATCCTCGCGGGCGGATCGCCGCCGACCAGCGATCCCTCGGGCGTGTACGCACCGCCCGCGATCGTCACGGCGGATACGCGCTACGGAGCGCACGACACCTCACGCGGGCTCGACGGCCCGCTGACGTTCGTGGCGCGTGTGACCGACTTGGCCGGCAACGAATCCACGGCCACGGTGACGGTCACGGTCGACAACACCGCGCCTGCGAAGACGCTCGTGTCGCCCACGGACGGCAGCACGGTCACGGGAGTGATCCAGATCCTGGCCGAGTTCGACGATCCCAATATGGACGTCATCGAAATCCGCGTCGACGGACAACTCATCGCCACCTCGTCGACTTCTCCGGTCTCGGTCTCGTTCGACACGCGGACGCGTCTCGACGGCGCGATGTCCGTGACGGTCATCGCGCGCGACTTCGCCCGGAACATCAGCCAGTGCACGGCGGTCGTCACCGTGACCAACGTGTCGTTCCGGATCGATCCACAGACGCTGAATCTGAAGTCCAAAGGCGGCGCGAACTCGGTGACGGCCTACCTCGAAGGCTCGAGCCTGGCGCTGCTCCTGCCGACCGAGGCCAACTCGATCGCGCTGCTCGTCCCAGGCGGGAACCCCGTCCCGGCGACCGCTGGCTTCAGCGGAGACGACCAGACGAACGACCCCGATCAAGACGGTATTCCCGATCTCGTGATCAAGTTCGATCGCCAGAAGCTCATTCAATCGATCCAGGCCGGGATTGCCGCCGGGGCGATCCAGCGCAACTCGATCGTCACGTTGACGCTCGTCGCGGGCGGCGGCTCGGTCATCGGTACAGACTCGATGCGCATCAATCAGTAGCCATGACTCGCGCGAATCGAATTCTCGCCAGCGCGTGCGTCGCGAGCCTCGGCGTCCTGCTGTGGCTCGTCGGATCGGAGCGCACAGGCACGCTCGCGGGAGCGGAGCTCGAATCCGATGTGCCGGCGCTAGCGGACGGAATCGCAGACGGTGCGGGCGAGGTCTCGCTCGCACCGTTTCCGGTGATGCAGGCCACGACGCCGGCCGAGGTGCGCACCGTCACGCGCTTCTGCCGCGCCGCGCAGCAAAGCGACGTGGACGCGCTGCGCTACGCGGCGACGCGCTCCCCCGATCCGCTGGTCGTCGGGAACGCGTTGCGCGCGCTCGGTCGGCTGGGCGCGTTCGCCGGGGATGCCGAACTCGAAGCACTGCTCACGGACGAGCGCCAGCGCGTGCGGCAGGAGGCGGTGATCGCGCTGGGCTACAGCGGTTCCGCGTCCGCGGTCGAGCGGCTCGCTCCGCTCGCCGAAGAGAGAGATCCGTTGCTGCGTCCGCTGGTCCTCCAAGCGCTCGGCCGTCTGGGGGGCGAGCACGCGCGCATCGTTCTCGAGTCGGTGCTCTCCGATGAGCGCTCGTCCGAGGCGGAGCGTGCGCTGGCCCGTGAAGGTCTCGCGCGCGGTTAGCTCGGGATCATTGGCGGCGGTTCGCCCCGTGCTGGCCGAATACTGAACCGTGGCACAGCGTCCGGCGTGTCACGCTCGCCGCGTACGCACTTTGGCGTATGCGCGATATGCACGCTCTCGTCCTGCGGATCAATTGTCGCCAACGGCCGAGACGATAGAGTGATCGAGACGAGAGCGGCGCAGAGCGTGGGCGAACGGCAATGTCCGCTTCGCCCCGGCTAGCCGGGTCAGGTCGGGCGGGCAGATCGCACGGTCAGGCCGGAAAGCCGCGACTTCGTTCGCTGTTAGATGGAGTCGACGCGTTGCGCGGGGCAGCGCGACAACGACGGAACGAGCGCGCGTGACTTGGACCTTACTGGGGATCCTGATCCTCGTCTTGGCGATCGTCAGCCTGCTCTTGGCCGCGCGCCGGAACGAGATCGCGCGTACGTCGGCAGGACTTGCGGCGCGCACGCGCGCGAAAGCGAGCGGCAGCCACCGCGCGCGGCTGCAGTACCCGCACATCGATCTATCGCGTTGCCTGGGATGCGGCACGTGCGTCGCCGCGTGTCCCGAAGAGGGCGTGCTCGAGATCGCGCACGGTCAAGCCATCGTCGCTCACGGTGCGCGCTGCGTCGGCCACGGACGGTGCGCGGCCGAATGTCCGGTCGGCGCGATCGCGATCACGCTCGGAGACCTGAAGGAGCGACGCGACATCCCCGCGTTGACGGCGGGCTTCGAGTCGACGCGCGTGCGCGGTCTCTTCCTGGCCGGTGAGGTCACGGGCTATGCGTTGATACGCACGGCGATCGCGCACGGCACCGCGGTCGCCGACGAAATCGCCGGGCGCATCGAGTCCGAGATGCGCTCCGGTTCGCGGCGTCCGCGCGACGACGTCTACGACCTGTGCATCGTCGGTGCCGGTCCAGCCGGGCTCGCATGCTCTCTTCAAGCCAAATCGCGCGGCTTGCGCTTCATCACGCTCGAGCAATCGGATCTGGGCGGCACGGTCGCCCAGTATCCGCGTCGCAAACTGGTCATGACGCAGCCCGTCACGCTTCCTCTGCACGGTGCGCTTTCGAAACTCACGTACGCGAAGGAAGAGTTGATGGCGCTCTGGCACGAGGTGAGCGCGCGTTATCAGCTGCCGATCCAGACCGGCGCGGTGTTCACCGGCGTCGAGGTGCTGCCCGGCGGGCTGCTCGCCGTCAGCACACGCGACGGTCGCTATCTCGCGCGCAACGTGTGCCTCGCGCTCGGCCGACGCGGAACGCCGCGCAAGCTCGGCGTTCCCGGCGAGGACCTCCCCAAAGTGGCGTACAGTTTGCTCGACGCGCACTCGTACACCGGACGGCGCATCCTCGTCGTCGGCGGCGGTGACAGCGCGGTCGAGGTCGCGCTCGGACTCGCGGATCAGCCGGGCAACCAGGTCAGCCTCTCGTACCGCAAAGCCGAGTTCTCGCGGTTGCGCGCGCGCAACGAGACGCGGCTCCGGGAAGCGACGCAGCAGGGCCGCATCGAGCTGATCCTCGAGAGCGAGGTGACGCGCATCGAAGATCAGCTCGTGCACCTCAAGATCCGTGAGCACGAGGAACGCTTGCTCGCGAACGACGACGTCTTCGTGCTCGCCGGCGGCATCGCGCCGCAAGAGCTGCTCGAGGCCGCGGGCGTGTCGTTCGATCCAGCCGACAGGCCACAACAAGTCTCGCTCGCGGACCAAGGTCCGGGACTCCTCCGCGCGCTGCTCGTCACGCTCGGGCTGGCGCTCTCGGTGCTCGTCTGGACGCTCGTGTTCGCGGACTACTACCGCCTCGAGCTCCATCAACGGCCGGCGGCGAGCGCTCACGCGTGGCTACGGCCGTCGGGCGCGATCGGGCTCACGTTCGGCATCGGTGCCACGCTGCTCATCCTGTGCAATCTCGCGTACCTCGCGCGGCGCTCGCGGCGATTCAACTGGCTCCCAGGATCGCTCCAAGCGTGGATGACCTCACACGTCGTCACCGGCTCGAGCGCGCTGCTCTTCGTGGTCTTGCACAGCGCGATGGCTCCCGGACACACCGTCGGCGGGCACGCATTCGCCGCGCTGGCGATCTTGGTCGTCACCGGCGCGATCGGTCGTTACTTCTACGCGTTCGTCCCGCGCGCGGCGAACGGGAGCGAGCTCTTGCTCGAGGACGTGCGCACGAACCTGGCCGCGATCTCCGCCGAGTGGGACCGCGGCAACCGCAACTTCGGCGAGCGCGTGCGGACCGAGGTCGATCGCTTGATGGCCGAGGGACACTGGCAGGGATCGTTCTTCCGCCGGCTGCTCGCGTTGTTCTCGAGCCAGCAGCGCATGACGGCGACGCTCGCGCGACTCCGGGCCGAAGCGCGCGTGGAAGGCATCCCGGCGCAGGAGATCCAGTCGCTCCTCGCGCTGGCGCGCCGCGCGCAGCGCACGGCGTTGATGGCCGCGCACTACGAGGACCTGCGCACGCTGCTCGCATCGTGGCGTTACTTCCACCGCTGGGTCGCACTGGCGATGGTGCTGCTCGCAGCGCTGCACATCGCCACCGCGTTGCGCTATGGCAACTTCGGGGACTGACCGGCCATGAAGATCCACCATCCCGGTCTCTGGCTCGGCATCGCATCGGCGCTGCTCGTGGTGTGGTTCGTCTGGTCGGACCGCGGGCGCGTATCGCCGGGACCGATCACCGCAACGCATGCTCAGGATCCGTCGCTCGAGCAGAGCTGTGACCAGTGCCACGGCCGTACCGGCGAATCGCTGGCGGCGGCGTGCACCGGCTGTCACGCCGAGATCGGAACGCAGCTCGCTGAGCAACGCGGCTTCCACGGCACGCTCGGAGAGGACGGAGACAACTGCGCCCGCTGCCACAGCGAACACCACGGCCGCGAGTTCCAGCTCGTCGGTCCGGCGACGTTCGCTCTCGCAGGCGTCACCGACCGCGACGCGTACGACCACGCGGGGCTCGAGTTCCGCCTGAGCGGCCGACATGCGGAACTCGCGTGCCAGGAGTGTCACGCGCACGCGAACGACGCGTTGCTCGCCAAGGGCGATCGGCGATTCGCCGGCCTCGCGCAGGAGTGCGCGACCTGTCACGAGGACGTGCACGACGGGAAGCTCCCGCGTTGCGAGGCGTGCCACGGCCAGTCGCTCCCGTTCGAGCACGTCGCGAACTTCTCGCACACACCCGCCTTCCTGCTGACCGGTTCGCATGCCGGGCTCTCGTGCGCGCGCTGCCATGCCAAGGGAAGCGAGCACGCCGTCGAAGCGTTGGCGGGCGTGCCGTCCTCGAAGCGCACGCCGCGCGACTGCGCCGCTTGCCACCCGTCTCCTCACACGCCCGCATTCCTCGCGAACTCCGCGCGTGAGCAGGGTGTCGCACCCGATGCGACGTGCGCGAACTGCCATCGCACGGAACACGCGAGCTTCGCGGGCGAAGAGCCGTCGATGAGCCGCGAGGCCCACGCCGCGACCGGTTTCTCGCTCGATCCGCCGCATGCCGACGTCGCCTGTCGCGCGTGCCACGCCACGCCGGCGACAGCGCCCGCAGAGACCAGCGTCGCCGCGTTCGCGCGGTTCTCGGCGTCGCACGCCGGCCGTTCCGCGGACGATTGCCGCGCATGCCACGCCGATCCGCACGCGGGTCAATTCGACGCCGGCGCTTGGAGCGGCAAGAGCTGCCTCGCCTGTCACACGCGGCACGACTTCCTTCCGCCGACGTTCGACGTCGCGGAGCACGCGCAGACGGCCTTCCCGCTGACTGGAAGCCACGCGGCGCTCGCGTGCAACGCGTGCCACGTCGAGAAGCCCATTCGAAACTCCGCGAGCGGCGCGTCGAAGCTCGCACGCGCTTTCCACGGCACATCCGCCGCGTGCTCGAGCTGCCATGCGGACGCGCACGCGGGATTCTTCGGGCAGACTTGGCAGCGCACACGCGTCCCCGCGGCCGAAAGCTGCGCGCACTGTCACTCCACCGAGACCTTCGACGACGCGCGCGCGGTAGAGTTCGATCACGCGCTGTGGACGCGCATGCCGCTCGAAGGCGCGCATGCCCGCGCGAGCTGCGAAGCGTGTCATGCGCGCACGCACGAGCCTGATGCGACCGGACGCACGTTCGGTCGAGCTCCCGCTCTCGACTCGGCCGCTGCGGCGCAGTGCAGCGCGTGCCACGCCGACGCGCACCGCGGGTTCTTCACGGAGCTCGCTTCTTCCAGCGCGAACAAGTCCGCCGCCGATTGTTCGAGCTGCCATGACCAGGAATCGTTCACCGAGCTCGCGCAAGAGTTCAACCACGCGCGCTGGACCGGTTTCGAGCTAGACGGAGCGCACACGCGCGCCGCGTGCGAGTCGTGCCACCCGCTGGCGGCACGGCCCGACGACACGGGCCGGCGCTTCGGGCGCGCGCTCGCCAGCGCGCACGCCGCGCAGAGCGATTGCCGCGCGTGCCACACGGATGCACACCAAGGTGCGTTCGATCGAGCGGGCCACGCAGCCTCGATCGACGGTCGCGTCGGATGCCTGCGTTGCCACACGACGGACAGTTTTATCGAGCTCCGGCCGCCGGGCTTCGATCACGCGCGTTGGACCGGCTTCGCGCTCGACGGCGAGCACGCTGCGGTCGACTGCGCCAGCTGTCACGTGCCGAGCGCACCACGGCGCGCTCTCGACCTGCGCTTCGCCAAGGCGACCGGCACCCAGTGCGCGTCGTGCCACTCCGATCCGCACGTTGGACAGTTCGCGCGCCAGGGGAGCACCGACTGCGCGCAATGTCACTCGCCTGCGGCGAGCTTCCAGTCGATCCGCTTCGATCACCAACGTGATTCACGCTTCGCGCTCGACGCGACGCACGCGAGCCTGGCGTGCTCGGCCTGCCATCTCCCTCAATCGTTGCCCGGCGGGGGCAGCGCCGTCCGATACAAGCCGCTCGGCACGGTGTGCGGAGACTGCCATGACCCACGGGGAAACCGCGCGCCAGAAGCGCCAAGCATCGGGAGCGAGCGGTGAACAGGCTCTGGCGAGTCGTGCTTCTCGTCGCGAGCGCGATCGTCGGCTCCGCTTTCCCCGTGTCGGCCCGGACGACCGACGTACCCATCGAAGCGCACGTCACCGCCGTCACCGGCTCGAGTGTGTACATCGATCGCGGACGCGCGGATCACGTCGCCGAGAACGACCGCGTGCTCTTCCATCGTCCGAGTTTGGGCACCGTCGAGGGCACGATCCGCTCGGTCTCGAAGAACAGTGCGCGCGTGGAACTCGCACCGGGCACTCCGCCGATCGCGGTCGGAGTGCGCGCCGAGATCCTCGTGCCGGAGGATCGACTGAAGCCGCAAGCGCCCACGCCTCCGCCGCCCGTCGAGCGTGAGCCGAGCGTCGACACACCGGCGGTTCCCGTGGCGCCCGCGGAGCAGGTCACTCCGCCGGATACGCCCGCGCATCCGCCGTGGACCTACCCGCCCGAGTCGTGGACCGACGCGCTCCCGCTCCTCGCGCCGGCCTTCCGTCAGAAGCCGGAAGAGCGCGAGCGCAAGGTCGAGGGCCGCATCTACGTGCAAGGCAACGGCACGTGGGATCAGCTGAACGGAGGACGGCGCTACTTTCTCGGGACGGTCGGAACGGACCTGCGCCTCGAGAATCCATTCGGTCAAGGCGGCGCGCTCGAGCTCGATGCGGAGTTCTTCCAACGAACAGCGAGCATTCCGGACGCGCCCGACGACAGCGATTCACGCGCGCTGCTCCGGCAATTCTCGTATTCCGTCGGCGGAACTGCGGAACTGCCTGCGCGCTTCGAATTCGGCCGCTTTCTCCAGAACGAGTTCTCCGAGCTCGGCGTGCTCGACGGCGTCGAGTGGAGCCGGCGCAGCGACAGCGGCAGTCGCTTCGGCGCGAGCGTCGGCGCCATGCCCGAGCCGACGCCGGAGATGAAGACCGGCGACGACACGCAGGCCGCGATCTTCTACCGCTACGCCGCCGACCGCGACGAGCGCTTCCTGCTGGGCGTGGCCTACCAGAACACGTGGCACCGCGGACAGCAGGACCGCAACCTGCTCGTCGGCACGCTCGACTACAACCCGCCGGGCAAGATCTCGCTGCGCTCGAGCGTGTGGGTCGACTACTACGGGTCCGAGGATTCGATCAAGACGAGCACGTTCGAGCTGACCGAGGCACAGATTCAAGCTAGCTGGCGCGTCGCGGTGCGCAGCGGGCTCTCGGTGTTCTTCTCACATGTACGCTACCCGGAGATGCAACGCATCGAGTTCGCGAGCCTCACACCCGAGCAGATCCTGGACGACCACGTCGAGCGCGTGGGACTCTCCGGCTGGCACGAGATGTCCGACACGGTGCGCGTCAACGCGCGCGTGGACGCGTGGCAGGATCAAGACGACAGCGGGAACAGCGGCGAGATCGGGGCGGGCTTTCGCGATCTCCTCTACGACCACGGCGAGGTGTCGGTCGCGTTCCTGCAGACGCAGGGCTCGTTCAGTTCGGGCCCTGGCTTCCGTGTGTCCGCCAACCGCGCGTTCGGCGATCGCTATGCCAACCTGACTTACTCCTTCATGGACTTCGAGCAGAAGGACTTCACCGGGGAGCAGTCGCAGCTGGCGCAGCACGCGCTCTTCGGCAGCATCGATCTGCCACTCGGCTCGCGCTGGGATCTGTCGCTGTTCGGCGAGCAACGATTCGGCGACGAGCAAGACTCGTACAGCCTGGGCTTCCTCCTTCAACTGCGCCTGTGAGATGAGACGATGAGCCACTCTCGACTCGAGCGGACGTCGATACCGCGGCACCACTCCGTCGTCCTGCTCATCACTGTGCTGCTCGGCGTGCTCGCGTGCGCCGTGACACAGCGCGCGGACGAGGCCGTGCCGCCGCAGAGTTGGCGCGAAAGCCGCGGGCCGGTCGTGCCGCACGACACGTTCCCCAAGGACTGTTCGATTTGCCACGCCGGCACGAGCTGGCAGGAGATCCGCGCCGATTTCCAATTCGACCACCTGAAGGAGACCGGCGTGGCGCTCAAGGGCGCGCACCAAGCGGCCGAGTGCCTGCGCTGCCACAACGATCGCGGACCGGTCGCCGCCTTCGCGGCGCGCGGCTGCGCCGGCTGCCACGACGACGAGCACCGCGGGAAGCTCGGCAAGAATTGCGTCGACTGCCACACCGAGAAGAACTGGCTGCCCGTCGAGCAGGTCGCGCGTCACAACCGTACGCGCTTTGCATTGGTCGGCGCGCATGCCGCAACGGCGTGCTTCCGTTGTCACCCGAATGCACAGGTCGGCAATTTCGAGCGCACGGACATCCAGTGCGTCACGTGTCACGCCGACGATCTCGCGCAAGCGACGTCGCCCGACCACCAAGCGCAAGGCTGGACGGCGAGCTGCGACCGGTGCCACATCCCGACCACCTGGACCGGCGCCGGATTCAACCACGCGACGTTCCCGCTCACGGGCGCGCACGTACCGCTCGCGTGCAGCGAGTGCCACGTCGGGAACGTGTTCGCCGGCACGCCCAGCGACTGCGCTAGCTGCCACCTCGACGACTACAACGGCACGAACGATCCGAATCACGCCGCGGCCGGATTCTCCACGACGTGCCAACAGTGCCACAACACGTCCTCGTGGCGGAACGCGACGTTCAACCACACGAGCTTCCCGCTGACGGGTGCGCACGTCGCGCTCGATTGCGCGGCTTGCCATGCGGGCAACGTCTTCCGTGGAACTCCCAGCGACTGTGCGTCGTGTCACATCGACGACTACAACGCGACGAGCAATCCCGACCACGCCGCAGCTGGATTCCCGACGACCTGCCAGCAGTGCCACAACACGGCGTCGTGGCGCAACGCCAATTTCAGCCATGCCGGGATCCGGAGCGGTTGCGTGCAATGCCACTTGGCGGACTACAACAGCACGAACGATCCCAACCACAGCGCGGCCGGATTCCCGACCAACTGCGAGGCGTGCCACAGCACGCGCTCATGGGACGGCGCGAAGTTCAACCACCCGTTCCCGATCACGAGTGGCGCGCACAGCAACATCGCGTGTGCGCAGTGCCACCTGAACCCCGGGAACTTCCGCAGCTTCGCGTGCACGAGTTGTCACGAGCACAACCAAGACGACACCAACAACGACCACGACCGAGTCGGCGGGTACGTCTATCAGAGCCAGGCGTGCTACGCGTGCCACCCGAATGGGAATTGATGAGCCACGTCACGTCGTCGGGAATCCGTCCTACCGAGGCATGACGGTGAACGAACGACTCTTCGCAGTCGGAAGGCCTGGACTTCCGAGCGACTTCCGAGTCGTTCGCGCGTGACCGCACGCTCGCGCGCCGCGACTTGGGCACGTTGCCGGACCATCAGGAGAATCGAGCTGCGAACGACTGATCGATGGGCCGGCTATTGATCAGCTCGCGATCGTGCCGTGCAGATCAGCTTCTCCGCGTAGTCGATTCCGTCCGGCGTGCGCGACCCGTGCCACGACAAGTACTCGCCGTCGGCGATGACGAAGCGGCTTGCCGTGAGCCCCGACGCCTCGACGAGCTCGGCGATGTGCTTCGATTGAAACGGATACGGCTCGGTGCACAGCAGCACGAGATCGGGGGTCGCTTTTGCCAACGCGTCGAGCGTGATCTCGGGATAGCGCACCGGAAGCGCGCCGAACACGTTGCGCCCGCCCGCTTGGGAGAGCAGCGCGTGCGCGAACGTGTCGCTGTTGACGCTCATCCATGGCTTGCGCCAGATGAGGTAAGCGAACGAGACCTCGCGCTTGCCGCGCGACGCTTCGACGACGCGCTGTGTGCGAGCTTCGATGTCGGCCGCGATGCGAGCGCCCTCCGCGGGCCGATCGAGCGCGTCGGCGATCGTGCGCACCATCTCGGCCGTCCCAGCGCAGTCCCGCGGGAACGTCGAGAGAATGCGCACGCCGGCGTCCTTCAGGGCCTCCGCATCTTTCAGCCGGTTCTCCTCGTCGTTGAGCAGCACGATGTCCGGCGCGAGCTCGACGATGCGCGCGACCGCCGGCGTCTTCGTCCCCCCCACCTTCTCGATCGCGCCGACGCGGTCCGCGGGATGCACGCAGTACTCCGTGATGCCGACGAGCTCGGAACCGCGGCCGAGGTCGAACACGAGCTCGGTCAGGCTGGGACAGAGGGAGACGATGCGCATGGTTCGGTGCTCGGGGGGGCGCGGCCATTCTCCACGGGGCATCGACCGGCTTTCAATTGTCCGGGCGGAGCGGCATAACAGCGCGCCACGAAGCCGCCTCATGGAATTCTCCCCGCAGCTCGACTTGCCGCGACTGAAGTCGCTGTGCGCGCTCGTCGACGAATGGATCACGAAGCACGGCGACGCGATCCTCCTTCATGCACCGTCGATCTCCGGCTGGTCGGCGGAGCAGCACTTGGCTCACCTGACGCTCGCGAACGAGCTCATCGTGCGCAACTTGAAGAGCTTGACGAAAGAGAGCGGCGCCCTCGTCGTTCGTGAAGCGGCGCAGAGCGAGACCGCGCTCGCGATCCTGCACTCCGGAGAGCTGCCGCGTGGACGGGCTCAATCGCCGCGCATGGTGAGGCCGCCCGAAGTCATCGAGCGCGAGCTGATGCTCCAGTGGCTCGTCGACGTTCGGCAGGAGCTGAAGACCATCGATCCCGCGCAGCTTCCGCGCGGGCGCGTTTTCGTTCCGCACCAACTCCTCGGTCCCCTCGACGCTCCGCAGTGGCTGCGCTTCGGCGTCGTGCACACGCGGCATCACATGGTCATCGCGCGCGAGGTGCTCGCCGCGGGCGGCGTGCAGACGGCGGAGCTGGAAGCGATCTAGCGGCGCTCACCTCGGCGACGTCGGCTGCCGGCGCCGCCGCGCGTCGCGAGCTTGCGCGCACGGAGTTCGTGGAGCGCGGATTCGCGGTCGACTCGGATCGAGGGCTCGCCGCGGCTTCGGCAAGGACGGCCGTCACCAGCTTTCCGCGGCGAGGCCGAACTACCTTCACGTGAACTGCGGCGGCGATCCGCGTGGCGCCGTGGAAGCGCACGTCCTCCGCTTTCGCGAAGCGACGCTTCATCACCGCGATGGCCTCGGGGTTGTCGTCGACGAGCACGGCGTCGCGACCGAGCACGCGCGCCGACTCCCCGAACGTTCCGCTGCCCGCGAAGAAGTCGAGCAGCCGCGCACCCGGCTCCGAGTGCACGCGCACGATCCGATCGATGACGCCGCGCGGTTTCTGCGTCGGATAGCCCGTCTTCTCCTTGCCCGTCGGGCTGACGATCGTGTGCCACCAAGTATCGGTGAGCGTCTTCCCGCGCTCGGCCTTCTCCGGCCCGACGAGCTTCGGCGCCATGTACGGGATGCGCTCGATCTCGTCGCTGCGGTACGTGTACGCCTCCGGATCCTTGGCGTACCACAGGATGTTGTCGTGCTTCGGCGACCAGCGCTTCGTCGTGCGCGCGCCGTAGTCGTAGGCCCACACGATCTCGTTCAGGAACGACGCGCGGCCGAAGATCGAATCGAGGAGCACCTTGCAGTAGTGCACCTCGCGGAAGTCGACGTGCAGGAAGAACGAGCCGTTCGCAGCGAGCAGTCGATGCGCCTCTTCGAGCCGCGGCTCGAGGAACGCGAGGTAGTCGTCGAACGAGTCGGCGAACCCGCGCTTGCCGATCGTCACCGTGCGGTAGCGCTTGCCTTGGAATCCCGTGCGGTCGCCGGCGTCGTCGCGGATCGTGTGCAGCCGCCGGCGCGATTGCTTCTTGCCCGTGTTGAACGGCGGATCGATGTAGATCAGATCGAACGACGCGTCGGCGAGCGTCGCGAGGACTGCGAGGTTGTCGCCGAAGTGAATGTCGATCACGAGAGGTCGCCGATGTTACGCGTCGATCGGCTCGAACTCGTAGCGCTTTCCCTGCCGCGTGATCCGCCCGAAGGCGTGGTCGACGTCGTGGTACAGGAGCCCGATCCAGTTCTCGCGCGCCGCGCGCTCGAGCCACGTCGACCGCTGCTCGAACGAGCGCACCACGTCGAGGTCGTACGCCATGATGTACGGCGGTTGGATGTGGTGGCTCGTCGGCACGACGTCGGACCAGAAGATCGCCGTGTCGCCCGGGCCGCCCTCATTGAGCGTGATCACGGCAACACCGTCCGAGTGTCCGCCGAGCTCGTGCGCGACGAGGCCCGGCAAGATCTCGGTCGTGCCGGAGTACGGCGTGTACATGCCGCGGGCTTCGATCGGTAGCACGTCCTCCGCGCGATATGAGCCCGAGCGCGCGTGGCCGGGTTTTTTCGCGATCTCGATCTCGACCGCTGGCGCGTAGTGGCGCGCGTTGAAGAAGAGCGGCACGAGCTCACCGTCGCGCTCGACCACCTGCGCGCCGATGTGATCCCAGTGACAGTGCGACGCGACGACGTGCGTCACGTCCGCTGGAGTCACGCCGCAGGCGCGCAACGTTTGCTCGAGCGTCTCCGTCGGGAGCAAGTGGTAGATCTTGCGCCACTTCTCCTCCCAGCGCTGCCCGACGCCGACTTCGATCACGACGACGTCCTTGCCGCGCACGGCGAGGAACGGGCGCAGCGCGAGGAGGATCGTGTTGTCCTCCGCCGGCGGCGTCATCTTGCGCCACAAGTTCTGCGGCACGACGCCCCACATCGAACCGCCGTCGAGGCGCAGGAAACCATCCGACAGCGCGGTGATCGTCCAGTCGCCGGCGCGGATGCGCCGTGGCGCCCACGGCGGTGGAGAATCCGACGCGGGCGCGCGAACGTTCAACGGATCAGCGCTGACGCGTGACTTCGAACTGCGCGACGTGGCTCGGGTCCGGCTTGCCGCCCTGCCAACCTTGCCACGAGGATTGGAGATGATCGGCGTCCTTCACGACGATCTTCCCCGCGTGCATGTGCATGTCGTTCGCCGACTTCATGTTCGTGCCGTCGACGAACTCGAACTCGAGCGTCTGCGCATCGCCGCCCGTCGCCGCCACCATCCGCGGCTGGTTGCCGGCCGAGCAATAGTGCGTGAGCATCAGGCGATCGCCGTCGAGGTGGTACATCGTGACCATCTCGTGCGCAGTGCCCGGGAAGAGAACCTCCTCCACCACGCTCCCGTTCGCCGTCACGCGGTAGCGCACGGCCATCGGAAAGTTCTCGCCGTCTCCGGTCGCGTTTCCCGACCATTCGCCGGCCAGCGAGACGAGCGTCGCGAACTTGGCTTTCGCGGAGGCCGCCTCGGTGTCGCTGTACGAGCCGTGCGTCGTCGAGCACGCACCGGCGAGGAGACACACGCCGAGGAAAACCGGAATCTTCATGGCTTCGCTTCCCTTCGGATCGCTGGACCGAATCAACCGCCGCGCAGGATCTGGCGCGAGATCACGATGCGCTGGATCTCGCTCGTGCCTTCGCCGATCACGCACAGCTTGGCGTCGCGCCACATGCGCTCGACTGGGTACTCGCGGCTGTAACCGTAGCCGCCGTGGACTTGGATCGCGTCGTACGTGACGCGCATCGCGCACTCGGATGCGTAGAGCTTCGCCATCGCGGCTTCCTTCGTGTACGGCTTGCCGGCGTCCTTGAGACGCGCGGCGTGGTAGACGAGGTGGCGCGCGGCTTCGATGTCGAGCGCCATGTTGGCGAGCTTGAAGCTCACGGCTTGCAGGTCGGCGAGCCGCTTGCCGAACGCTTCGCGCTCCAGCGCGTACTTCTTCGCGACGTCGTACGCGCCCTGCGCGATGCCGAGCGACAACGCGCCGATCGAGATGCGCCCGCCGTCGAGCGTCTTCATGAACGTGATGAAGCCTTCGCCTTCCGGACCGAGCAGGTGGTCCTTGGGAATGCGCGCGTCCTGGAACACGAGGCTCGCCCAATCGGAGCCGCGCATGCCGAGCTTCTCTTCACCCTTCTCGACGGCGAAGCCCTGGATGTCGCGCGGCACGACGAACGCGCTGATGCCCTTGGCCCCTAGCTTCGCGTCCGTCACGGCGGTGATGATGAACGTCCCGGCGAAGTTCGCGTTCGTGCAGAAGCATTTCGCGCCGTTGATGACGTACGAGTCGCCGTCGCGCACGGCCGTCGTCAGTGTTCCGCCCGAGTCGGATCCGGCGTTGGGCTCGGTCAATCCGTACGCGCCCATGTACTCGCCGGCGATCAGCTTCGGCACGTACGCGCGCTTCAGCCGCTCGTTCCCCCACTTGTAGATCGGGAACGTGCCCAGCGACACGTGCGCCGCGAGCGTGAGGCCGGTCGAACCGCACACGCGGCTGATCTCCTCGACCGCGAGGCAATACGCAAGCGTTCCGCCGTCGCTGCCGCCGTACTCCTGCGCGAACGGAATGCCCGGCAATCCCAGCTCGACGATCTTCTTCCACGTCTCTTCGGGGAAGCGATGGTGCTCGTCGATCTCCTCGGCGAGCGGCGCGACCTCCGTGCGCGCGAACTCGCGCACCATCTCCTGGATCATCGTCTGATCCGGCGTCAGGTCGAACGCATGATGGATCTCGGGCAGCGTGTGGACACCGGACAACTCTGCTTGCGTCGTGCTCTTCATCAATCCAATTCGATCTGCCAGCCGGCCGTTCGGCGCGTCCTGGCTCTGTCGTTCGTCGCCCCCGGGGCCCCCGGGGCCATTGGGGCCACCGGCTCGGGCTCGCCCTCCGAATCACGATAGAACTCGCCGCTGCGTCCGTTGCCCACCCACTCGATCAATGCCTTCCGGGAGAACTTCCACTCGCGGCCGATCTTGCGCGCCGGAATGCTCTCGGAGTGCAGCACCTTGTTGAACGTCTTGACGCTCACGCCGAGCAGCGCGGCCGCTTCCTCGATCGTGAGAATGTCGCGCGTCGTTTCGTCGCCGCTGGGACTCACTGAGGAGCTCCTTGCGCGGCCCAACGCTTCTTCATCTCGTCCTGGATGTACGCCACGATCACGTCGGTGCGCGTGCCCGGACCGAAGAGACGCGCGAAGCCCTGCGCTTCGAGCACTTCCATGTCGTCGCCGGGGATGATGCCGCCGCCGATCAAGAGCACGTCGGGCAGTCCGCGGCGCGTGAGCTCCTCGCGCACACGCGGGAAGAGCGCCATGTGCGCGCCGGAGAGGATCGACAGGCCGACGACGTCGACATCCTCCTGCACGGCAACCTCGGCGATCATCTCGGGCGTCTGGTGTAGCCCCGTGTAGATCACTTCCATGCCGCTGTCGCGCAGCACCGACGCGACCGTTTTCGCGCCACGGTCATGGCCGTCGAGGCCGGGCTTGGCGACGAGGACGCGGATCTTGCGGTCGGTCATGTCAGCCCTTCGCATGCGCTGCCTTGCGGTAGGCGCGAAGGACGAACCACCCGACGGCGAGCGTGAGGATGGCGATGACGAGGTTTTCCACGGACACGGGGTTCGCCTCCCGGAACATGCGCAGGAACAACAACCCGCTCCATAGCACCCAAAACGCGACGATCATCGCCATGCTGCGCTGCCTCGCCGAGCGCTCGCGAGCGGCGTCTACGCGAACTCGAGCGAGAGCCGAGCGGCCACGAGTCTGTGTGTGCGCGTTCATGTACGTGCCTCTAGTGATTGGCGCCGAAGCGCGGAGCCGAACCAAAACACTCCCAAGGCCCCGCAGCACAGCAGGAGCAGCGCACCGCGCCAAATACGCGGCGTCCCTACTGAGAACAGTGCGTAGCTCGCGAGGACGACGCCGAGCACGACGTCCAGTGCGCTGATCGTGAACAACGTACGCAGGATCGTCTTCTTCATAGTGTCTTTGCTCTCTCGCACGCTCCGAACGAGCCACGCAACGCGACTTGATAGAAAACCGCCGACACGACGATCGGCGCTGCAAGTCGCACCCAGTCGAGCCACGTTGCGTCGGCGTCGAGCGCCGCGAAGAACCCGTAGAAGACGAGCACACACACGGCGAACCACGCGCCGATTCGGATCCAAGGTCGTTGCCACACGGCGCTCATACGATCAACGGCTCCTTGTACGGGCCGAACTCTTCGCGCAGCACGCCAGCGATCTCGCCCAGCGTGCAGTCCGCGTGCGCCGCCGCGACGAAGCGTTCGAGCAGGTTGTCCTTGCTCTTGCACGCGTTGCGGATGTGGTCGAGCTCGCGCTTCGCCTTCGCGTTGTCGCGCTTCTTGCGCAGCGCCGTGAGGCGCGCGCACTGGTCCTTCTCGACCCCCGGATCGATCTTGTGCACTTCGATCGACGGTGTGCGTCCTTCCTCTTCCTCGTAGCAGTTCACGCCGACGATCTTCTTTTTGTTCTGCTCGACGGCGAGCTGGTACCCGAGCGCCGAGCGGTGGATCTCGCGCTGGATGTAGCCGGCCTCGATGCACGGCACGACGCCGCCGCGGCGGTCGATCTCGGCGAAGTACTTTTCGGCCTCTTGCTCGAGCCGGTTCGTCTGCGCCTCGACGAAGTAGCTGCCGGCGAGCGGGTCGATCACGTGCGCGACTTCCGTCTCCTCCGCGATGATCTGCTGCGTGCGCAGCGCGATCTTGACGGCCTTTTCGGTCGGAAGGGAGAGCGTCTCGTCCATCGAGTTCGTGTGCAGCGACTGCGTGCCGCCAAGAACCGCCGCGAGCGCTTCGTAGGCCGTGCGCACGATGTTGTTCTCGGGTTGCTGCGCGGTCAGCGACACGCCGGCCGTCTGCGTGTGGAAGCGCACCATCCACGAGCGCGGATCCTTGGCGCCGAACACGTCGCGCATCTTGCGCGCCCAAATGCGGCGCGCGGCGCGGAACTTGGCGATCTCCTCGAAGAAGTCGATGTGGCTGTCGAAGAAGAACGACAGGCGCGGGCCGAACTCGTCGACGTCGAGACCGGCCGCCTTGCCGCGGCGCACGTACTCCATGCCGTTCGCGAGCGTGTAGGCCAGCTCCTGCGCCGCGGTCGAGCCCGCCTCGCGGATGTGGTAGCCGGAGATCGAGACCGTGTTCCACTGCGGCACGCGCGCGGCGCAGTAGCCGAACACGTCCGTGATCATGCGCAGCGCCGGCTCGGCCGGCACGATCCAGGCGTGCTGCGCCTGGTATTCCTTGAGGATGTCGTTCTGGACCGTGCCGCGCAGGAGCTTCGCATCGACGCCCTGGTTCTCGCCCGCCGCGATGTAGAACGCGAGCAGGATCGGCGCCGGCCCGTTGATCGTCATCGAGGTCGAGACCTCGCCCATGGGAATGCCGTCCATGAGCGTTTCCATGTCGGCCAGCGACGAGATCGCGACGCCGACCTGCCCGACCTCGCCCTCGCTGCGCTCGTGGTCCGAGTCGTAGCCCATCAAGGTGGGGAAATCGAAGGCAGTCGAGAGCCCGGTCTGCCCGTGCGCGAGCAGGAACTTGAAGCGCTCGTTCGTCTGGCGTGCGCTGCCGAAGCCGGCGAACTGGCGCATCGTCCACAGCCGCCCGCGGTACATCGTCGGATGCACGCCGCGCGTGAACGGAAACTGCCCCGGGTAGCCGAGGTCGCGCTCGGGCTCGATCGGCGCGTCGCTCGGACCGTACAGCGGCGCGAGTGGCGCGCCCGAGAGCGTGGTGAAGCTAGCCGCGCGGGTCTCGGCGCCGCGGATGGCGCTCTCCCACACGGAGCGCGCATCGACCGCGCGCACGCTGCTCTTGGTTCGGGTCTCGCTCATGGTTTGGCCTTGTGGTCGCTCGTCAGGATGGCTCCCAGGAGCGCCTCAGCTACATCGTAAGGTGTGCGGGACTTCCGCAGGAGCTCGGCCGCCCGTTCCGTCTGCCCATCCGGACCCCAGAGGGCCTCGTCGAGGCGCTCCCCTACCACCCGGCGCACCTGGTGGATGCGCTTTTCGCGCCGCGCGGCGGCGAGATCCCCGGCCTCGAGCTCGGTGCGGTGCGCGTCGATCGCCGCCAGCAGATCGTCGAGTCCGGCGCCGCTGTGGGCGCTCACCGGCACGACGAGCGGGGTGCGGCGGCGGTTGCGCGAGAGCGCGCGCAGCGACAATGCGTCCTCGAGATCGGTCGTGAGCTGCTCGGCGCCCGGCAGGTCGCACTTGCTCACCACCAGCACGTCCGCGACCTCCAGCAGCCCGGCCTTCATCGCCTGGATGCCATCGCCCGCGCCCGGGCACAGCACGACCAGGACCGTGTCCGCCGCGCTCGCGATCTCGTATTCGGCCTGGCCCACCCCCACCGTTTCGGCCAGCAGCCAGTCGAAGCCGAAGGCGTCCATCACGTCGAGCGCGTCGACCGCGGCGCGGGCGAGGCCGCCGTGGCTCGCGCGCGTGGCCATCGAACGGATGTAGACGCCCGGATCGGTGGTGCGCTCCTCCATGCGAATGCGATCGCCGAGCAGCGCGCCGCCCGTGTAGGGGCTCGAGGGATCGATGGCCAGCACGCCGACCGTCTTCTTGCGCTCGCGTAGCTTCTCGATCAGCGCGTTGACCAAGGAACTCTTGCCCGCCCCCGGCGGCCCGGTCACGCCGATGCGCCAGGCGCGGCCGACGCGCGGATAAACCCGCGCCAGGGCCGCCGCGAAGCGCCCGTCGCCGTTCTCGGCCCAGGAGATCATGCGCGCGAGCGCCGGCCGCTCACCGGCGAGCAGCCGGCGAGCCATGTCGTCCGCAGCTTCCATGCAGGGGGCGGGAGTGTAGCGAGCACGCCCCGGGCTGGCTTGCCTCGCCCTCGTCTCTTTTCCTGCACAGGAAGAGATGCTCGGGCGTCATGAGCAGGCCTAGCATGGGCCGGTGGAGGCGCTACCCATGCTCATTCGATCTCGCTCCTTGGCTCTCTTCCTCCTGCTCTTCCCCGCGTCGCACGCCGCCGCCCAGATCCGGCGCGTGGCCGAGCTGAACACGGCCGAGATCCGTGCGCTCGAGCGCGGAAAGACGGTCGTCTTGCTGCCCGGAGGAATCCTCGAGGAGCACGGCCCTTACTTGCCCGCTTACACGGACGGCGTGCTGAGCGAGCGCTTGACCGACGAGCTCGCGCGCGGGATCGCGGCGCAAAAACCCGGCTGGACCGTGCTCGTCTTCCCGCAGATCGCGGTCGGCGCGAGCGGCTCGAACGAGCTCGGCCAGCACTTCTCGTTCCCGGGGACTTACGCCGTGCGGCCCTCCACGTTGCGCGCGGTGTTCATGGACCTGGCCTCGGAGCTCGGCGAGCAGGGCTTTCGCTGGCTCTTCGTGGTGCACGTGCACGGTGCGCCGCTGCACAACCGCGTGCTCGACCAGGCCGGGGACTTCTTCCACGACACCTATGGCGGCCGCATGGTGCATCTCTGGGGCCTCGTGCCCGTCCTCGGCGGCTGGGGCGATGCGCTGCAGTCGCTGAGTGAAGCAGAGAAGAAGGAAGAAGGCGTCTCGCTGCACGCCGGCATGGACGAGACCAGTCTGCTGCTCTACCTGCGCCCCGAGCTCGTCTCGCCGCGCTACAAGGAGGCGCCGATCGTCACGGGCCAGACCCTGGCCGAGGCCTTCGAGGCCGCCAAGGCCGCCGACTGGCCCGGTTACCTGGGCTCGCCGCGCCAGGCCAGCGCCGCCTTGGGCGAGAAGATCTGGAAGTCGTTCGCGTCCGCCGCCCTCGAGCACGCCCTGAAGATCCTCGACGGCGCCGACCCGGCCACGTTCGTGCGCTACGCCGACCTGCTCGAGAAGAACGAGTTCTACCAGGGCTGGATCCGGGCCGCCGCCGCGCGCGACGAAGCGCTGGGAGCGAAGCAGCGCGAGTGGCTGGAGAAGCGCTCCAAGTAGCAGCCATCGTGACATCGCCCGCCATCTCCTTCGTCATCCCCGCCTACAACGAGGAGCTCCTGCTCCCGCGCACGCTCGACTCGATCCACGCGACGGCGCGCGAACTCCGGCTCGACTACGAAATCCTCGTCGCGGACGACGCCTCGACCGACCGCACGGGCACGATCGCCGCCGACCACGGTGCTCGTGTCGTCTCCGTGAGCCACCGCCAGATCGCCGCCACGCGCAACTCCGGAGCACGCGCGGCCACCGGCGGGCTGCTCGTCTTCGTCGATGCCGACACCGTGGTCCCGGTCGGCCCCGTGGCGGGAGCGCTGGAGGCGATCGCCTCGGGCGGCGTCGCCGGCGGCTCCACCTGCGCGTTCGACGGCACGATTCCCGGCTGGGCACGCGTGCTCGTACCTCCCTTGATGACCCTCTATCGCTGGGCCCGCCTCACCCCCGGCGCGTTCGTGTTCTGCACCCGCGAGGCCTTCGACGCGGTCGGCGGCTTCGACGAAACCGTCTTCGGCGGTGAGGAAGTCCTCATGGCGCGCGCCCTCGACCGCTTCGCGAAGACCCGCGGCCAGCGCTTCACCATCGTCCGCTCGCCCATCCTCACGTCCGGGCGCAAGCTCCGCGCCTACGCCGGCGGGGAGCTCCTCGGCACGCTCGCGCGGTTGGCTCTGCGCGGCCGGCGCGGTGCCCAACGGCGCGAGGGCTTCGAGCTGTGGTACGGCCCGCGGCGCGCGGACCCCGAGGGCCTGCACGAAACCGCACGAGTCGCGAACCGAACGGATTGAAACAGGGAGACCGTGGGCACGCGGCCGTCAATGCCTGCGCGCCTTGATCTCGAGGGTGACCGGGAACCCGCAGGTGGACTGGTTACCCGAGGGGTCAGTGGCCGTGCAGGTCACGAAGTCGTGCCGCGAGGAAAGCTCGATCCGCTAGTACCCCTCGTCTTCGTCCGGTTCGATGGGTGTTTGGACGATCTCCCGCCAACGGGAGAAGACCTTTTCCTGAACACTCCTATGCCGGAGCTGGTCGTTCACCGGGCCCGCCTCGGTCTTGAGATACGGAAAAGCCAGCAGGAGCCGTTGAACGTCAACGAGATCCGTACCCGCCTTGGGACGGCCAGCGCGGTGGACCAGGCTGATCACCTTCATCGCGACGAGCTCGGGGGGCGCGATCACTTGTACTCCGCCGAAGGACTGCGACGACGGGAGCGTGTCAGTCTGACGGACATCCACGAGGTGGCGGTTCGAAGGCTTCCGCACCTGGTAGACGCGAAAGCCCTGCCCGGGTACGACTTCCCGCACGCGCACGGCGATGTGGAGCCGATCTGCGAGCCGCACGCTGAGATTCTCGGCGAACTCGGCGGCGCGCGTTGAAAGCAGGTCTACGTCCTGGGTCATGCGCTCCGGTTCGCAGTAGGCATTGACTGCATGGGCGCCGAAAAGCACAGCATCGGAGCGGCCGGCTAGAAAGGCCAAGACCTCACGAAAGACTGAAATTGAAACGAATCCCTTCCAGCCTCGCCATCATTTTGATCAGGAGGCACTCAAAGAACTAACTGATTCCATAAAGGTTCATGGCATTATTCAACCTATCACGGTTAGAAGATTAACACAGAACCGCTATCAGCTGATTGCAGGAGAAAGAAGATTTCAGGCCGCCAAATTAGCCGGACTTAAGTCTGTTCCAGCGTTTGTTCGCTTAGCCAACGACCAGCAGATGCTGGAGATGGCGTTGATCGAAAACATTCAACGGGAAAATTTAAACCCTATTGA
>JANOFY010000421.1:0-2681 GCA_031413895.1 Planctomycetota bacterium | reverse complement strand
GGAGAAAAGTGACTGACGCCGTATTCCGCGATCCGCGAAGTGATGCGCGAGGAGGCCGGCGATTCGGACCCGGTGTCGCGTCGCGATTGGGACTTGATTCGCATGGGCCTCGGCCGGCATCCACGTCGAGGAATACGGCGTCAGTCACTTTTCTCCGACTCTTCTCCGGCATCCACACGCGAAGCGCCCGCTCCGCCAAGCGCGCTCACCGCTCGATCGCGGAGGAGTGGTCCTCCGCGCCACGCACTCGATGCCCAGATCCGCTTCCCGTGCCGCGAGCCGTAGCGCTCGCGGCCGAATCCGGGACGACACCCGCAGCGGATCGAAGGCCACTCGGGGTGGCCCAGCTCGGTACCATCCAGCGTGCATCCGCATACGACGCAACGACTTGCACCGGTCCGTGCAATTTGAACGCCGACAGTTCATATTGCGCGCCGGCCATTCATGATCCCGCGCATCCTGACCCGGCTGGCCCTGGAGAGGAGCCGCCAGCTCCCCATCGTGACCGTCACGGGACCGCGCCAGAGCGGCAAGACCACCCTCTGCAAGGCGGCCTTTCCCGACAAGCCCTACGTCTCGCTCGAGACTCCCGACGTCCGCGAGGAGGCCACGCGCGATCCGCGCGCGTTCCTCGCACGGTTCCCGGAAGGCGCGATCCTCGACGAGGTGCAGCGCGCACCAGAGATCACGTCCTACCTCCAAGAGATCGTGGACGCACGGAACCGCAACGGCGAATGGGTGCTCACCGGCTCGCAACACTTCGCGCTCGTCGAGAAGATCACCCAGTCGCTCGCCGGACGCACGGCGATGCTGCAGCTCCTACCGCTTTCGTTCGAAGAGCTGCGCGCCGAGCACGCCGGCGATGACGTGAACGTGCAGATCGTGCGCGGCGGTTACCCGCGCCTCTACGATCAGGCCATCCCGCCCGCGGCTTGGTTCGCGGACTACGTGATGAACTACGTCGAGCGCGACGTTCGCCAGCTGCTCGGGATCGGCGACCTCGCGACCTTCCACACGTTCCTCCGCATGTGCGCCGGTCGCGTCGGTCAGGTCCTGAACCTTTTCGCGCTCGGCGCGGACTGCGGAGTCAGCCACGCAACCGCGCGCCGCTGGATGTCGGTGCTCGAAGCGAGCTACGTCGTGTTGCGTCTGCAACCGCTGCACCGCAACGTGACCAAGCGACTGACGAAGAGCCCCAAGCTGTACTTCTTCGACACGGGACTCGCCAGTCACCTCCTGGGGATCCGCGGTCGCGACGACCTCGTCCATCACCCACTGCGCGGCGCGCTGTTCGAGAATTGGGTCGTGACCGAAGTGATGAAATGGCGCTGGAACCGCGGGCTCTCGACCGACCTGGCGTTCTACCGCGACGCGCGTGGCGCGGAGATCGACCTCGTGGTCGAGAAAGCGCTCGATCCGATCGCGCTCGAGATCAAAGCCAGCCAAACTCCGCCGCTGGACTTGGGACCGGCTTTCGCCGCATTCGAGGCGCTACTCAGCAGCGCGCCGCTGGCTCCGCGTCGCGTCGAACGGAGGGTCGCCTACGCGGGCGACCGGCGCGTGCGCGTCGACGGGATCGAGTTGCTTCCGTGGAACGAGATCGATCGCGCAGATTGGTGACGCGGCCGAGTGGCTCCGGAGGCCGGCTCGCAATCCCGCGGGTGGCCGCGACACGCCGCTCTCCGACTTCGCGCGCGACGAGGAAGTGATCGCGTTCCGCGGGCACTTCTACACCGTGTACGAAGCGCCGCACGTGACCTGCGTGGTGACGTCTCAAGGCGCGATCGTGTCACGATCCGCGCTGCAGGCGGCGGGCGAAGTCCCGCCGCGCGCACAACCTCCCGTGCGTACTCCGCGCCCTCGTCGCGCGCGCGAGCTCACAGCCAAGCAGAGTGTCGGACGCCACCTTTCGTCAGTCGGACGCGTGCAGCATCCGCACCCGCACCGTCTTGCCCTTGACCTTTCCGGTCGAGAGCTTCTGCAGGGCTTTCGCGCCGATCCGATAGTCGACGGCGACGTACGTGGCGCTGTCGTTCACCGTGATCTTGCCCACTTGCGCCGCATCGAAGCCGGCTTCACCCGTGAGTGCGCCGAGCACGTCGCCCGCGCGGATCTTCTCCTTGCGACCGCCCAGGATCTGCAGCGTGATCATCGGGGGCACGAGCGGCTCGCGGCTTTTCCGCGCGAGCCCCGTCAGCGTGTGCCATTCGGCCGCCGCGCCTTGCAGCTCCTCGATGCGCTTGACGCTCTCCCTCTCCCACGGTCCGACTAGGCTCAGCGCCCATCCGTCCTCGTCCACGCGACCGGTGCGGCCGATGCGGTGGACGTGCACTTCTGGATCGCGCGTGACGTCGACGTTGATCACGGCCTCCAAGCGATCGATGTCGAGTCCGCGCGCGGCGACATCGGTCGCGACGAGCACCGAGCAACTCTTGTTCACGAACTGGATCAGCACTTGATCCCGCTCGCGTTGGTCGAGGTCGCCGTGCAGTGCGAGCGCGACGATGTCGTCCTCGCCCAGGCTCTGGACGAGATCGCGGCAGCGTTGCTTCGTGTTGCAGAACGCGAGCGTCCGCACCGGCCGAAAATGGTGCAGCAGGAGCGGCACCGCTGCGAGGCGCGCATCCTCCTCGACGGCGTAGAAGCGTTGGCGGATCTTGGTCGCCGCGTGCTGCTCGAGG
>JANOFY010000420.1:0-9955 GCA_031413895.1 Planctomycetota bacterium | reverse complement strand
CACCGTACTTCACCCCGCGATCGGACCCCGACTCGAGTCGCACCAGGGGTCGCTGTCGAGCGCACCGGCGAGTTTTCCGTCGTCGCGCACTCGCCAGCTAGGCTTCTCGATGGTCGAGCTGCTCGCCGTCCTCGTCATCCTCGGCATCTTGATGGTCGTGCTCTTGCCGCGCCTGCGCGGTGCGCATGACATCGCCGAAGAGAAGTTCACGCGCAACTTCCTGACGCAGCTCGACGGCGCGATCGCCGAGTACGAGACGCACTTCGGCGATTACCCGCCCAGTCAATTCCTCGAGAAGTGGGGACCGCCGTCGAATGCGACGAACGTCGGCGCGGAAGCGCTGGTGCTCTCGCTGTGGTCGACCGAATGGGGCGGCGTCGGACTCTCCGAGGACAGCCTCGTCAACAGCGACAACGACGAGGCGAAGCGTCCGATGGCGCGCTTTCCGGTCGCGTCGCTCTTCGAGCTCGGCGATCACTGGGGCAATCCGATCGCGTATCTCCACCGGCGCGACTACGGCAAGACGGTGCACTACTCGACGTCCGATCCGACGACGGGCGAGCCGATCGAGAGCAACGTGACGGCGCGCATGAACTCGAAGACGAAGTCGTACGCGAACCCGACGCGCTACCAATTGATCTCGGCCGGAATGGACGGCCAGTTCGGCACCGAGGACGACATCACCAACTTCAACATCGACTGAGTTTCAGTAGGGCCCGTGTCACGCCAGCAGCACCACCGATGGAAGCCGATCTCGCTGAAGCAGCGAGATCGGCGGTGGGGCTTCACGCTGATCGAGCTCCTGCTCGTGATGGGGCTGATCGCGCTTCTATTAGGAGTCGGAGTCGGCGCGTTCTCGCGTCTCGATTTCGGCGATCGCGTCGCGTCGAGCCTCGTCGAGAGCGTCCTGCGCTCCGCGCACAACTGGGCCGTCGCACGCGACGCACCGGCGCGCGTCACGATCGACCGCGCGACGCGGACGATCCGCTCCGAGGGCTTGCAGGTGATCGGCACGTGGCACTTCGAAGCGCTGCCGATCGAAGGCGCCTTCGGTCTCTCCGGTGCGCACTTCGGCGGTCAGCTCGTCGACGACGGCTTCCAAGGCCGTGCGATCTCGTTTCTGCGGGAGCCTGCACGCGCGCGCGTCGAGTTCCCCGTGCATACCGACCCGTCGTTCGATCTGCGCGAAGGCTTCTCCGTCGGTTGCGCGGTGCGCGTCGGCGCTGGTCGCAGCGGTGCCGTGCTGCGCGCCGGCGAGAGCGTGAGCCTCGAGGTCGCTTCCGATGGCTCGATCAAGGGTTGGGTCGTCGGCGAGATCACCGACGAGCTCGGCCAAGAGCAGCGCGGTGGTCGCATCCCGATCGCGAGTCCGGCGCACGTCGTCACGCCCGGACGCTGGACGCAGATCGAGATGTCGTACGACCGCAAGAAGCTGCGCCTGTTCGCCGACGGGACGCCGGTTGCGGAAGTCGCGGAGACGGTGCCCGTCTGGCGCCTGCAAGGACCGCTGGTGATCTCGCCCGATCCGACGCCGTTTCCCGGCGCGATCGACAACCTGGTCGTCAGCGCCGTGGTCGCAGCGGACGAGACCGTGCTGCCGATGAACACGGGTTTCGCCGCCGATGTGCCGACGGAAATCCTGTTCGCGGCCGGGGGCGGTCTCGATCGAAACGTGCACAGCGAACCGGTGCGCGTCACGGTCGAATCCGAGGACAACCCGCCGACGACGCTCGTCGTCAACTTGTTCGGGACGGTCGAATGAGACGCGCGGCACACGGCCCGAGATCGCGCGCGAAACCCGGCGCGAATGCACCCACGGGGTGCATCGCGACGGTGCGTGGTGCGCGCGATCGCGGCGGCTTCGCGCTCATGATCGTGCTGCTAGTGCTTCTCGCACTGCTCGTCCTGTGCACGCCGTTCCTGATCTCGGCGCGCAACGCCGACCGCGCGAGCGCGCAGATCTCGGATCGGACGCAATCGCGCGTCGCGCTCGACACCGCGGCGCGCCACGCTCGCGCCGGGCTCTACGCGACGCACTCGAGCCTCGACGACACGCCGTACTTCGACACGCTCGACGAGATCGAGATCAAGAATCAGTTCCCGGCAGACTTCCTCGACGCGCGCGACGAGCACGGCGTGATGTGGGATCTCGAGGTGACCGACGCGGCCGGGCAGATCGATCTCAACAGCGCCGGCCCGCACGTGATCGCGAACCTCATGGAAGCGAGCACGCGCTTCTCTGAGGTGGTCGACCTGAAATCGAAGCAGCTCACTGTCGCGTCGACGCTGGGGTTCGAACCGACCGGGTTCCTGTGGGTCGGCGGCGAGCTCATCCACTACACGCGCATCGTCGAGAACGCGTTCGCCGACTTCCAACGCGGCATGCTCGGCCCGCGCAGCGAGACCGAATGGCTCGGCGGTCCGCGTCCGCCGTCGCTGCACGACGCGGGCGCGCCGGTGCTCGACCAGCGCGCGTTCGCGCTGTGCGCGTGGCGGCTGCACGGCCCTGACAGCCGCTTGCGCACGCTCTCGGCGGTGGAGGAGCTCGCCGACGCGGGGAGCTTCGTGCTCGCGCGCATGACGGGCAGCGACTCCGCGGCGCCGGTGTGGAACGCCGACGTGCTGCGCCCGCTCGTCGCGCACGGGACCGTGCACGGCGGAATGCGCGCCGGTCCCATGTGGCAGCACGCGGCGCGCCTGATCTTGCCGGTGCAAGGCGGCAAGGACGGCAAGATCACCGTCGACTGCTCGCGTTGGATGAACCCCGGCACGACGATCGAGATCAGCGACGGCACCACCGTCGAGATGGCGATCGTGCAAGTGCCGCCGCGCGGCAACGAGGTCACCCTCGACAAGGTCTTGTCGAACGACTACCTCGCCTACCGCGCGCAAGTGCGCGTGCTCGCGCGCCGGCCGGTGAACCTGAACACCGCGCGCGTCGAAGTGCTGCGCGCGCTGTTCACGAACCTGCAGCTCGTCGGCAAGAACGCGCGTATCACGCGCGACGAGGCGCGCACGCTGGCGGACCTCGTCGTCGAGTCGCGCCCCTTCACCGGCTTCGAGGACTTCCTGCGGCGCGTCGTGCTGCCTTCGGCCGGGCTCGAGAAGCTGCCGAGCGACGCGCCGGTCGTGCCGGACATCCTGCTCGCGGGCGGAGGCTTCCTCGATCCGAACGACGCGCTCGCGCTCTACCGCAACGGACTCAACGCGAACGACAACGCGCTGCTGTATTCGACGATGCCGTACAGCTTCAACACGCGCGACACGTATGCATTGGAACTGCGTGCGGCCGTCAACGCGCCGAGCGGCGTCGAGCGCACGAGCTCCGTGCGCGACGAAGTCACGATCATCGCGCCGCAGCAGGAGCTGCTCACCTTGTGGTCGCGGCAAGAGGACTGGGACGAAGTGCGTCGCCTTTCCTGCGCATCGCCGTGGTGGATGAGCGGCCCGCGGTCTACGACGCGCTGGGAGTACAAGGGCGCGGTGCCGCCGTCGTACGTGTGGGCGCACATGGGGACGGCGCAAGGGCAGACGTACTTGCCCGGCGTCACCGACACGACGGCGTTCGCGAACGAAGCCGCGCCGCCCGTACCTGAACACGTTTTTCCGTCGCGCGAGGACGACGGTTTCGTGCAGCTGTGGCCGGCGCGCGTGTTGGAGGACGGCACGACGCGCAAGGATCGCGTGATCCACTTCGATCACGAGACGCGCGATCCTGAAGGACGCTACTTGCCCGACGAGATCGTCCAGCGCACCGCGTACGAGCAGCAAGTCGCATGGACGGCGACGGCGATGTCGAACACCGACGGCGCGCTGCTGCGTGCGCTGTCGTTCTCGGCGTGGGTGAAGCCGCGCGCGCTCACGAACGCCACGCTGCTCGACGTCGCGGGCACCGACACCTCCGCCGACCGCTTGTCGCTCGTGATCGACGGAACCGACCTCGTGCTGCGTGTGCTCGATGGAGTCGGCGATCATCCGGATCCGCTGAGTTCCGACGAAGTGTCCGAGGTGCGCTACGAGACGACGCAAGGGACGAGCCCTGGGCTCCCGATCGACCGCTGGAGCCACATCGAGATCGACGTGCGCGGCACGCGGCCCGATCAGATGTCGATGCTCGTCAACGGGCTCGCGCACGGCGTGCGCACGCCGGGACTGACGCGACTGACCGCGAACGTGCTGCAGGGCGGTGGCGCGCTGCCCGTTGAATCCACCGAGGGCTTTCCGCAGTACTGCACGGTGCGCGTCGGCAACGAGCTCATCGAGGTCGAGGCGCAGCCGCCCGACATGCGCGGGCCCGGTGTGCTCGTCGCCGCACACCAGGTGACCGGCAAGCTCGCGGGCTTCGGCGGTCGCACGGCACGCGAGGAGTTCACCACGACGCCGCAGGCCGATCCGCCACCGGCGGGTCTCGCGCCTCCCGCGCCGGCGAACCTCAATATCCTCGACATGGACCATCTCGCCGGCACGACGGTCGCGCTCTACGGCTACAGCCTGCCGATCGCGACCAACGTGGCGTCGGGGGAAGCAACGATCGCAAATCTCCTCGCTCCGTTCCGCGTGGCGGTGCTCGACCGCGCGATCGGTGGTGCGCAGGCGGAAGGAGATGCGATCGCGAGCGGCGCCTTGAATCCGCTCTTCGGCACGCTCGGTTTCGGATTGGAGGGGGAGGACTCGTCCGTCACCGCGCTCGAACTGCTCCCGGCGGACAATCCCGCGCCGCAAGACTTCATGGAGGCGTTCAACAAGGACGGCGGCTACGCGGCGCTGGTGCAGATCGAGTGGGCCCTCGACAACGGTGCGGTCGCGACGCCGGATGGGACGCCGTTCGGCGGAGTCGAGGTCTTCCGTTACTCCGGTTGGAACGGCAATACGTTGCAAATTGCGGCCGACCCGCAAGGGGTGACGCAGCGCGGCGACAACGTGGGCGAGCTTCCGGATATTCCGGAGGCCGCGGCTGCAACGGGGCTTGAGCCCGACATCGGCGGCCGGCGAGCATTCGTCTCGGACTGGGATCCAAACTGGAAGATCGGCAACGTCCCGGTCCAGAGCTTCTTGGAGTGGCGCACATACGTCGTGCCGATCTCGCTCTCCGTTCCCAACGCGACGGACTTCCCCATACCCGACCCGACCAAGGCCATCTCGCAGTTTGCGCAGATCACGAACGTCGTCGACGCCGAGGACACGGAGTGGGTTCGCTACGACACGTTCGAGACGCAGCGTGCGCCGGCACAGCTCGTGCGCGACGATCTCATCGCACTCGGCCACTTGTACCAGGCGCTCACGTTGCGCCAGCCGAATCAGCCCCCGCCGGTGGTCGCCCCGCCGACTCCCACCGGTCCCGGCGGTCCCGGTGGAGGAGGCGGACCGGTGGAGCACATGCTCGCGAGCGGAAGTGCGAGCGCGGCGTTGCTCGCGACCGTCGCCGGGCCAGCGACGGCACCCGCGCAGAGCTACAGCGCCGATTGGTCGCCGGTCCTGGGCACGAACGAGAACGTCGACTATCCGATCTCCGACGCCGCTGCTTCGCAGTTCCAGTTCCGCGGCGTGTTCGGAACGTACTCGCACCCGCACCAACCGGGCACGACGATCCTGCCCGTGTTCGCGACGTACGGCGAAGAGGTGTACGGCGCCGATCGCGGGCGGCCTGGCCGGATGGACTTCGCGTTCCTCGTCGATCCGAGCGTGCAGAGCTTGGGCTTCGCGGTGCGCGTCCACCGCGCGCACATTCCCAGCGCGCTGATCGACGTCAGCACCTGGATTCCGGCCGGCGGAGTGGCCCAGGCCGGGCAACCCGCTCAGGTCGCTCAAGACGGCATCGCCCCCAATCTCGTCTACGTTGCACTGGACGCGCGCTCGCCGACCCCGATGCTCGCGAGTCCAGCGCTCGTCGGCGGACTTCCGGTGGTCGACACGCGACAGCTCGCGCGACTGACGTGCTTCCCATCGGGCGAGCGGCCGCGCGTCGTCGAGACCGTTGTGATCGGCGGCGGTTTTCAGGGGCCGAATAGCGGCGCGGTGCCCTCGGCCGTCGTCGACGAGGTGATCTTCGACAATGCGGAGTTCGGCGTTCAGCCGCCGACGGGACAGTACGACGACCTGCAGGGCGCGTGCATGGTGTTGACGCGGGACCTCAGCGAAACCGGCAACTCGTTGGAAGTGAATCCCGTCACGGTTCGCGTCCCGGGCAATCGATACCCGTTGAACACGGCGCACTTCTTCTTGGACGACCTGCCGACGGACGGCGGTCTCCTGCGGATCGGCGACGAGATCCTGGCGTTCAACTCGCGCGACGCGGCCACCGGCACGATGGGCATCGCGACCAATGGCCGCGGGTTGCTGGGCACGACCGCGCAACCGCACGACGTCACCGAGCCCGTCTCGTGGCTCGAGTCGCACCCCGTGACGATCCTGACGTCCGATGCGAGCGCGGATGCAGCCGCGTTCCAGGTCGCGGATCTGCGGGACTTCCCGAGCGAAGGCACGATCCTCATCGGCTCGGAGCTCATCCACTACACGCGTCTCAGCGGGAACTCGCTCGAGATGCCGCGCGCTTCGACCGTCGCCGGCGCGATGGACGAGAAGGGTGAGGGCCTCTTCCGTGGGCGATTCGGCACGGTGCGCGCGCCGCACACGTCCGGTGAAGCGGTGATCCTCTTCCCGTTCCGCTACTGGGATCGCTGGGCGCCGAAAGCCGACGCGCCGGAGCTCGCGTACTTCGGCATGTCCGTCGATCAGCCGGCGGGACTCCTCTCGTCGTGCTTCTTCTTCAAGACCGACGGCGAAGCCAGCCAAGTCGGAGTGTTGCAGCGCACCGATCCCGACGCGCCGTGGGACGGCGATCCCGAGACCGATGCGCGCCTCAAGCTCTATTGGAAAGGCGACAACGAAGGTCAGCCGCTCCTCGTGAACCAGCAATCGGATCACGTCGACTGGCGCATCTTCGTGCAGTACTCGCCGAACGCGTTCGACCTTGCGACCGGCATGTCGCACGGTTGGAAAGAGTCGCCGCGGCTGCAGCGCTTCGGCGCGTTCCACTACGCGCCGAACCTCGTCTTGCGGAGCGTCGAGCGATGAGACGTCGTCTGCACACACGCGGTCTGACGATGGTCGAGCTCGTCCTCGCGCTCGGTCTCTTGTCGCTCTTGCTCGTCGTCGTCTTTCAGCTCGTCGATCGCACGCTCTCGGTCTGGCGGCGCGCCGAGACGCGGCGCAGCTTGCTCGAGCAAGGCAGCGTGATCACCGATCTCCTCGCGCACGATCTGCGCGGCATCGAAGGCGGAGCGCGCGGCGACTGCGTGATCGACTGGGTGCGCTTCGACACCGACGGTGACGGCATCGCCGAGTCGAAATGGCCGCGCATCCGTTTGATTCGCCAGGCTTCGGCGCGCGAGATCGCGCGGAACCTCGCGGACGAGCGCGCGGAGGCCGTGTCCGCCGCGAGGCTGTCCACCGGCGAGATCGCGGTCGACACGCCGCTCGAGATCGGCAAGCCCGGCCTCGTCGAGGCGTTGTGGCTCATCGCCCCCGCGTCGCTCACCGATCCCAATGCGCGCGCAGAGGGCATTCTCTGGCGCGGCGAGCGTCGCACCGACGACACGACGTCGAAGTCGTTCTTCGCGCCGGACTTCTTCGGCACGTCGAACCGCCCGCCGGCCGGCGCGACCGACGAAGTGTCGGGCGGCGTGCTGTGGCTCGGGATTCTCTGCGCGACGCAGACGACGGCGCTCGAGGACGGCTGGAAGATCGCGAGCACTCCGGAGAGCGCCGTGCCGTCGTGGGATGCCTGGTCGAAGCTGCGTCCCGACGAACAATTGCACGCCTGGAACGAGCCGGCGCCGTGGATGCCGAAGGCGCGCCACCAGCCGCTCTTGCCACGCCGCATTCAACTCGAGGTCGAGCTCGAGCGGCCGGTCGATCGATTGCGGCGCACGCGCCTCGTGCAGACGCTCGAGACCGAAACGGGCGGCTTCACCGTGGACGACGGCGATCGATTGCCGTTCGGGAGCGGTGCGTTCGTCCTGATCGACGCGGAGTGGATGAGCGTGACGTCGATCGATCGCAACTTCGCGACCGTCAAGCGCGCGCAGCGCGGCACGACGGCCGCGACGCACGCCGCAGGCGCGCTCGTCCACTATGGCCAGCGGCTCGTGCGCGAGGTTCCCGTCGCGACGTACCGGGAGGATTGGGACCTGTGAAGACGTTTCATCGATCGCGCCGCGCCGGCTTCACCATCATCGAAGTGCTCGTCGCGATGGGGATCTTGCTGTTCGGCATGACCGCGATCCTCGGACTCCTCACGTTCGGCGCCTCCGTCTCGCGCACGGCGCTCCTGCGCACGCAGACCGCGTCGGTCTCCGAGGCCGTCATCGCCGATCTCGAGGAATCGCTCTTCCCCGTTGAAAACGGCGAGGCCGGCGAGCCCGTCGCGATCCAGCGCCGGCCATTGCCCGGTCAGCCCGACGTCCTGTATTCCGCGGTCGCCACGCAGAACCCCAAGCGTCCGCTCGAGTACCGCGTCGACGTCGAGTTCACATGGGAGAGCGGCGGCGTCCGACGGGAGAGGCGCTTCAGCACGATCCTCCTGCGCGAGGTCCAGTTTGGAACGCGCCTGCGCCGTATCATCGGAAAGGGAACGACTCAATGAAGTCCGCGAGATCCATCTTCGGCGCGATCTGCCTCGCCGTATGCGCCGGGGCGGCGAGCGCGCAAGCCACCACTGTGGACGGGGGGGCGGACGACGCGGCTGCGACGATGCTCCAGCTGCGCGACGGCTCGATTCAATGGGGCACGATCCGCGCGCACGATCCCGACGGGCTCACGTTCGTGCGCCTCGACAACGGCGGCGTCGTGCGGCTCGAGTGGAGCCGCCTGCATCCCGAGCAAGAGCGCGAGCTGCGCTCGTCGTTCGGCTACGTCGACCTCACCGGCGACGAAGTCTTCATCGACGCGGATCGGATCGTGACCGTCGACGGTACCGAGCTCGTCGGCATCATCATCGATCGCACCGCCGACGCGATCCTGCTGAAGACGGCCGGCACGACGATCCCGGTGCCCAAGAACCGCGTTGCGGGCGCGAGCACGACGGTGCAAGTGCCGGCGCTCGAGGTGTACACGAAAGACGAGCTCTACGGCCGCGAATCGGCCGCCGCGCAACTCGGAACCGCCGCAGGCAATTTCAAACTCGGGCAGTTCTGCGAGCGCATCTACGACTTCCCGCGCGCGATCGAGCACTACCAACGGGCCGCGGAGCTCGACCGCTCCTATCGGACCGAAGACATTCGCCTCGCGGTACAACGTTCGAACGAGCGCGCCAAGCTGCAGGATCAGCTCGAGTACTTGGCGCAGATCGACGTCCTGTCCGTGCGCCGCAAGTACGACGACGCGCTCGCGCGCGCCGTCGCGTTCAAGGAGAAGTTCCCGGGCAGTGCGCTGATCCCCGACGCGAAGCGCAAGCAAGACCGCGTGGTGAAAGCGCGCGATCGCTACATCGGCGAGCGCGTGACGCAGATGTGGTACACGCAGGCGGGCCGCCTCGCGACCGCCGCCGCGATGAAGATGGGGCTCGAGGAAGCGCGCGGATACCTCGACGACCGCATGCGCGATGAGCTCCTGGCGAAGGTCGCAAAGGAAGCGGCGCGCATCTCCAAGGAAGCGACGCCCGACACGGTGCGCCAGATGTGGGCGAAGCGCTCGAAGGCGCACTGGTACCGCGCGTCGTACGGATACGGGACGTGGATGCTCGGACGCGACGCGGCGCTGAAAGGTCAGAAGGCCGAAGAGAAAAAGCCCGAGGCGAACCCGAAGGACAAGGCGCGCGCGGAGCTCGAGGAGAAGATCAAGCGCTACCTCGAGAACCAGGAGATGGCGCGCAAGGCGAAGAGCTCGGCCGAGCAGTCGGACGATCTCGAGGGCGTGTGGAAGGAGCTCTCGTCCGCGGCGCGTGCGCAGTGGATGC